>JAZGFE010000163.1:0-83949 GCA_036479215.1 Nannocystaceae bacterium | reverse complement strand
CATCACAGGCGTATCGCTCCGACTCCGGGAGAGCCGACTCATCGCCGACCTCCTGCTCCAGGGCGTCGATGATGCGCAATGGCGGCGCACGATCGTTGAGCAAAATCTCCTGCAAATGGGCAGCGAGTGATCATCGACTACTTCAAGGCGAACGCGGCGCAGGTGCAGGCTTCGGTGAAGCCGAACGGGCATGACTTTCATCTGCATGTCGTCGAAGCGCACAACACCGGACCAAGCTCGACGCTGACGCTGGCGGGGTTCATTGCGATGTGCTCGGGGCTTCTCGGAAAGCCGTTGGAGCCGCAGCTCGTGGTGCTCGGGACGATGAGCCTGGGAGGGAACATTGTGCCGGTGGAGAGTCTGGCGGAGTCGTTGCAGGTGGCGGCCGATGCCGGGGCGAAGCGGCTGTTGTTGCCGATGGCCAGCGTTGGGGACATTCCTTCGATTCCCGGTGGACTGTTCGCTAAGTTTCAGACAGGGTTCTATGCGGATCCTACGGACGCGGTGTTCAAAGCGCTGGGGGTTAGTTGAGATTTCGGCAATCCACTCCGACGTGCCACCCACACCGAAACGGATTGCCTGGCGTCGGCTCCTCTCCCGCGTATTCTCCGTCCACCTTACGAGGTGCCCCCTGTGCGAGGGGCCGCTGAAAATCATCGAGGCCGTCGTCGACCCCACTCGCATCGCTGTGCTGCCGTCCCGTCCCATCCCATCCCACCCCATCCCATCCCGTCCCGCCCCGGCACGGCGACCCCGTGTATGTGCCCACATCCGCGCCCAGAACTCCGCGCCGTTCACTGCCGGCACTGGACATTCGCCGACACGTTTGCGCCAGTCCACCCTCCGCGCAATAACCACATCGAGTGTCCACCTTCGACGAGCTGATCGAGAACGCGAAAGGTCTCCCGGAGTCGCTATGGCCCACCGAATGGACCGTGCCGCTCCTACTGATTCACTCCGCTTCGCTCGGCGAGGCACACCAGCCCTTTTACACCAAGGTCGACACCAACTTCGAGCCGGAACAATCACTCCTCGCGTTCATTTCTGCCGCGCCACCGGACGTTTTTGCGTTCACCAAGCGGAGCCCCGAAACGCCCTTCCAAGATCGTATCTTTGTGGGCCGGTCGCGTACCAACGATGTCATACTCAGCGCCCGCGGCGTGTCGAAACTACACTGCTACTTTCGATCCTCGAATGATTCTTGGGTCTTGGCGGACGCCGGCTCCAAAAACGGTACATTTCTATCCGGAGAACGACAAGACGCGCGGAAGGAAATCGCTCTGGAAGGGTCCGCGGACATACGAATCGGCCCCATTCGCACCATTTTCTTGACGCCACCGGCACTTCTGTCGCTATTGCGAAGGGTCACTTGATCTACACGCGGGGCGGAGCTCAGCTCACGTGTCGCCCAGGGCGAGAGCGAGAACCAGAACCGCGATCTCGGAGCACTGCTGCACACAGCCGAGACAGTCTCCGGTGTATCCACCGATCCTCCGGCAAAATCGTCGCCAGAACTGGGCCACCAACGTGGTGCCGACGGGGAGAAACCACCACGACAAAGTTGGGGTAGCGACCCATGCGAGTACAAACGCGATCAGCAGTCCACGTGCAAGCTCGAACGGCGAAAGTCCTCGTGTGCAGAGCCGAGACTTGCTCGCCGGCTGCGATACATAGTGCCCAAACGCGACGAAGGGCATGGGTGTGGCCCGGGACAGGATATGCGTCGTGACCAACACAGTCGGCACGGCACCCGGGGGCAACGCCGCAATGAGCTGCCAACGCGACACCACGCTCACAATCAGAGCCACCGCACCGAACACCCCCACGCGCGGATCCTTCATGATCCTCAACACATCCTCACGCGATCGCCCGCCGAAGAACGCGTCGCAACCATCGGCCAGACCGTCCTCGTGTAACGCTCCCGTGAGCAGAACCGTCGTCACTACGGCGGCGAGCGCCGCCAAGGAGACCCCAAACCCCAACATCCCGGAATACACGACAGCCGCGAACACTCCCAGCACCCCACCTACGGCGGGGTAATACATGACAGATCGACGCATCGACTCGGGATCATCCCGCGCCCAACGGGCCACCGGCAAGCGAGTAAGAAACAGCAACGCATGGAGAAAGGCTTGGCTGCGACTGCCTTGAAAGCACATAGGTCGGGAATCATCGGCCAAACAGTAGGCTCCGGCAAGCCGGAAGTTGCCCGTTGGCGTACGCAGGCATCCGCCAGCTCGCCGCGGCGCTATCGTCGGGAACGACGATGCGGACTTGCGTCATGGCGACCGCAGTATTTTGTTGCCAACTTCCAGCTGCACGTGGAAAACGATGTACCGATAGCCTTCGGCTCCGCGAGCCAAAAATCAGACGACATGTTTCCCGGAGCCGTCGACATCGTCCGGATTTGGCGACGTACCCGCAGCGCAGGAGGAGCTCGGGGAGAGCTCACACGAGCGACGACGCCTGCCCGCGTCGGGCCATCATCTCCCACCTACTCACGCTCGGCCAGGACATAGGCCATCAATGCCATGGCAGCCGCGTTGCGCTGTAGATAATCGGGGTTCACCTTGTCGACCGTGTCGGCCGCGCTGTGATGATAGTCGAAGTAGTGGGAGGTATCGGGAGCGACCGACAAGCTCAACACACCCGCACGCGTGAGCGGGCCGATATCTGCCCCCCCCCGCCCTTGCCGAATGGCCGACGCGCCCAGGCCTTCAAACAGCGGCGCGAACACGCTCAGGGCGGCCGCGTTCTCCGGCCCCCCGACCACACCAAAGCCCTGTGGCGCACCCGAACCCGTGTCTGCTTCGATCGCGGCTACGTGATTGTCACCTTTGTGGGCCTCGAAGTAGGCCGTCCCTCCGCGCAGTCCGTTCTCCTCGTTGGTGAACAACACCACCCGAATCGTACGGCGAGGGATCAGGCCGAGCTGCTTGAGCATTCGGGCCGCATCCATCGCCATCAGGACCCCGGAGCCGTCGTCGTGTGCACCCTGGCCCACATCCCACGAATCGATGTGCGCGCCGATGAGGACGACTTCACCGGGGCGTTCGCGACCTGGCAACTCCGCCACGACGTTCGCACTCTCAACATCCGGAAAACTTCGCGCGCCGAGCTTGAGCTCCAACTTAACAGGCCCGCGTTTCACCGCGCGCGCCAGGTATTCGGCATCTTCCACACTCAGCGCGGCTGTGGGAATTTTCTTGTGTGCGTCGTCGTACCCCATCGAGCCTGTATGGGGTGCGCCCAAGCTGTGGGCCGTCACCGAACGAATCAACACCGCCTTCGCCCCCACCTTCGCCCCTTCCACAGCCCCGCTCCAACGAATTTTCACGGTTTGCCCATAGCCCGGATCGCGGTGCTCATGGTCGTAGGTAGGCATGGGCTGATTGATGACGATGATTTTTCCCCGCAGTGCCTCACCTTCTTTGGCGATGTCTGCGAGTGTCTGGACCACCGCTACCTCGGCCCGGATCCCTGCCGTACCGACAGTACCGCCGAGCCCCAAAATGCTGAGGTCCCTGCGCACGGGCGACAATACGCGCGCACGCTCTCGGCCACGCACCCACTTTGGCACCATCACTTTTTCACGCCGGACGTTGCTCATACCATCGGCCTTCAGTGTATCGACCGCCCAATCGATCGCGTCTTCAAGCGCCTTCGACCCGCTCAGCCGATGTCCGAACGTGTCGCACATGAACGCGAGTCGATCCCAGGCCGTCGTACTGCCCGTGGCCGCCTCGGTCAGACGCGCCGCTGCCTCCTGCATGCTGGCAGGTAGTAGCGGCGTGAGAGGGGCTGGCTCGAAAGCGGCACCCACGACCTCAGCCGCGACCGGTGGCGGTGTCGTCGTCGGTGCCCCCACGCCCCCCCCCAAGGGTGCTCCCCAAACCACCGAATCCGGCGACGTGCTGTCGGCTCCTCGACACGCAGGCAGCAGCGTGAATACGAAGGTGAGCAGACTTGGGATAGCGGAAGAGATACGCGACGCAAACACGCCTCACCCATACAGAGGCGGCGTCCGACATGCAAGCGCGACAGATCCCGTACCCGACCCCGCGCCACGGGAATCCCGCACGACCGACGCCGTGTTTCCCCGCTCGACATCGTAGCGGGCGCCGTCGATCCCGAGTCGATGATGCAGCCGGCTTAGTCGCTGGTGGTGCCTACAGGTGTGAGCGTAGCGTCAAGGGTCCTCGCGTCGCCGCCCACCTGCACGCGCAGGACATGAGGGGCCCGGCTCAGCCGTTCTCGCAAGCCCATCAAGCCGTTTCGGGTGGAAAATCCCCCCGGCAAAGGCCCTGCCGGTAGCTGGACCGACCAGTCACGCGCGGTACCACGCACGCTCGACGGCACCTCCATCTCGACAGCGGCTACGATACCGAAAAGAGCGTGGATACCAACAAACGTGACGCGTTCCGAAGGGCTTCCCCGAAGCACAAATGCTGGATCGCTCCGCCGCGCCCGAAACACCGGCATCGCGGCGGAGCCCCCCATCTCTTCCAGAGTTGGTGAAATGGGCTCGTCACGTAGCCCCCCCACCCAATCCAAGCCCTCCTCCGACAAAATTGCTCGCGCACGAATCGCCCTTTGCTCCCCACCAAGAGGCACTTGCAAAGCGACGCGATCAAGCCACATCGGCGGGAGTACGTAGCTCCGATCCGGACGGTAGCTGCGCTCGCCCACCACCGCAGCGACAGCGAGGCTTCCGTCGACCCTTGCCAGCCCCTCGTAGTCCAGTTCAACCGTGCTTCCATCACGCGGATCGAATATGAGATCGCGTGGCGATCGCGGTGCTCGCAGCGCGTCGAGGCGGGATGCCACGGCTCGGTTGTCAAGCTCGGCCAAAAACGTGTGGAAACTGGGCTCAACCTTGGGATACGCGAAATGATCGTATATCAAGGTTGAGCCACGCTCCCTTACCACCAACATCGCGCGTCCGCTGTCTTGGCGCATGACCGCGACCACATCATCTTGTTCGAGCAGTCGGCGCAACAACACGTGGTTGAGGCGCTCTGGAACCGGACGCGCCTTGAAGAAGACCAATGAGCCGCCTTTGTGATGCCCCACGATCCTGGGCACGCGGGCCTCAAACTGCCCCGCGCGATCGGTGTGCCCAGAGACGCGCCAGTGGATCGACGGAAGACGCGCGTCGCCCAACGCCAGCTCCAGCGGTGCGATGAGTCGCCTCAGCTGTTGCACGTCCGCGTCCCTAGGCTCGCAAGCAGGGGACCTCCTACGATCGATGCACGATGGCAGCCAACCACGGCGTCGCAACTTGCCGGCCGACTCGCAGGCACATCGCACTTGCGCCCACACTGCAGCATCGACCTCAGCGCGTACCTGGATCAGTCGCTCCAGCGAGGCCGCGGCAGCCACGATATTTCCTTCCGCCGGAGCCTCCAAGGTTGCGCAGGCCACAGAATCACGCCGAAACCCCAGGTGCTGAAGCGCCACGGGATCCATGCCACGCGACAAGAGGCCCGACGGGACCGCCGGACTCGGAATCTCTTCCAATAGGTGTGCGGGGACCCGCTGGACCCCCACGACCGTACAGCGGATCACGGCAGCGTCGTGGCCGATCCACGTCGGATCGCCGCGGTCGATCCCACACGAGGTGACCCATACAATCGCGGCCACGACCAGGCCTGATCGAGCGGCCCAAGACGCAACCGAAAACGAACGTAGCAACCTGGTTCGCGGCGACAACACCTTCACGCGGTCAGAGGCTAGCATGCGACGCATCGTACGCTCCAAGGTCGCGGGAGCGTCAGGCGTCAGTCTGGCCCCCGGCCCCGAGCGGGTCCGAACATGCCTTGGACAGGCCCCGAACGAACCCGCGCCACCCGGTTTCGCCTCCGAGCTTACTCCCCGTGCCGAAGGTATCGATCGGCCGCTCGCATCCCGTCTCGACCCATCTCCGCCCGTCTCGCCGCCCCGCGCCCCGCCCCTTCCCGCGCTTCTCCGTCGCAACTGCAGACCCGCGTCTCGGCACCGATACTAACTCTCCAGGGGCCGCGCCGTAGTGCGCCGCACCAAACAAACCCAGACTGGCTTCGATCTAGTAATTCCAGTGTTGCTGGCAGGGGCGCAAGTTGTTCCGAGCGCCGCAGAGACGCCTCCCATGTTGCGCAATCCTGACGATTCCCCTAGCGTCCATATGGCATGCGTCCCCAATGCCTCGCCCCGCATCTCCTGACGATCCTCGCCATGGCCGGGAGCACCATTCCGATGCAAGCGAACGCGGCCGCAGACGCAGACGCAGACGCAGACGCATCGGGGGCGGTCTCCACCGCCCTCATGCCGACCGGCCATCGGATGTTGTCCTCTTTCCGGTTGACGGACCTAGGCCCCGAAGCAATGCGGGCCATCACCAGAGACTACGCGATCGATGGACGATTCAAAAACGGAGATCTAAAAATCTACGTCCCGGCCAACGATACCGCCAAATTTCTGGCCCTGGCTCCGGGCGCCAAACTCCTCGAAGCCGATGTAGATAAGTGGATGCGAGAACTCTCCGCATCGGACTACGTCGGATACGAGAGCTATGACGAGGTAGCCGATCTGGTGCGCAACTGGGCCACTGAACATCCGGATTTCGTACAGCTGATGGACCTTCCATATATGAAGACCGGGGACAATCGGGACATCATGGTGGTCAAACTCTCGGGAAACGTCGAGCAGGACAATCCCGACAAACCGAATGTGGTCATCGCAGGCATGGTCCATGGGGACGAGTGGATTGCGGGAGCGGTAATGCTCGGGCTCACGGAGAATCTCATCAACGGGTATGGCACCGACGCCAGACTGACCAAACTAGTGGACTGGCTGGATATTCACATCATCCCGATCGCCAGTCCCGACTCCCACCAGCGTTCCAGAGAAGTCCACGGTCGAGATCCCAACCGCGCGTATCCTACGGTCGCCAACCCCACGTTGGTGCCGCAACTCGAGAGCACAAGAAATATCGTCCAGTTCTACGATGAACTCAAGCCAGTAGGTTCACTCGACTTCCACGCGGCCCAAGGTTCCGTCATGCATCCATTCGGCGAAACAACCACCGGGTCCAAACCATGTGATCTCACACTGGACGCCGCGGATCAGACTTGGTTTGCCGACGTTCCACAGGCCATGGCCCAAGCTGCGAACTACAGTATTTATGGGAGCATCTGCGAGCAGATCTATCCGGCGACCGGCGGGACAGTGGATGCCTGGTACGCACTGCACGGGACACTGTCCATCGTGATCGAGGTCGCGGGTACCAAACACCCCTCGGCGGAAAGGATACCGGGCCATATCGACGACACCTCCGCGGCCACCTGGGTTTTTCTGGAAAGCCTCCTGCCCGTCAATGACCCCACAGGCGATGGCGGGAACAACGAGGGCGATGGCGATGGCGGAAACGACGACGACGATGGCGGGGACGGCGACGGCGACGGCGACGGCGACGGCGATAGCGACGATGATGGGGACGACGATGGTGACGACGATGGGGACGACGACGACGACGACGACGACGACGACGACGACGACGACGACGGGGACAGTGACGACAGTGACGACAGTGACGACAGTGACGACAGTGACGACAGCGACGACAGCGACGACAGCGACGACAGCGACGACAGCGACGACAGCGACGACGGATGGGCACAGCCCGACGACGACGCCAACGGGTGCGGTTGCACGGGCGGCGGCGGGCCCATGCACGGGTCGGAGATCGTCTGGGGCCTGTTCATCTCGGGGGGCGTCCTCGCCTCCCAGCGACACCATCGAGTGATTCGCAGCTAGTCGAAGCGTATCGAGCACGCAGCCATTCCGGTCGCAGCATCGCCGCCACGCGCTATGCTCCACCGTGCTCTGGCGCATCCTCACTGCAGTAGCCACGATCGGCGTCACCGGCCTCGCTCTCGCCTACCCCCAACTCGCGCCCCGTGAGTGGATACTCCCGGCCGCCGCAGGCGTCTGCGCGGCGACGTTGGGCCTCGCGCGCAACCGAGCCTGGGGCCCCTGGACCATCGGTCTGGCACTCGCCATGCTCGCGCCCCAGTTCGCTCGAGAGGCGGGCCTGGGCTATGGCGGGACGCGCCCGTCGAGCCTGTGGCCTCGCTACGATCTCACCGACAACCCTCTCCCGCACGACAACGCCCGTTTCGTGCGGATCCGCGGCCACCTGCGCGCCGAATGGTCTATCGACGAATATCACGTGAGTCCCGGATCACGACCCGATCAGAACAACACCGCCGCCCGTCGTCTGATCCCGTTTCTCGGCACCACAGAGGCGAGCGTCCCGCTCAGCGGCCGCATCGTCGTCGCCCGCGTTGCCGGTGGGCACGAACACGGAGACGCTGTCGTGGAGCTCGCCGGTGAATTGAGGCCGCTCGCGCCGGAACTTCTCGCCGCCCTGGTGCGCTTCGATCCGCGACTCAAGCCGGTCGATATCAGCGCGGTCGTGCTCGACACCGTCGACCGAGCCACACCCGGCCGGGTGTGGACCGCCTTTGGCCTCAGCGCGATGACCGTGATCGGTGCATGGATCCTGCTCACAGTCGCCACCCGCTCTCGCGCTGAACGACCCACCACGACACGCTCGGAACGGATACCACGCCATCGAGCGACTTCATCCCCGCGCGGCTTTACGCCACGCAATTGAAGCACCCCATTCCCGCGCGGCCACGCGGTGGAAGGATGACATACTTGAGCGACGCACCTCGGAGGCGCGAGTATCCGGCTGGCCAGCGCTTCGATCAGGAGCAATCCCCACTTTCGTCGAGCGCGCAGCTGAAGTCAAAACAGTCCTTCGGGGCGAACTCGACCCCGGCCCCATCGACAACCAGCATGCCGAAACTGCGACAGTCCGGCGGGAGGTTGTCGAATGGATCCGCAGTCTGTCCGTCGTCGGCGAGCACCACGAAACAACGCGAAGCGCCCACGGGCACGACATAGCGATCCTCGAACCGCAAGTACGCTCCGGTGCGCCCATCACGGCCACACTCGGGCAACGCGGCGCCCTCCTCGTCCGCTACAGCGCAAGTTGGCGCGCTCGCATCCCCACATTGCTGAAAACACAGACTCCCTTTGTCCACCGCGGGACAAACTCGGGTGGTACCGCCGGTCGCGGGCGCCACACCACAGGCGAAGCCGACGGCCGCCCAGAGGATAGCGAAGCGACTTGCCCGGATCCTGGTCCTTGACTGGATCATCCCCATGGTGGTTCTCAAACCCATGACTTCATAAAATCCGCAGCACGAGATTCACGGCCGTGACGGTATCAATCTTCTCGACATCCGCGAGCGGCTCGTTTTCGTAGCGCAAGGTAAAGGTGGTCGAAACCGAGAGTCTTTCCGAAACCTGGGCAGTGAGTCCAATATCAGCGACAAAACGAAATCGATCGGCCGCGAGCACGCTCTGCAGCCATTCAAGCCCCACGTCCAGCGCTGCGACCTTGCTCATCCGGTTGCTGTACCCTGCGAATATGCGAGCGGCGTGGTTCGTCGCGGTTTTCTCCTCGACAGCGAGGCTCGATCCGGACGCATCGAGGATCGCGCGTCCGTTCTTGTCCTTTGCGACAATCGCCTCGTCCGTACGAAGATCGAACTGGAAGTCATAGCCTGCCTCGAGCCACAGTAGGTTTCGCGGCCCGGGTAGCCCGTGCAAGCTGACACCAGGATCGACGTTCAGCCGCAGGTCCAGCCCCTGAAATCTATCATGGCGGGCCGTCGCCATGACGAAACCAGACCAGCGCTCGGCGAAGAACAAGTCGTAGCGGACACGACCTTGCACATTGCCTACGGTGTCGTGCCAGTCCGCGTCGTCGCTCCGTCCGGCACCCCAGTTGCCAGCCCCGTTGGCGCTAAACTGATGTCTGGCTCGACGCAACTTGAAGGCAGACGTCCCCGTTACCGCTGCGGCCTCAGCGTTGCCCATACTCAGGATAGAACCAGCGGACAACGTGAACTCGGTTGCATCCTTGTGTTTGGCCTCATCCGCCACGGTCGGGGTCGTAGCCGTGGCAAACGTTCCCTGCCCGTCGAGCTCCGTGCCCCCGAGCGATGCCGGTGCTTGCCCGGCGGTTCCAGCCGGGCCGAGGGATGGCCCGGCCCACACGGTGCCACACCACAACACCGCAATCCAAAACACGGCAAGCCCGAACACCGGAGGCTGGCGCACCCACATGCAGCAACCTCCAACGATGATGACCCGCATGTTGTACAAACCCTTCGTCTTCATGTCCGAGCACGCTCCTGTGCCGAGCGGCGACAGCGTATCGCGTGAACCGTCGAGCCACGACTTCTTTCGTTGTCCGCGCCAACGCCTACCGGTACGGACTTGAAGCAGGTGCACGCAGTCCGGCCTCCAAACGGTCGAAGGATGCGACGACAGCCCGCAACTGGTCACGAAGTCGCCGCAGGTCTTGGCGTCGCGGCGCCTGCACGGGAATCAACGCAATCTGGGTCGAAGTCGCGGTGACCTCCACCCCCGCCCCCATGTTCGTCACGAACATGCGGGCCGCATCGAGCTCGAGCCCAGCTTGCTCCAACTGAGCGCGATGCCCTCCGGGTGCTGCATCGAAACGCTGGAGCCATTGCCAAACCGATGCACGCGCGTCTGTAGCACGGCTGTACAAACGATCGAGCGATATGCTCGCCCAATTTGCCGAGCCGCTGCCCGACCAGCGACTGACTCGACCCGTCAGCAACCAGATATAAGGCCAGACCGCGAGGCACTCCTCCACCTGTTTCGCGGCGTCACGTACGAGCTCGCGTACGACCCAAGCTTCTCCCACCACCCCCACGAGATCACGAAAATGGGAAGGTGCCGGGAGGGCCGCGAGTTCGTCACTCGCCGGGGGGAGATGTGCCGCCCCGCGATAGCGATGTAGCCACAGCGGCACGGGCAGCACGAGGGTGCCGAGGGCCAACAAGAGGAGGAGGACGGAAGCGGTCAGCACAAGATAGGGAGGACGGTCGGGTTGCGGGCCACGCGTCGACGAAAGCCTACTGAGGTCAACGGTGACCGCCCGCCGAGCGCGGGCAGCCCCGGGGGCCCACGATAATCGTCTCGCCCTTACCCTGGACGCCGCTTCGGTACGGCCGGGCCCGATCCCGGGCGTGCTTTCTTGGCGAACTTGTCGATACACATCTGCATCAGTTTCTTGCCGTGATCCTTCAAGTCAGCCCCAGCGCCGTCGAGCGCATTTTTCTGGCAGGCTGCCACCTTGGCGCTATCCGCTTGGTTACATTGTACGACTGCCATGGCGATGCCCTTGTCGCTGCCGCCACTTTCCCATTTCTTGAGCGCATCCGGATCACTTAGGCGACGCATGAACCCGTCGAACGCTTTGCCCGCGGCATCACAGCCCTTGACGGGATCCTTCGTGTACTTTTCCGGCACGACACATAGCCGCACGAGCTCCGTCGTGATCTTGGCTTCGGCGTCTGCCTTCGCTTTTTGTGCAGCCTCGCGCTTCGCCTTGCGCACCGCGAGAGCTGCAGACGCTTCGGCGTCTTTTTTCTGTTTTGCTGTGACTTCGGACGCTGCCTTCTCGCCGTTGGCGCTACCCTGGGAAGACCCACCGCCGCAGGCGAGGGTCAGCATTGTGGAACAGAGGAAACAGGACAATCGACGTGTGATCATGGACAGAATTCCTGGGCGAGGAGCGTCCATGTTGCATGGTAACGACGCCGAGCGCAATCGGCTCGCGCCGCGGACGCTGATACCTGTTCCGCGAACGCGATCGTCATTTTTCGTCATTTTTCGTCACGGCAGTCACGATTGCGGGCGCAGTCGATACCCATTTCAGAACGTCAGCGTTTGGGTCGTCCTGGCCCGCAGCGCAACGAGTGAGAGACCCGCCCGGGTCGCGCCGTCTCGAAGTTGTTTTGTCCCATCTGCATTGAGAGGCGCGTCGAGGTAGCTATCGATACAAGACGAGCAGCCCTCGAGCGCCACGCCCAGCTCTTCGAGCACACACAGCTGCTCTTCGACCGAGTCGAACGCCCCGACGCGGTGATGATCGGGTGCACACGGACCGATCCATCTGGCAGCCTGCATCGTAAAATAGTAGTGCGACGTTACAGCCCGATGCTGCCGCGGTCATGGCTGTCGCCAGCGCGAGCACGGCACGCTCGGGGGCCTCTGGCCCCGCGACGAGTATGATCTGAAGGTCAAGCGCGTCGTCGGAAGGCGATGGTGCGCACGTCGACGATGCGCCAGAGCCCCCCGAGTCACGCGCCACGCTCGGGTCCTGGCCCTCCTCCCCGTCCCCACAGCCCGCCACACCATCGGGGAAACTCAGCGTGACCGTCGCACCCTCGCCCAATCGAGATACGATCCCCACCCCTCCACCCACGGCCTCCACGATAGCGCGCACGGAAGCCATGCCCACGCCCCGGCCCGACACCTTCGTGACCCGGCGCGCGAGGGAGAAGTGATCGTGAAAGACCAGCCCCATCACGGCGGAATCCTGGAGTGCGTCGGCTCGCTCTCGTTCGAACAGACCACCAGCCACCGCGGCGTCCCGCAGCGCCTCCGGATCGATACCCATCCCGTCGTCCGCGACGCTGACCCTCAGCCCCTCCGCACTCCAACTCGCGCGAATCGTGATCTTTGCGACCCCCGGTTTGGATCCACGCGCGCCGATGGCCTCGATGCCGTGGTCCACGGCGTCGCGCACGAGGTGTGGGATGGAGGTGCGCAGGGCCGACGCGAGCTCGGGCGATACCGGCACGTCGGCGCCTTCGATTTCGCACACGACGCGTTTGTCGAGCGTCTTGGCCGTGCGTTGTACGAGTGTAGGTCAGCGATCGAAGACGAGTCTCGCCGGCTGCTGGCGTGCTCGCGCCACCCACTTGCGAACGAACGCCGGCGAGATCCCGTTCCCTCTCGCTGCGTCGTCGAGACGTCCAAGCGCGTCCGCCGAAACCCGAGAGTGGGCCGTGTTCTCTCCGACCGCGTCCCAATGGATATCGAGTACATCGAAATTGTGATCCAAAAACCGGCGGATCGCGTCTCCCACGGTCTGGAGGTGAGTTTGGGTGATCTCGCGCTCTCCTTCAACTTCATGCACGATCGCAGCGATCTCGGAAAAGTTATAACATCCGGAAGCTCCCTTGATGGTATGTAGACAGCGTCGCACAACCGTCTTATCGCCGGTCATCAGTGCCTCACGGGCCGTATCAAGATGACGCTTCGACTCGCCAAGGAACGCGATAAACCCGTCCCGGCCTTTGAGAATCTCGATGAGCGTACGCCGTTTCTCGTTCTCTTCCCGCTGCGCCGACTCCTCCGTGACGTCCGTCAGGGTAAAGAGAACCGAACGCACGGTGCCTGCCTCATCTCGGATCGCGCTCCCCTCGACAAAGAGCACCCGCTGCTCGACCTTAAACCGGGTCCCGATCTGCGCGAGGCAGAGCTCGGTTGGCAAGATGTCATCGAAGGCCTGGTCTATACCCAATTCGTAGAGTGTCCGCGCCTCACCGTCGAGGCCCAAGAGCTCGGGAAGTTTCTCGCCGGCAACGCGATCAGTGTGAAGAAGATCCGAGCACGATCGCGTATGTTCCTCACCAACGACCAGGCTGCGGTCGACCACCAAGAACCCAGCTCGCACGTTGTCAAGAATCGCGCGGAGCTTGGCGGAACGTTCCGCAATATCATCGCGCGCCTCCTCAAGCTCCAGCATCAGCTCGGCAGCATTTGCGTTGGCGTCCGCGACAGCTGAGGTCAACCCCTCGAGCGCGGCGACCCGCGCCCGGAGCCTGCCGAGCTCGAGCTCGGCCTCCAGCTCCGACTCGGCCGCGGAATCACCCGAGGGATCGGCCGCAGGCCTGATGACGACGAGACCCATGGCGACTAAATGAACAATGTCGTCCGCGATCGATCCGCGTCGCCGAGAAACGCAGCCACACCGCAGTAACTGATATCGTCGAGCAATTCCTCTTTATGGATGCCCATCACGTCCATCGACATCTGGCACGCCTGAATATTGACATCGAGATCTCGAGCCAAGGAGATCAACGCAGGTAACTTCTGGACGTTCTTTTGGGCCATCATCATCTCGAAAAATCGCGGCCCGATACCCATCATATTCATATTTGATGTCGGCACATTCTCCGGACCTTTGGGCAACATGAATGCGAGCATTCGTTCGAAGAAGTTCTTATTCTTGAACGACCGCTTCTTCTTGATCGCAGACAAGCCCCAACAGGTGAAGAACATGTTGACCTCGCTACCCATTGCGGCAGCTCCGGTGGCCATTACGAATGGCAGCGATCAGTTTGTCGTAATCCCCGCTAAACACAACCATGCTGAGGCAATCTTCCTGCTGAGACTTCTCGAGATTTGCAAGCCTCTCTTCCACAGCCTCGAGTGCACGTGGCGTCGGGTTGCTGCGGGCAACACTGGCCTTGGAATCGGAGTCCGCTGAATCGAGGGCATCTGCGTGCATGACTTTCTCTATTTCCGTTTCAAGATCACAGCCGTGGCCACATCGCCTGGCTCAAAAGATTGCAGCTCGTGCCCCATCTTGTGACACCACGCCTCGAGATCGGCTCGGAATGCCGGGTCCGATGCCTCCACACCGAGACGCTGCCCCACGCCCATTTTCTTCATCGCGCGGCTGATGTTGACGATGGGCATGGGACAACTTTGACCTTTGCAGTCGATTTGCACGTCCGGCACGGCGGTATTTCCTTGTGGGAGGTTGCCAGGCCCCGCTAAGGCGGGCCTGGCAACGGTATCGGCGACGCCCAGTCGAGCTTGATACAGCGCCTGAGACGGCGACGGTCGTTTCGAAATATGTCCCGACAGCCCTGGCCTGAGAGTACTGCCCAGATGGTACCTGGCAGCGCCTGCGCGGGCACGCGGCCCGAGCCAGGCCGACGTCGATGGGAATGCGGTGAATGCGGTAGGTGCGGTACAGGCCGCCGCGACCCCTTCACCCCAAGCCCCGACCTCGGATTCTCCTATGTTGAGACACCCCAACATGCAGAACAAAGTTGTGGCGATGTGCAGCTTGCCCAGGCTAGACTGCGAAGCTGCAACCACGGAGGTACGCATGTCCTGGGAAACCAACAACATCACCGGCTACCGGCACAGCTTCGGCACCAAAGGCAGCCCAACCATCACCTTGTTCTCGGGCACCCGCCTCGTCGGCTGGCTCACGTTCCGCGACAATCCACCCAAGCCGAAAAAGGACGGAAAGCGCTATAAAGTGTACCTCGAGCGCGATCTTCACGCATCAGCGGTCGACATGCTTCGCAACGAACGACCTGTATTTCTTCAGTTCTTCAAGCACAACGACCCCCAACGCGTCCACGCACATCTGGCCACATCCAAAGAACCCACCGGCGAAGAAGAGTCCTGACGGCTCCGGCCTGCGCCGACTCACCGTCCACACGCGCCGAGCAAGCGTCCACGCTGCTCGGCGTTATTGTTTGCGAACGACCACAACCGCCCGCGACCGCCACCATCCGGTGCACACCGGCGGTGATCGGCGTCGCTCACCCACAACAAGAGGTTGCCTCAAACGATGACATGCCTCTAGCCGATCGATCGGCTACTCACACCGTTTTCCTGGCCCGCGCCGCGACATAGTAACCGGTACGTTGCCAGGTGGGCCATGCCGACAAGCGCTCCCAAGCCATGAGCCCGCGTAGAAATCTCTGCTGCGCGAGCCGGCCACCCCAGCGATCGAAACAGGATGCCATCGCTATGGCAGGAAGACGAGGGCAATGGGACACGGCACACAGCTCGCCGATCTCGAAACCCTTCGCTGCGAGATGAGAAGCGGTCGCAACAGGGCCCAGGGTAGGGCCGACGTGATAGGGGATCAGACCCGCGCGCCGCAGTAGAGACGGGGGTAAGAGGTTGCGGATCCACACCACGGGATTGTCGAGATTGTCGAGCGTGAGCACCAGCACGCCGCCAGGCCGAAGCACACGCTGTAGCTCACCCAATGCGACATCCACGTCCGCCGCCTCGTCGAAATGATCTAGCGTCGAGTTCGACACCACCACATCGAACGATTCAGCTGGAAAGGGAAGCTCACGCACGTCGGCTAGCACAGTCACCAGGCCAGCGTGTCTGCCCCGTGCCAGATCGATCACCTTCTTGGACAAATCGACACCGGTAACACTTTCGGCGCGTGCACAGAGCCAGGGGGTCAACCCTTCACCGCTTGCTTCGTCAAAGAGGTCGGTCTTGAGCACACTGCCAAGACGCTTCGGGAGCCAACGCGACAAGAGGTCGACATGAACCGCGTCGCAATGCCGTCGCCACAGACGCTGTGGATTCCGCACGCGCCACGTCTCCGCGACCTGGTCCCAATCGGCGCGTCGAGTCTGTGGCAAGCTACACCCGAAGCAGACGGTGGCGCTCTGGCGCCACGACAATGGCACCGACACCGACAATGGCACCGACACCGACACCGACAATGGCACCGACACCGACACCGACACCGACGCCGACACCGACACCGAGGATCGAGGTCGGGCCCGGTTGGGAGATCGAGCGCTCCACAGCGGCGGACGCGGGAACCACGAGAAGGCTCAGTCCTCCCCTCGCCCAAATGCCACGGGGCCACCCCAGCCCAGTTTGTTCGCCAGCACGTCGAATGGCCCGTTGCGCGGCGGGACGATCTTCAGCGGCGTAGCTGCCCGCCGGATCCTCACCGTATCCCCGGGAATGAGCGACAAGTTCCATTGGCCGTCCACGGTGAGCACCGCGGATGAAATATCTCGCGGTCCACGATAGACGATCTCGATAGTCGCGTCCGCAGAGGTCACCACCGGCCGATCGGTGAGACTATGCGAACAAATCGGGGTGATCGTGAAGGCATCCGACCCTGGTTCGGTGATGGGACCCCCGGCGGCCAGGTTGTAGCCCGTGGAACCAAGGGGCGTACAAACGATGACACCGTCGGCCTTGTAGTTCGCCATCGGGCGGCCACGCACGCTCGTGGCCAAACGCAACAGACGTGGAATCTGGCCATGCTTGATGTACGCGTCGTTGCAAGCGGTCTCGCAGGCGTGCAGCTTCCCCGCACGCAGCACATCGACTTGCGCCCTCAGCCGCGGTTCCCACACCAGCCGCCCGGTGACGGCGTCTTGTAGGCATTGGTCGAGTTCATCGGGGCCATAGCTGGCCAGGAACCCCAGTTCGCCCAGGTTCACACCCATCACCGGCACACCGTGCGGCGCGACCCATCGACTGGCGCGGAGAAAGGTGCCATCGCCTCCCAACGCGATGGCGAGGTCCAGCCCCCCGTGGCGACCCAGTTCCGTCGGAGGAATCGCCTCGCAGTGCTCAGGTAGGTTGCCCTCGCGGGCAGTGGCCACCGCCGGCGGCACGACGGACCGCACATTGTGCAAGGCGAGCCAACGCACGGCATGATCGACGGCTGGCCAAGCGGCCGGTCCGTCCTCACGAGGATAGAGGAGGACGCGCGCGACCGGCTGAATCGGATGTTGTTCGTGCACGTGGGAGGAATGCCTAGGATTCCGGCACGTAAACGTACCCTTGATGTTGGACCAAGCAGATCCGCCCGCCACCTTCGGCGCGGGCCCGCGCCGCCGACTCACGCGCGAGATCGTGCAAATCTTGGGCCTCCCCGACGGCGGAGTGGGGACAAAATGCGATGCCGGCGACCACCTCCGCCAGCGAGGCGCCTTCGAGACGACAAGAACGCACGATGCGTTCAGCGACGACTAGGGAACCGGGGAAGTGCGTATTCGGCAATAACACCACGTATTCTCGACCCTCGCAAAGCGCGAATACGAGATCGATGTGACGAAGCGTCCGATCCACCGCAACGCGCAAATCGATGCCGCTCGCAGCGGCATCGGAGTTTGGTGTCACCCAAACACACGCGAGCGGATCTTCGTAGCGTCGCGCTCGCTCAAACTCCTCTCCGAGTCTCATGAGAAGCCCCCCTTCGCCTTCGCCCGTCGATGGTTCGTCCTCGCCACTGCGGGCGCCCCGATCCTCGCTCCACAGCGCGCGATTGCGGAGGAGGCCACCCACCCGCATCAGCAATTCCTCCGTGTCGTAGGGTTTCCCCACGTAGTCGTCAGCGCCGCTGCGAAGACCTTCGATCCGCGCGTTGGCGGAATTGCGCGTGCTCACCAAGACGATGGGCAAGAAGCGGCCGCTGGCCTTCGCCTTCGCCTTGAGGATCCGGCATGCCTCGAGACCGTTGAGACGGGGCATCACAACGTCGAGCAGCACCAGATCCGGATCTGCCCGGAGCGCCACCTCCAGCGCCTGTTGACCATCTTGTGCGAGCAGCACCTCATAGCCTTGCGCCGCAAGCGCCAAGCGCGCGATCTCCCGCTCGGCACTGCTATCGTCCACGACGAGAATCTTCACGGATGGCGGAGACATGGCGGCTCCAACCCAGGATAGGATGGGTTGGGGCGCGACGCACTTCCCAGGTCGCTTCAGTCCACGATCATCTCCGGCGCCACACCGCAAACCCCGCGGCCTCCCGATGCACACGGCACGGCCGCGTCGCGCCATTCCAAGACACCGGGACGGGGCGTGTGCCTGGAGATCCGACCGGGGCATCACGTCGCTTGACACCCAGATTTCGCTCGCGTAGACCTCCACGTCCCATGGGTACCCACTACCCCAAACCAGAAGAGATCCAACGCGACTGGCACGTCGTGGACCTCGACGGCCAAACGGTCGGTCGAGCGGCCACGCGCATCGCAAGCTTGCTTCGCGGCAAGCACAAACCGATCTTCACCCCCCACATGGACACGGGCGATTTCGTCGTCTGCATCAACGCGAGCAAAGTCCGGTTCACCGGGAATAAGCTCGCGCAGAAGATGTACAACAAGTTCACGGGGTACGTCGGGCACATGAAGACCATCAGCGCGGCCGACGTGCTCAAGAAAAAGCCCGAGCTGGTGATCCAGTCCGCCGTCAAACGAATGTTGCCCCGCGGGCCCCTGGGTCGTCGCACCTTCAGCAAGCTGAAGGTCTACGCGGGTGCCGAGCATCCCCACGCAGCCCAAAACCCGAAGCCCTACGAACTGAGCTAGGTCAATGTCTACTGATGTGATGAGGTTCTACGCCACCGGCCGACGCAAATCGGCAGTGGCACGTGTGTGGCTCATGTCTGGCTCGGGCAAGATCACCATCAACGAACGCGACGCCGAAGCCTACCTGTGCCGCGCGACAATTCTGAAGATTGTCGAGCAGCCACTGGTGACGCTCGACGCCCGCGAGAAATACGATGTGTGGTGTACGGCCCGAGGCGGTGGCCTCTCCGCGCAGGCGGGCGCCATTCGTTTGGGTATCTCTCGGGCCCTCGTCGGTGTGGACGCTGAGAACCGCACCGCACTCAAGGCCGCGGGCTACCTCTCTCGCGACGCACGCAAAGTGGAGCGGAAGAAATACGGCCAGCGTGGTGCTCGCGCGCGTTTCCAGTTCAGCAAGCGTTGATCGCCACGGCACCTCAGCTGCCCACGAAAAGGCGCGCCTCCAACGGACGCGCCTTTTTGCGTGGGTCATCGCTACAGGTGCCGCCGGCAAGCGACACCACGCAGCCACCTCAGGGGGGCACTTCGCTTCTGCGAGCCCCGACCGTGGCGGGACTGGTGGCAACCGCAGCTGTACTCGCGCTCACGCTTCCTGGGATCGCCGAGCACGGGTTGTGGTCCGCCGCGGAGGCTGCCGTACTCGATCGCGCTCGAGCATCGTTGGGGGAGCCCCTCTATGGGGTCGTAGCGAGCCCGTGGCTGCCCGAAATGGTGCGGAGCTGGGCGTACGCGATCTCCGACGCGCAGGACTGGGGACTGCGCGTTCCCGGCACGGTCGCGGTGGCCCTCCTCGTCGGCCTCACTGCCGGCCTGGCGAGTCGACCCGGCCGTTGGTTCGACTCACTTGTAGCGCCGGCCTTCGCCATGGCCCTGCCGTTGAGCACGTTTGCGGCCTCGCTCGCCGTCGGCCGTCCGCTCGGCGAACTGCTACTCTCGCTGTGTATCGTCCTCGGCTACGCTGGCCTCCGCACCCCTCGCAAACGGCCGCGAATCCTCTTCACCGCCCTCGCGCTGCCTTGTCTCGCCGGCTCTGTCGCCTGCCTCGGCCTCGTCATTGGCGCGGGGTTGCCCGCGCTCACCCTCGCCATCGCGGCACTCCGATTGTCGGTGCCAGGTGTCGCCAAGGCGTGGGGTGCCGTGGGACTTGGCGCCCTCGTGTTGGGTGGCTACCTCGTATCCGGCCAGGGCAACGGCTTCATTCCTCTGCTCGCAGCCTCAAGGGACCTCGGACTGCTCGACAATCCCCAGGGCCGACCGATGGGCACGATTTTCGACGACGCCACCGCCCAACTTTTCCCGTGGCTCGCGTTGGCGCTCGTTGGCTTGCTGCGCCCGGGCGAACACAGCCTCGCCGCGATTTGGTTTGTACTGGGCGTCACGCTCACGGGACTTTGGAGCCACGTATATGGACCCACCCCACTTCCTGTCACACTCCCGGCCGCGCTGCTTTGCAGCCAGGCCGTCCGCACCTTGCAGCATGCCGAGACCCCGGCTGTGCTGCGACGCGTCGGCGTCCTTGTCGCCATCGCCGGGCTGTTGGTCGCTGCGAAAGACGCCCAGCTCCTCCCGCATCACTTCGGGTCCCCCCTCGCCCCTTTCGCCGCCCAAGACTACCCGGTTGAAGCCATCGCCAGCGCGTCCTACCTTTCCGGCGTCGCCCAGCGAGGCGCCGCGGCGTTGCTGGTGGCATATCTCCTGTGGCATGTGACCTGGCCACGGATCCGGGCCGCCCCTGCAGGTGAGATCCGACGACTGGCCGGTCAGGCCGGGATCTTTCTCGCCCTGTTGGCCCAGGTCTGGTCTTTCACCACCGACTTCCTGCCCGCAAGCACGGCCCGGCTCTCACCCAAGGGCACGATGGCGCGCTACCTTGAGCACGCTCAGCACGCCCGGCTACCTACTCAGCTGGCCGCCTATCGAGTGAGCGACGCGGCCCTCGAGCGCTATGTCCTTGCCCCCCTCACCCACACAACGCTCAAGACACGCCGTGAGCTCCTTCGCTGGCTGGGCGCCGCCGAGCTGAAAACCGCGCTGATTCCCGAAGACGAACTCGCGGCCGTGCACCAATCTCACCGATCGAAGGGTCGGCCGTTCTTCGTCGTCGACCCCATCCATCCGGGCTTAGTGGTGGTCTCCAACACGGCGATCGCCGGCCTCGACGACACAAACCCCCTGCTGGCCGTCGTTGCCGACGAAGACCCGAAACTGTCCCACCCCACGTGGGTACGCTTCGGTGACGTACTGGAAGTGGTGGGCTGGGAACTACAAGGCCCCATTCACCGCGGTCAAGAGGTGCGCTTGACGGTAGCGCTACACGTCCTGCGCCGCGTCCCCCAGGCCCTCACAATTTACACCCGCCTGTACCGCGGGAAATTGAGTCGCATCAACGCCGTCGCCCACAAACCCACGGGGGGGGTCTACCCCCCCCAATACTGGCGCAAGGGCGACTACATTATCGACCGTTTCGACTTCAAGGTGCCGCCCCTCGAGATCGTCAGTGGAGAACACGAGTTGATCGTCGGCCTCAGCAAGACGAAACGCGAACGATACAAAGTCACCCTGCCCCCAGAACAGGCATCCGAAGACCCCAGCTCCGGGCCCAGTCCCGGACGAGGTGCAGACCTCGGCCTCGATAAACCACGCCCATACGGCAAGAAGGGCGAGTACGCGGTGCTCGGCCGCATCATGGTGTACTGAACATCAACGGCAGCCCGCTTGCGCGGCCGCGATAGCCTCCGCGACAATCGTCGTGTGCGCGTCCGGGTCGGCCCAGCGAGCGCGCCCCTCCTCGGGGAGGAGGTCAATCGGGTCGAAGTAGCAATAATAGGCCTCGTTATCGACGTTGGGACTACGGTACACGCTCACGCCCGTGGTCCGATTGTAGTGCTCGTACGAGTGCACATCTCGTTTCCCGCCCCCCCCTGGGGCATCGACGACGAAAGTCGGCGTGTTGAATCCCGCCGTCAGCCCACGAACCTGCTTCTCGATCTCTGCCGCCGTCGCCACCGATGTCCGCAACACTTCAACGCCGCTGACGAGATCATGCACGTAGACATAGTAAGGGTGGACGTTGACGTAGCTGAGCCGCCGCAGCAACTGCCCCATCGTCGCGGCATCGTCGTTCACATGACGCTGCAAAACGGTTTGGTTCCGTACCAAAATCCCCCGATCAAAGAGACGATTGAGACCACGCCGTGAGATCTCCGTGATCTCGTTCGGGTGATTGAAATGGGTATGGACGCAAACTTCTTTGTACTCTCGTCGACTCCGCTGCGCGACCTCGGTCAGCGCATCGACCCAGGCATGGTCCGTAAGCAGTTTTTGCGGCATCACGGCCGGACCTTTGGTGGCAAAACGCATACGCCGGACATGCGGGATATCCAGCAACGTGTTGCCGATGGTACGGATATGATCGGGACGCAAATTGTACGCGTCCCCGCCGCTGATCACCACGTCCTCAATGCCTGGGTGGGCGGCTATATACGCGAACACCCGCTCCCAACGCTCGTTGGTGGGCTTGAGACTCACCTTTGCCACCTCCGAGGTATCCGTGCCCACGGCGTAGCTGCGGGTACAAAAGCGACAGTAAACCGGACAGGTGTCCAACGCGAGAAAGAGCACCTTGTCGGGATAGCGATGGGTCAGGCCGGGCACCGGAGCGTCGGCCTGTTCATGTAAGGAATCGAGATCGAGCTTCGGATGATCGGGCAGGATCGTCGAGCCGAGGGGGATGAACTGGATGCGAATGGGGTCCGAGTAGGCCTGCTCCCAATCGATCAGTGAAATAAGATAGGGCGAGATCCGCACCGCCATCGGAGCCGCAAGGAAGCCTGCGCGCACGTCCTCGATGAACTCCGGCGAGGCGAGCTGGCGAAGGGTGGTCAACAACTTGTCGACCCGCGTGATGGAGTGTTTCGCCTGCCACCGGTGATCCGAAAACGTGGTCTCGTCCACATGCCGGTAGGCCGGTATGTGACGCCAGAACTCTCCGTCCAGCAACTCGCGATGCTGGTTCGCCGACTCGGTGCCAGTGTGCCCCGCACGCCCGCTCTTCTCCGTCCGAAAAGCGGAGTTCTCACACCCTTGCGCCAGCGATCCCATACCCCTCAGATAACTCGAATCGCGGACCGCAGCCACCTCACCTCGCCTGTGGTCGCGCTTTCGAGGCAATCGCTCCCAATCCGCCCCCGCCCGTCCCGGTGGCCCGCCTCGAGCGCTACAGTGGGGCCAGCGACCCGCAATGAGCACGCACACCGACCACCATTTTACTCGATTAACCGAGGCCGCACTTGTGGACCAGGTGGTCGACGCGTGGTTGGAGCGACGTGCCCCTCTGTTCGGCTTCCTATTCGAAGCCGATGCACGCGCGGAAGCTCACACGAAGAGCGACGTCTCCGCACCCTCACCACTTTGGATCGCGGTCGCGCCCGACACGACCGCAGCGGCCCAACACACCGAACGCTTCGTCATCCCGGCCGAACTCGTATCCAGGATCACACCGTTGTTCCGCGGTCCTGCGGTGCCGTATTGCGTATTTTCCCACGCCCACGCGGCCCTCTCAAAACTCCAACCACACGGCGTCATGCCGCTCCGTTTCGGGTGCATCCGCACCGCGGCCACGCTCCTAGCCGAGGGGGCGGACGGGCGGCGCGACAGTCGGCCCCTCGAGCGATCCATCCTCGACGAGCTCGGCACGGCCTTACCCGTGATGACATCCACCGTCGCTGCCGCCTCCGTCCGGGTGGCGATGCTCATCCCGCTGCTCCAGTCCTATACCCCAAAGCTACGTGAGCGAGGTCTGGCGGGGTGCTTCGAGCTCGAATGCCGGCTATTACCCGCCGTGATCCATATGGAACGCGCCGGCATGGCCGTCGATACGGCGGCATTCGAACGCGTCGCCAACACGTGGCTGAAACAACGCGAATCCGCCGACTCAAGCCCGCTAAAGGCGCGTTTCGACAAACTGCTGTCGACCTACCGCTATTGGGCCCGAGACTACGCCGACTACGAGGGCCGTATCCACGCCCATCTCCATCCCCTGGCCACAGACTCGGGCCGATTCTCCTGCTCCCAACCCAACCTTCAGCAAGTCCCGAGCGAACACACCGCCCCGGGCCTGCGGGCCTGCTTTCGCCCCGCGGCGCACCGGCGCCTCATCATCGCGGATTACGCCCAGATCGAGCTACGTGTGGCCGCTCACCTCGCACCTTGCGAGGCACTCCGCGAGGTGTTTCGCCGCGGCGTCGATCCCCACCGCGCGACGGCGGCCACACTCACCGGGAAACCGGAGCAGCGAGTCTCTCCCCACGAACGCAAGCTCGCCAAAGCGATCAACTTTGGGTTCCTGTTCGGAATGGGCGCCCGACGGTTCTCGAAGTACGCACAAGATAGCTTCGGGCTCGCTCTGAGCCTAGCGGAAGCGGAGCGAGCCCGCGCAGCATTTTTTGACACCTTCCCTGGGATCGCAGCGTGGCACCGTCGCTTGAGCGCCTGGAGTAGACGCGGCGCAGACGAGTCTCTCGTGGTGAGAACCGCCCTGGGCCGTCGCAAGCGCTTCCCAGCCGGTGGTTTCAGCTTCACCACCGCCCTGAACATCCCCGTCCAGGGCACCGCTGCAGAGGGTTTTAAACTGGCGATAATCGAACTCGAGCCCGCGCTGCGATCACTCGGAGGACAAGGCACCATGTGCATCCACGACGAATACATCGCTGAAGTTCCCCAGGATCAAGCCGAAGTCGCTTGCCGACGCGTGCGGGAGATCATGGAGCGCTGCATGGCCACCGTTGTGCCCAGTGTACCCATTGTCGTCGAGGCTCACGTCGCCAGTTGTTGGCGTTGAGAACCCACGCCTCCAGTTTTCGGTGGTGTGATTTGCAACCATTTTCCGTCTTGGTCCACCCCCGGGCTGAACGTGAGCGTCTTTTTGCGCACTCCCTGCTTGAACACGATGGTGTTGACCTGCCGGGAAGCGATCGCGAAGAACGCGTGGTTCCGCACCCACACTTCCCGCGCCTTCGCGGGAAGCGGAAACTCGACATAAAGCCAGGCTATCTGATGCGAGACGACCTGCTTCCCGATCCAGATCGCCGGAACGGGCGCCCCGCTCCGCGTTTTGATGAGGAATACTTGACGTAGATAATCCCGGACGAATGTATCCGCCCCCGTATCGCGATCCAGGTTGACACGTCTCCCCACACGCCTCCCCAATGCCTCTTCCAGATCGCCGGGTGCAACCCTAATCGCCGCCTCCAGTGTGCTCCTGGCGATATTGTGCTCCATCTCCGTGAAGGTCACGTGGAAAGGATGCGCAAGGGCCGGCCAGACCGCCATGCCCACGGTCATCGCCGTGCCCCCCCCCGTCAACCGCAGAAACCTCCTTCGCCGCGTGCAGTGCTTCATGGTCGCTTCTCGCTCAGATCGACCCCTTCGCCTTGACCTTCGCCTTGACCCGCGACGCGCCAGCAGGAACCGCGGCAGCTTTGGCCCCCTCCTGCTTCGCCGCGCGACCTCCCTGCTTCTTCTCACCAGTCCCGCCCGTACTTCCGACCTTTTCTTTCGCCTTGTTGGCATCCTGCATCGGATTCGGGTGCCCACCGCGCTTGAACAATTTGAAGCGGGACTCGCTCGGACGCGGAGGATAGAAGTTATTGCCCAAGTCCGTATCCGCCGTCTCCAGATGAGGATCGAGCACCAGTGTATCGATGGTCTTGTCGGTGAGGATTAGCTTCGAGACATGACGACTGTCACGCCGCCAGATTTCCGCGGGGATCCGGATCTCCTCTCGGCTGCCGTCCGTATACTTGATCGCCAAGATCACCGGCATAACGAGCCCGCCAACGTTTTGGATGTCCACCACGTAGAAATTGTGTTTCTGTGCCAGCAGCTTCTTCTCGTCCGCATCGAGCTCGCCTAGCATCTTCTGATAGCGTTTGCGATCCTTCACGGTCACATCAAGGGAATCGTAGTCGTTATAAAAGTCCTTGAGTCCCTCGTGTTGCTCGACCCATCGCGGCAAGTCTCGGTTGTTCTTGCGCGCGCGACTCTGTGGTTCTTCATCGCGCTCAGCCTTCAGGATGGCATTCTCATGGTCGGGATCTTGATCGTCGATCGTATACAGCCGAAGACCGTCGATCGCCAGATCCGTATGATCGGTTGTATAGAACCAACCCCGCCAAAACCAGTCCAAGTCGACGCCCGAGGCGTCTTCCATCGTTCGGAAGAAGTCCGAGGGCATCGGTCGCCTGAACTTCCAGCGTCGAGCATATTCCTTGAATGCGTAGTCGAAGAGTCGACGCCCCAGAACGGTCTCGCGCAGCACGTTCAAGGCCGTCGCCGGCTTCGCGTACGCGTTGTTGCCGAATTGCAGCAGCGACTCAGAGTTGGTCATGATCGGCACCTGTCGCTCACTGCTCATGTATCCGGTGATAGCCCGTGGTTCACCCCGCCGCGAGGGATAATCGCGCTCCCACTCCGCTTCCGAGAGATACTGCAGAAAAGTATTCAGCCCCTCGTCCATCCACGTCCACTGCCGTTCATCGCTGTTGACGATCATCGGAAAATAATTATGACCCACCTCGTGTATGATCACCGAGATCAAACCGTATTTTGTTCGTTTGGAGTAGGTGCCGTCCTCTTCGGGACGGGGCCCGTTGAAACAAATCATCGGATATTCCATGCCCCCGATCGGCCCGTTCACGGAGATCGCCACCGGGTAGGGATATTCGAAAGTATACCGGGAGTATACATTGAGGGTATGGATGATGGCGCGCGTGGAATAGCGGTGCCAAAGTGGCTGACCTTCCTTGGGATAGAAGGACATGGCCAGCACTTGGGCGCCCCCCACATGATGACCCTGCGCATCCCAGATGAATTTTCGCGACGAGGCCCAGGCGAAATCTCTGACGTTCTTCGCCCCAAAAATCCAGGTCTTGGTTCCTTTGGATCGGCTTGACTCGTTCTTTAGCGCCTCCTCCGGTGTCACGATAAATAGCGGCTTCCCCGCTTTACGCGCACGACTCAAACGATCGCGCTGCGGTTTTGTGAGCACGTTTCGTGGATTCCGGAGCGTGCCCGTTGCCGCCACAATATGGTCAGAGGGCACGGTGATGCGCACTTCGTAGTCACCAAGCTCGAGAGTAAATTCACCGCTGCCCAGGAACTGTTTGTGCTGCCAGCCGTTGACGTCGGTGTAAGCGACCATTCGCGGGAACCATTGAGCCATCTCGTAGATATGATTCTCGTCCTTCTCAAAATACTCGTACCCAGTGCGCCCCCGAATTTTGCGGGCGTCGTTGATAGCATAGTCCCACTCGATCGAAAATTTGATCGATTTCCCACTGCGCAACGGCTTGGGCAAATCGATTCGCATCATCGTCTTCACGATCGTGTACTTGAGCTTCGAGCGCCCTCTCTTGGTGGTAACAGCTGTGATATTCACGCCGCCATCGAAACGCGCCCGGGCCAGCACCGCACCCAACCTGCGGTACGAGACGCGCTCAAAGTCCGGGGCAGGGGCCGTCAGAGCCGCATCGGAATTCGGTGCGAAGATATTCGCGTCCAGCTGCAACCACAGATAGCGGAGCTCGTCGGGCGAACGATTCGTATAGTCGATGGTCTCCCTCCCGCGTAACCGCTGCTTGACATCGTCGAGTTCCACCTCGATGTCGTAGTCCGCCTTCTGCTGCCAGTACGCGTGTCCGGGCGCTCCAGAGGCCGTACGGGTACTGGTGGGAGTGGGCCACGTCTCTTCCAACTGGCGAAACGGATCGCGGCGAGTTTCTCCCGGCACACCGACTGGCCCCGGCGCCAACGCCAGTGCGAGACCGAGTCGGGACGAAACGAGCATGGCGGAAAAAGCGTACATTCGTTTTGGGTGTTACCACGCTGCGGTCGGGACGGAATAGCATCGCGGTTCACGCAACCCCTCTCTACGCCTTTCGTTTCCACGGCCTCCCCTCCATCCCCTTCCGTCGCCGGGCCCCGGAGATCCCCCTCCGCCCCTCTCCATCCCCCTCCGCGGCAAAGTTGCGGCTAACATGGCGAACCACATGCAACCCTCGCCACCGCGCAGCGCCATCGAGTTCGCCCTACGTATTGATCACACGCTATTGCGCGCAGACGCCACGAGTGGGGAGATAGGGCGTCACTGTACCGAGGCGCGCAAGTACGGTTTCTACGGCGTATGCGTCAACTCTGCGTTCGTTGAGCAAGCGGCCACCCTCCTGGCGGCCTCTCCCACTCGGGTATGCACGGTCATCGGTTTCCCGCTCGGCGCGACAGCCATCCCCGTCAAGGCGTACGAGGCCGAACTGGCGGTACAAGCGGGTGCGGACGAGCTCGACATGGTGATGGCCATCGGAAGGCTGAAGGACGGACAGTTCTCCGCCGTGCGCTACGATATCGAGCGCGTCGTCGCAGCCGCTCAAAGACGCGTCGTGAAAGTTATCGTCGAATCAGCGGCCCTCACGACCACGGAACTCGACACCGCATCCAGCCTCGCCATGGACGGCGGTGCCCAGTTCGTGAAGACCTCCACCGGCTTTTTCACTGAATCTGGCCGCGGCGGCGCCACCTGCTGGGCTGTGGCACGCATCCGTTCCCAAATCGGAAGACGGGGTCATGTCAAGGCCTCCGGTGGCATCCGAGACCTGGCGTCCGCGCTCGCGCTGCTTGCCGCCGGCGCCGATCGCCTCGGCACAAGTGCCTCGGTCCACATCCTCAAGCAATGGAACGCGCTGCGCGACGCCGCGATCCGCCCGTCGCTACGCGGCGACTCGGCGACCTAGCGACCTGATTATCCGCACCTCATCGCTCCAGATCACGGTCCTCAGCGCCGTGCGTCATGCGTTCTAAGGGTCCGCGCAACGCCACAATCAGGAGTCCGAACACGATACAGAAAATCGCTATCCCGGTGAACACGACCAACTCGCCGAACTCCGATGCCGACTCGCCGAGCAAGCCGGCCACCTTGTTCCCCACCCCCGTCACCGCGAAATAGGTACCCATCATCAGGGAACCAAAGCGCGCGGGGGCCAGTTTGGTAATGAACGACAACGCGACGGGCGACGCGCACAGTTCCCCGATCGTGTGCAGCGCATAGGCGGCGACTAGCCAGATAACCGCGGCTTTGGCCACTACGTTCCCCGATGCGTCCAACTCGACCTCCACCGCCGCTGCACTCATCATGAGGAAGCCCGATCCCATGATCGCGGTACCGATGGCCATCTTGAACAGCGCGGTCGCTGCCTTGCCGCTTGCCCGTCGCCTGGCCCAATACATGGCCACAGGTACACCGAGCAGGAGAATGAACCCGGCGTTGAGGGCCTGGAACAAGGACGTGGGGATCTCCCAGCCGAAGACCGATCGATCGATATAGTCGCGCGTATAGAGATTCAGCAGCCCCCCGGCCTGTTCGAACGCTCCCCAAAACACCACGACAATCGCGAATGAAAGGCCGAGCACCTTGATTCGGTCGCGCTCGACGCTCGTAAGCGATGCCGGCTTTGCCTGCCCGGTGGGCGAGACATGGGTGGGTCGCGCACCGACGTCGGCGAAATAGCGCCGGCCGTACATGAACAGGATCTGCCCCGCCACCATGCCGATCCCCGCGAGACCGAATCCATAGTGCCAGCCGTAGGTCTCTCCCACGTAACCTACGATGATCGACGACAACAACGAACCCAGATTGATACCCATGTAGAAGACGGTAAAGCCGCGATCCCGGCGCGGATCTCCTTCGGAGTAGAGCGCGCCGACCATGGTGGAGATATTGGGTTTAAGCAGCCCCACACCCAAGACGATCAGCACCACGCCGCAATAAAAGCCCCAGATCGCCGGCACAGCCATCACGCCATGACCTAGGCATAGTAGGCCCCCCCCGTAGGCGATGGCCTTGCGTTGGCCGAGGATGCGATCCGCGATGATACCCCCCGGGATACCCATCACGTAGACCAGCATCGTGTACCAGCCGTAGAATTGAAGCGCCTCCGCGCTGCTCCATCCCAGACCCCCCGAATGTTTCGAGGTCAAAAATAGGACCAACAGCGCCCGCATCCCGTAGTAGCTGAAGCGCTCCCACATCTCGGTGAAAAACAGGATCGCCAAGCCCTTGGGGTGCCCCCAGAGGTCACCGACCGCGCGCAGTTCTTCGGCTCTTGTTGAGGCGCTCATATATTCGAGCGCGAGGATACCCGAAGTCAGCGCCCCCGTGCCCCAGCGCCCAATGTGAGGAGCGGGTTCGAGCACACTTCACCACATCTTGCTACAATGGCATCGTGCCCCGCAGTAGGCGCCACGCCGGCGGCAACGTTTCTGAGACGGGCCCGAACCGGCCGGGTAGCGCACTGTGGTTCCGCTGTCGTGATACCGTTCCACAGTCGCGATGGCGAACGATGCCTCCAAACGCACAGCCGCGCGCAACCATCCGGAGGTTCAAACGCTGCTCGATCTCTATGCCTCACGGCGGTTTGGCGAGGCCGCAGCCACCGCACGCCGACTGATCTCAGTCTATCCGCGGGACTGGGTGTTTCCGAATCTGTTGGGGGCAGCGTTGTCGGCCCAGCGTCGCTACGACGAGGCGCGAGCCTGCTACCAGCGTTCGATCGCGCTGAATCCCCGACACCCCGGCACCTACAACAACCTGGGATTCGCCCTGCGGAAACTCGGTCGCCTCAAGGAGATGACCTCGAGCTGCGACTGTTCCTGGGCATGTGCCTAGCCTACGCAGGTTCGTCCGAATCGGCGAGACCCCACCTCGAGGCCGTGGCGTGCGGACCGGAGTTGGTGCGGGCCAGACTCGATGCATGGAACTAACTTCGCTTGTCCGGCGAAGCGATTCCCACGATGATCGGCTCGCAAATCGAGGCGCTCCGACTTGGCCTGGCCGCCGCTCGGTCGGACGGCCTCGTGCTCGAGTTCGGAGTCCGATTCGGTACCAGCATCCGCATGATCGCCGAGTTGGCTGGACAAGATACCCACGGATTCGACAGCTTCGAGGGCCTGCCGGAAGCGTGGGGAGAAGCCGACCAGGGCGAGTACAGCACCGGTGGCAGGGTACCCGAGGTCCCAGACAACGTGACGCTGCACCCCGGGTGGTTCGACGCCACTCTTCCTGTTTTCCTGCGAGATCACCCGGGTCCCGTCTGGTTCGTCAACGTGGACTGCGACATCTACAGCTCTACCAAGACCGTGCTTGAGCTCCTCGGGCCCCAGATCGGTCCCGGAACCGTGCTCATTTTCGACGAGTACATCGGCAACCTGACATGGCGCGAGGACGAGTGGAAAGCCCTGCAGGAGGCCGTTCGCCAATTCGGCTGGCGGTACGAATACCTGGCGTTCAGCCTGTTCACCAAACAAACGGTAGTTCGGATTTCCACCTGAACCACGGACGCTCGGGATGTCGAACAGGGTCCAAACGCAGCGGAGGGTATCGCCTCGATCCCCTCATACGTCACGCGCGAGGACAAAGAGACCCCGACACGCAACTACACAGAGATTCCGCCGCGTGTCAGCTCCGGGTCGCCAACGGCCTCATCGCGTTGGCCCATGGGCTGGAGCTCGCGAATCCAAAGATCGTTTGCGTAGCGATCACCTGGACCCTCTGAGTATCCGAGCTTCGCAATGCCAGAGTTTCCTCCACCGGCCAACGTGAACAACATCTCTTTGTAGCCATGCCCCGACCCAGCGCATTGCACCAGACCACCACCGTGCTGGAAAAGGTCGGCAGCCCGCATCTGGTGCGGCCTTCAATTTTTCGATGAAGTCGCCAAACATCCGGTAGAGTAGACACCTTCGATCTTTATGCACTTGTTGGCCTGCGCCTCCCAATCGTGCTGGACATCGGCGTGGAGGCTACCCGCGAGGCCGAGCCCGCACCGCGGAGTTGCGAACGATGTCTGTTGGCGCCGACGCGCTTGCAAGCCCAAGCCGATCTCCCGCCCGGCGGCCTGCTTCATGCACCTCCGACACGCGAACGGAGCATCGCGCCCATTTCGAGCCGAACGCCATGCGCGAATACCTTGGCCGACATGCGTTTGCGTCCTTCTGGCTGCACCTCGCCGATGCGCACGATGGTCCCAGAACCGCAACGCACGCGTAGTCCGTGCTCGTCGATCGCCAGCACGGATCCTGGCTCGTCGCCTGGGACCGAGCCTGCCGGGTCTACCGAGCTTGCCAAGCTTGCCGCGGCGCAACCGCCAAAGAGTTTGAGTCGTCGGCCCTGTAGCCAGCACAAAGCGCCCGGCCAAGGGTCCATCCCTTGAATATGGTCCGCCACTTCGCTCGAAGCGCGAGTAAAATCCACCACACCTTCCACCTTCTCAAGCTTTGCGGCCATCGTCACCCCTGTGGACACCTGGGCAACGGGTCGACCGCGCGAGTCAAAATTGCGTAAGAACGCCTCCAACGCAGCCGCGGCGAGCTGCGCCAGACGTTCGGCAAGTTCGCCGGAAGTCTCGTGCTCGCCGATCTCTGTCCTGTGCTGGCTGTACACCGCACCCGTATCGCAGCCCTCATCCATCTGCATGATGCACACCCCGGTTTGGGTGTCGCCCGCCAGTATGGCGCGCTGGATCGGCGCGGCACCCCGCCATCTTGGCAGCAGGGATCCGTGTACATTGATACAACCCTCACGCGGCAACACCAACAGCTCGGGGGGCAGGATCCTTCCATACGCGACCACCACCGCCACATCGAGTTGATAGGGTGCGAGCGCGCGCACGAGGGATCCGTCGCGCACTTTGGTCGGCTGCAGCACAGGGACACCGATGCGCTCTGCCGCCTGCTTGACTGGCGGTGCGCTCAGTGTGCGCCCGCGGCCGGCGGGACGATCCGGCTGGCACACTGCGACGACGAGACGGCATGCCGCTGCCGTGGCGTGAAGTGACGGCACGGCGAAGGCAGGGGAACCAAAAAATGCGGCACGCAGAGTCATCGTCTCGTCATGTTCGCTATCCACATGTTGTCTGACCGCACTCATCCGCGCCCCTCGATTTCCACGAGATATGCGTGACGGCGCTTCGGATCACGCAACGTCATCACCGCCTCGTCGAAGGCTCGACGGATGGCCTGGAGCTCGTCGGCCATCTGATCGAGAACTGAGTTCTCGACACTTTCTGGACCAAAAAGCCATGCCATCTCGCCAAACGCGCGCTCCAAGTCGCCGACCCCAACATCACGCGACACGCCCAGAATCGAGAAATAGTCGGCTTCTCCCACCAAGGCCAAGCGCTCGCGGATGCGCAACCGATCCACATCACACGGATCAGATGCGGTCGCAGCTACAGTTTCAGGCTCGTCCCGCATCGAGATCAGGCCCATTACATAGAGCGCGTATGCCAGTGCAAACAAGCGACGAGGGTTCGTGCCAGGCTTTGCTGCCAATTCATCGATATCACAGCTCCCATCCATCGATCGTACCCAGTTCCGGCCCTCCACATCCAGCGAGAGGTCGGCAAACTGGACCTCCCGCGAGCGAACCTCGGACCCGCTCGCTCCGACACAACTGGGCCATCGCAGGCCCGACCCGAGTCGGGCACGGGAGACTTCTGCCGATAGACGAACTCGCGCCCCCTCCAGGATGAAACGCGGAAAAGAGGGGATCAGATCGATCTGATCGATCTGATCGTCCAAGCGATCCCCATGGTCCATCACCCACTCACCGTCGGTCCATGCGAATGTCGTGTCCACGATGTGCGCAACGTGGCGGGACAACAGGTGTCGCACTTCAGCCGCTTTTACATAGCCGAGCTCCACGAGGGCATACGCATCCGCCTCCAGGCCGCCACTGCGAAGCGTCCGCGCATGCTCATAGTGGGGCGCCACGAGCATGCCTCTGCGGCGCAACCCCTCCAAGAGCCCGTCGGATCCAGCATTTCCGTGTGCGCACCTCAGTTTTCCGCCGACGAACCAGAGCTGTTTCTCCATACCAGGCCGGATCAGTCTTAAACTCCCAGAATAACCGTCGCGATACAGACGCCATAAGATGCTTGCGACGTCCGTTTGCGGGGACACCTGACCCGCTTCGGTCGCCATCGCGACCGAAGTTCCGGTGTGCCGCTGGGCGTACACAGGCCGCCAAACGGTGGGAGACCCGGCGCGATCAAAAGTCTCGGTGGGGCGTGCGCGTCTGTCCAAGCGGCGCGTGGCGTCGAAGGCACCCTGCGCCGCCTCCGTCCCTCCCGTTTCGTCCGGCTCTTTCGATTCATCGGAATCGCCAGATTCGCCAGATTCGCCAGATTCGCCAGATTCGCCAGCCGGCCCTTCGGCCACGCCGTCTTTGAGACGCGTCGCGCCGCGCGAGCGGCGACGCGCTCCCGACTCCACACGGGTCAGCCACCGGCGTGCTCCCGACTCCCCGGGGTCGAGACCCACCTCCGGGGAGTCGACCGAGGGAATGCTATCCGCGCCCAACGACGAGAGATCGATCTCGTCCGCCCGGTCGTCCGTATCGGGGTTCGACGCGCCGCCCGTCACCGCCTGATCGCGTATGCGCGCCTCGAGCTGGTCGAGCGTCCGATGCCATTGGCCGCGGGGGGACTCTTCTCCTGCGCCGCGGCCCGACCTATCGGACAACGGGACTGGGGGGTGGGAAGGCGACTCACCCCACGACGCTGCGGTGCGCTCCCGTGCCCTCGGCGCGGCGACATCGACCGCGGCCATGGACCGTGGTGAGGTCGTCGGCACGTCCCCACGCTCGCCCTCACCGAGCACTTCCACCAAGGCGCGCCGTACCTGATCTGGATCCACCGAAGACTCCAAGAAATGATCACCCTCGAGCTCGATCAAATCCGCCATGGCACGCGTATCCTCACCCACATCGGCATGCAAGATGACGGGAAGCGCGAATTCGTTCCGCGCACGCCGTACTGCCCGCGTGATCGCCAGCCTCTCGCCGTCCTCGATACAGACGATCATCGCCGCCGGAAGCGGCCCTTGACCCAGCTGGCCGGCAATATCGAGGGGGTCACAGAGCGCCGCTTTGTACCCACAGTCGCGGACGGCTTCGACCAGATTCGCCCGCCGGTCCGCCTCTCCCACGATCAAGATATACGAAGCCACGGGGCGCCGAGTTTAGCGGCCTATCAGGGAAACGCAAGCTCCTCGGAGGGCACACCGAGTGACAGGTGGAGTACGATCGGTACCCCCACTGCCGTGACTGCCGATCGGTATCCGAGGTCGCCTGTAGGCCGCGCAGCTCGGGCACCGCACAACGCACAACGCACAACGCCTGCAATGCAGGGCCGGCCGCGACTCAAGACCGCCTCGGATCACGTGGAGAAACACGAGGAGTTTGTAGGTGGCACGAGGCGACCGAAGAGGGCGGGAAAACGCCCGTCATCGTGCCGGTCCCGGCGGGAACCCACTGTGGCGCCGTTCGTTCAGGCTGTGACGTGCGCGAGCAGGTGACGACGTCCATCCACCTTCTGTCGGCACACGCACGCAAGCTTGCCCCGGTTGGGGGATGCCGCCACGGTCTCACGTCCGCGAAACGCGTGCAGACATGCTACTCCTCCGTCCTGATACGTTCGCAAGTTGACCTAGGTTCATCCACTCACATCCATCCGATCGCACGAGGCGACACCTCGTTCCGCGAGCACTCGCCCCCTTGGGGCGCACCCATCGTTTCCCCACCCGCCCGACGGGAAAGCCGAGCACATCAAGGACGTCCATGCCGCGCCCGACACGGAGGTCCAGGCTCCCCTTCGCGCGGCATCGGAGTCGTGCCTGTGTACGCACTGTCTGGCCGCCGTCCCCGCAAGAACTATTCATCCGACCTATGAGTCAGGTCTGCGTGTTTCCTCTCACCTTCGGCTCCGGGTCGGTCCGGCTCGGAGATCTGGGAGCGCCGAAGCCTAGACTCGTCGCGTACTGGAAACGCTGCGCGGGCGCGAGGTCTCAACATCTACGCCCATTGCGTCCCGGCAAGCTCACGCGGGCATGTTAGGGAGCGCATCGAGTACGGGCAGATACCCCTCAACTTACAGCAGCGACTGCGGATCGATGTCCAGCGTCACCTGTACACTACGCTGCAGGGACGCGGCGCCACGCACAAAGTGGAGCATGCGATGAAGAGGCAGCCGTTGCGGTGCGCGGAGCAGCACCTGCCAGCGCGTACGCCGATTGATCCGTTCAATGGGTGAGGCAACGGGACCCAGTACTCTAACCGCCCCCGATTCAACCTCCGCCCGCATACGAATCTGCTGGGCCACGCCCGTGGCAATGCGCTCCACAGCCTGGGCGTCGTTCCCCACGAAACGCACCAAGGCCAGGTGCCCGAAGGGGGGATTGCCGAGCTGCTTACGCTCTTTAAGCTCACGCGCCGCAAATCCTTCGTAGTCGTGCTCGGCCGCAAACTGGATCGCCGGATGACCCACACCATAGGCCTGCAAGATCACCCGACCTGCCCGCCTCCCTCTTCCCGCCCTTCCCGCCACCTGCGTGAGCAATTGGAAACAACGTTCCGATGCCCTCGGGTCAGGCAATGACAACCCCTGATCGGCGGACACGATCCCGACCAACGTCACACCAGGAAAATCGTGTCCTTTCGCCAACATCTGCGTACCCACCAACACGTCCGCCTCTCGAGCTCGAAAGCGGCGAAGCGTCTCGATCAACTTTCGGCCGCGGGTCGTGTCGCGATCGAGTCGCAGTACACGTAGATCCGCGAACTGCTGCGCGAGCGCCAGCTCGACGCGCTCGGTCCCCGCGCCCGTGTGCACTAGCTTGCCGGCACCGCAAGAGGTACAAGCTTCGGGGGTAGCTTCGAGATAGCCACATAGATGACAAAGTAGTCGATTGCGCTTCAGGTGGTAGGTCATCGATGGCGCGGAACAGTCTGGACACTGGGGCTGTGCCCCACATGTTAGGCAGACCAAGCCCGTGGTGTACCCACGCCGATTGAGGAATAAGATCACCTGTTCACCGCTTCGGACCGCGGCTCGCACAGCATCACTGAGGCGTGCGGTGAGCATGGTCGACGAATCGGGACGATGTACACGAAGGTCCACTATCTCGACCTCGGGCAGTGGTCGCGGGGTGGGACGCGTCTTGATCTGCAGCCACCGATGTTTGCCGTCGCGCGCGAGTTGGTACGACTCAAGCGACGGCGTCGCCGAACCGAGCACAGCCACGCATGAGCACAGCTGCGCCCGCACGAGTGCAACGTCGCGGGCGTGATACCGTACACCGTCCTCTTGTTTGAACGAGCCATCATGTTCCTCATCGACCACAACAACTCTGAGATCAGGAACAGGCGCGAATACGGCGGATCGCGCGCCAATCACGATCCTCCGCTCCCCGCTACGAATCTGCTGCCACGCATCATGTCGCTGCCTCGGCGTGAGTCCGCTATGGAGTACCGCAACCGTGTCGCCAAAGCGTGACCTGAATCGATCTGAGAGCTGGGGGGTAAGAGAGATCTCGGGCACCAAGACGATCGCCCCGCCCCCGTCTCGACGCACGTGCTCAATGAGCTGAAGATAGACCTCCGTTTTTCCGCAGCCCGTGATGCCGTGCAAGAGGGCGCTGAAGAACGTACGTTTCTGCGCGGCGATGATGAGCTCGTCGAGCGCTTTGGCCTGCTCTTCCGTCGGGGTTTGAGGTAGCGATGCCTCTACCACCGCCGTATCGAAGGGGTCGACGGCGCGGGGACGTTCAACGAGGCTCACCAGCCCGGCATCTATCAGAGGCGGCAATAGTTGCCGCAGCCGCGGGAAAGGACCGCGCAACTCCGACACGCTGACCCATTGCTCGCCCTGACCATCAATATAGTCCAATAGACCACGCCGCTGTTTGCTGCGACCCACGAGCGCGCGAATCCGTTGCTCATCGGTGGAAGGTCCGGCGAGATAATCGGTGCGCCGCACATGTTTCTCCACGCGAGACTTCGGTGAAAGCGCCGGGTCCCACCCCAAGCGGAACAAGCCATACCCGGCGAGCTTGTCGATCAACGCGCCAACGCAGCGAAGGCGCGGTCGCAAACCACTAAGAGCGGACACCGGCATGCCTCGCTCACCGGCGCTGATCAGCGCCGCCAGTACCCGTCGTTCATCCGCCGCCAGTTCCGACCCCACGCCGCCGCTCCATAGGGGTCCCTGCTCCGCTCGTTCAAGAGCATTGCACCCGGAATCCGTGATCCAAGCCCGCCTTGCGTCGGCTTGCGAAAGCAGGCCAGGCAGGGCAAGGCGATAGATCTCGCCCAGTGGTGCGAGGTAGTAGCGACCGATCCACTCGCAGAGATCCACGACGTCGGGCGGCAACGAGGGTTGGCCAACGGGGTCGAGACTCTCGAGCAGCGTCCGTAGTTTCGTCCCTTCGGGCACTTCCGCTTGCACAGGCCGCACCACACCCAAGAGCACACGTTGCCCGAACGGCACCAACACGCGGGTCCCCGGAACGGGAATCGGACCGGCGTCGACGCGGTAGCTAAAAGCGTGGTCCGCTCCCACCGGGACCGCGACGCTCACCAGGCCACCGCTGCTCATTTCGACCCACCTGATCGCCCGCCGCGTTGGGCTCGGCGCGCGAGCCAGCGCTCCACAGCTTGTTCGACTACGCCACATCCCACCAGTAGCACCCCGAATCCGAGCAGGGCGTTGATGGTCCAGCCCCACCAAAATGCCTCAAGTCCGGGTGCCGATGCATCCGCTGCACGACTCGCCCCAGCCACCACCGGCCCGACGGCCCAACCACACAACAAGAGCGCCGCGGCAGGAGCGAGCAGGCCGAAGCCCGGTGATCCGGAATGGCCGACAGCCGACAACGCCCCTGCGGATCCGCGGACTGCTCCCACGCGACGAAAGACCAGCGCCGCCACCACCACCGCGCACAGAAACACAGCCGCCACACTCAGCGTCGCCGCCACGTAGTCTTTGATCGCGGGCATGGGCGACCCCTCGAGTGCGGCGCGGAAGGATGCAGTCCACCGCTCGGAAAAAAGCGGTCCGACGCCCGCGAGTAGACCGCAAAGCCCGAGCAGCACCAACCCCAACACCGGCCACCGACCGCGCGCTCGGATACCCGCTCTCCACTCGCGCTGGAACCGACGATCGTCCGAGGCGCGCCGAGCCGTCATCGCCACGGTGTAGCCCAGCGCTCCACGCCGGCCAAGAAGAAGGCTGAGCATGATGCGGTACCGGCGGTCGGCCCGGTAGCGTGCGCGAGTGAAAAGCGCTCGGCGAGGCGCACAGACATCCCCAGTAAGAGGTCGAAACCCCGGATGAAAGCCTAAAATCCCACGCCGAGCTTGAACGTGGCGCGATCGTAGTACACGACATCCGTCTTTACGGTGAAATAAGGCCGCAGCCACCCCACGCTAGCATGCACATAGATGCGCCGCGTGACCGCCCACTGGGCGCCTACATCCACGCCAAAACTATGGAGCCGGGCTAGATCGTTGCGCTCAAATATCTCGACCCGCGCAGCGCCGATGCCGGCCTGAAACTCCGCAAGCGGCGTCAGCCAGTTGGGGTACTGCACCCCCAAGCCCACCTTTTGCATGATGGAAAGATCGGCTCGGTCATCCACTTGGGCGGCCTCACCGCCCTCCCAGCCCACTTCTGTGATCAGATTCAGTCGCACGTAGCGGCGCAAGGGGGTGAGCTCTACCGACGCGATATGCCAGGTCTGCCGGCGCGCCAACGCGTCCGAGATAGCGAAGCTTCGGTAGCCGAATATGAACGCCGCGCTCTCGTTGGGTGGCGCTCGCTCCCCTTTGAAAGTGATCGGAGGTGACACGGAGCGTTCGACCGCGGTGCGCACCGACACCACGTTCTCGAACTCCGGGTCTTGCGGACCATCGGCCTGCGGCACGGCGGCGTTCCGATCGGGCACTGGGTCGCCTGGCAATGCCAGGGTCGGCGGGGCATCGGGGGTCGCCAGCACGATGCCAGCCGGATCGGGCCGAACGGACCCGGCTTGCGCACCTATCTCCCCGCGGCCAGCGGAGAACTCCAGCGGCAGTTGCACTTCTATCTCGGATACGTGTTTCTGGTCGGGGGTCGCGGCGCGGGTCGGTCTCGACACCGGCTCCTCCACACCCGGCGCGAAAGAGCGTTCGGGCGACGCGGATGGTTGTGGCGACGCAGATGGTTGTGGCGACGTGGATGGTTGTGGCGACGTGGATGGCTCGGGCGACGTGGATGGCTCGGGCGACGTGGATGGCTCGGGCCCCTGCGATCCTGGCAACGGCGGGAGCGTGGGCGGACCGAGCAACACCAAGCTCAGCAGCGCCTTGAATATCGGCGCAACCACCGGAGCGAGGTGGGAAACAAGCAGAGACTCAAGCGTCGCTTCCAACATGTGCAACTACGGTTCCCGGGGCCCGTCTGTGTAGATCGTCGCCGCCATCAGATCAAGGTCGATGGTCTCGAGCTCGAACAAGGAGATAAACACGACTTTGAGAGCCGTCTTGCTCGTGCGAAAATAGAACGAGCGCACGAAAACTCCAGGATCGAGGACCACCTCATAGACCACACCGGCCTGCCCGGCGTTGTTGACAAATTTCTGCAGGCCACTTGCGACCCGAGCATCCTTTTCTTCGATCAGAAAGCTCATCTCCGCGAACGCCACATCACGAGAATTCGTGAGGTTCACGTCGATCAAGTATTCGGGAATCTCCGGGAGGTCGGGCAAGCCACCGGCATCGCCAGATCCTGTGCCGCCGGGCCAACTGGTCGATGTCCATCCCGTCCACGCCGTGGCTCCACTCCACCCCGTGGTGCTACCGATCAGATCCTCCAACTCCTCCAGCGCATCATTGTCGAGATCTAGCAACTGGTCCAAGCTCTCGGCTAGATCCGCCAAACCGGCGATCATGACATGGCTCGGCGGCGATCCTTCCAACGTGACGCCGAAGATTTCCGCGGGAACGGAAAGCTGGACCGCACTCGCTCCGTCGCTGTCGAGGCGCCAAGGAGGCGAGATGTACTCGAGGCCGAATGTACGGTCGTCGGATCGATAAGTCTGGGAGGCGAGTCGTGTATCACCGTTGCGACCGATGCAGCCCAGCACCACCAGCTGCGCCAGCGCAGCGGTGGACAACGCGCCGAAGATGATATCGCGGACACGCCATTGTCCGAAGAACGCCATGCCCAGGATTCGTCCTCACCGCGGTCCCGCTTGAGCGAATTCGTTCGGCGCAGCACGCAGTTTGGTGAAGGTTACGTCCCGACCTGTGCCGGACGTCTCCAGGACCGGGCCACAAGGCGAAACTGTGCATCGGCAACAACGCCGCGACACGCCCTGCGCCTCACTCCGGCAACGCGCGGCCAAGCCCGAGCACCGCGAATTCGCGCATATACGTGGCCGCCTCTCGCCGGAGGTCCACCACGGAAATCGTATGATCCAGGGTATTGGCCACGTAGAGCCAGCGCCGCGTCGCATCCACGACCATCTCATTCGGACCCGCGCCCACGTCAATGGCCGCTACCACTGCGAAAATCTCGAGATCAACTGCCAAGACCTCAGCGGCGCCGTAGCAACTCACGAACGCGAAGTCCGGTCCCAGCTCTGCCCGATAGATCTCCAGCATATTGGGGTTGTTGCATACGGACACACTCCCCATGAGATCGTTTTTGGTATTGCCTACCTCATCAAGACCCGTATCGACGCGCGACAGCGCCGGAGGTGTCGTGTGTACCACAAGCAATCGATGTCCTGTTTGTGGGTCCTCGAACTCCGCGTCCCCCATGATGGGCCGCGGCTGTGCCCCAGCAACCGACGTACCGAGCACCGCGACATTGCCTCCGGCCAGGATCTGGTCACGCCCCGGCGCCACCCGGAATGCTCTCAGCCCCCACCAGAAACGATGGGTGGCGTATAAATACGGTCGCTCGCATTCCAGTGTAGCGACCGGCGCATTTCCGGCCGCCACATCACAAGCACGTTGCGCCACCGCGAACCCTCCTCCCAGGCCGGAGTCGTGGAGCGGGTCGTTGCGGAAGAACTCGGGAGCCTCGTCGACGCGTTCGGGGCCGAACACCCCATCTAAGGCGATCAACGTGAGTTTTCGCCCCAGGAGATGTGGCAGATACGCAAACCGAAAAGCGCCGCCGTCGACCCGGATCATTGCTGGTTGCGGCCCGATGTTTCCGAGGGTGTGCGCGGCGTCGCAGAAGCGGTCCGGGCCCTGGCCGCAATCGACACGAGTAGACCCTCGCCCGTCGACGACGACGTCAACCCAGACCACACTCGGCTCGATGCGTGTCGGAATCAGCAGGCGGTAGGCCGTATCTTGATCCTTGGGAAAGTCCACAGCGATGTTCCCCGCCCCTCTCCCTAGTCGTACGGTCTGCTCGTCATCGATCAAGACGGACAAAGCGCACTCCACCCTTAGGTCGTCATCCAAACGGCGGCAGGGATCCACACCATCGACCACGCTCCCCGGCGGCATGGGCCTCGCCACAGCGTCCTCGAAGCGCTGAAGATCAATACGAACCAACGTGCTGCTATCCTCCTTCTGATCCCAGTCCCCGTTGGTCACAAACAAACTGCGCGCGCCGGGGCCGATCGCCAGTCCCGTCGGCAAGCGAAGCCCATCGGCGCCCGGCGCAAGGCCATCTCCGGGTGCACACCCACATAGAGTAGAAAGCATCGCGCCAATCAACAGACGGCTCACGCGGAGATCATCTCACGGGCATGACCAACACGCGAGACCAGGCCTCGGGTACAGCGGACCACGATGCCGCAAGGGCGACAAGCCCCAACGCAAGGCGAAACCACGGTCGCAACGCGCCGACGAACGCTGCAGCCGGATGCATACCTCGGGCCAGCAAGCGAGTGGCGATGTCGACGATCGCGCCCGCGAGCATCAGAGGTGTCGCCCATGCCAGCGCGAGAAACAAACAGGTCCGCGCCATCGCTGCGATACTTTGCCAGGCGCGTGTGGGATCGGCGATCATCCAGGTACTGGGTGCCCCCACCTGCCATGTGACCAAGACGTCGTGAGCGGCCGCGAGCCACGGCCGATGGAGATCCAGCGCGAATGCGGCAACGAGCACCGTGAGCGTCACAAGAGCGCTCCACGACGACGCCCGGCCACCAAGGCCAAATAGGGAAGCCCCGTGAGCCGCACTCCCCAGTAGCGCCGTACCCGGTAGGCCCGCCAACAACCCCAGCAAGGAGCCGAGCAAGACCTCGAGCAATCCCACTCCCAGTAGCGTCTCCCAAGGCATCAAGTCCGGCTCCACGCTCGCCAGCAGGTCAACCGGTGCGACACCCAGACCGAGCGCCCAACCGAAACCCAGCGAAATCGCCAGGGCCGGCGCAACGAACCACCACACCGGCCCCACCGCCACGTGCCACAGGACCTGGGTTTGGGCCACGCCCCAAAGCCGCAACGACGCGAAGATGGCGAGCAACCACCAGGGATGCCCGATCATGGCTGGAGGGATACCGAGCCGCCGCCATCAGGAGCCGCCCACAGATCATGCACCCAGCTCACCCACGCGGCGGAAGAGCCCGCCCATAGAATCGAGACCACAGCAGCGACGCCAATCCAGCGAGATACAAAGCCGAGCGCGGGATCTCGCACACCGATACGCTCCGACAGGTAGCCCACCACGCCACCCGCTGCTGCAGCGCCCAAAGCGAGAAAGAGGGAAGTGGTCAGCAAGAGCATGGCCCCCTCAGCGAGCGCGTCACCCGAGTGGACGCCGATCATGGAGCGTAGCCCCGCACAAGATTCCCCAACACCAACGTCCACCCGCCCGCAGCGAGGAACAACAGGATCTTCAGCGGCAGCGCAATCAAGCCCAACGGCTGGGGGGAAATCCCAAGCAGGCCCAGCACTTGGGCCACCAGCAGCTCGACCAGCGCAAAGGGCACGATGATGAGTACCGCGAGGTACAGTCCTCGGCTCAGCTCGCTCACGAGAAAGCCCGGAACGAGGACCAAGGGGTGCGAGATCGGCAGCTGCTGCAGGTCGGCGAAGAAGGCAAGCTCGCCATCATCAGCGTGCATCGACATGAACTCCCACAACGGACCGAACACCGGCCGCCACGATGCGTATCCGAGCTCGGCTGCCGGCGCGTGGGCGATGGAGCTGCGTTGATACGTGTCGAACATCTCGTACGCCACGGGGGCCATGATCACCGAGGTCACGGCCACGCTTAACGCCAAAAGCGCAGAGAAGGGCAACAAGAGCTCTGCGCCCAGACCGATGCGTAGCGCAGCCACGACCACGCTGACCTTGGTGAAGGCCGTGCACGAGGCGACAAGCAGCGGCAAGGCAGCCAGGACCAGCCACACGACCAACGAGTCGGGGACACCGCCCTCAGGCCACATGAGCACCCCGGCGTGAGTTGACCATCCCCTCCCCCGCCGTGGCCCCCCGGTGACCCTCCGGGGCATGATCCGTTGCCAACCGCGGCAACCGACAGATCAAGCTAGGCGCCGCCGCGGGTCCGGTCCCCACGATCATCCGTTCCCCGTCCACCTCCACCAAGTGCAGACGGTGGTCCCGGGTCAACTGAAACCGTCTCTCCCGCAGATCGGCCGGCTTGATGGCACGCCTCAAGCGACGTCCGACCCCCGCGAGCGCCACGGTTCCGGCCAATAGCCCGAGGCCGAGTAGCAGCAACGGTTGTGGATCACCGACGAGCATCGGCCAACTCTATGGGCGCGATCCGAGCCAACCAAATTTATGGTCGCTGCGCCGCGAGCGAGCGCCGAGCGGACGAGAAAAAGCCGGCTCGAGGGTACTTCTACCCTCGGCCGGTCACGTGGGCCGCCACGCCGCACGAAAGAGATAGCTACACCGCGCGTGAACTAGTCGCCCTGGACCGCCGCGGCGGAGGCGTCCGTTCCATCGTCGTCACCGGTAGCGCCCAGGTCCGCCGCCACCGCCTCTTGTCCTTCCTCGCGGCACACGAGTTCGACGAGAGACATCTCCGCCGCGTCACCCACCCGACGGCCGATCTTGATGATGCGGGTGTACCCTCCAGGCCGGCCCTGCAGTTTCGGCGCGAGTTCAGCGAACAACTTGTGGAGCACCTCGGGAGAACGCACCACACGCCCCGCCATGCGCATCGCGTGGGCGTAGCGAGCCTTCTCATCCGCGGTGCGAGACGCCGCGTCCTTCGTCAGCAGATCGCCGAGCCGAAGACCTATCGTGATGGTTCGCTCGGTGAACCGTCTCAGTTCCTTCGCTTTTGCGTCCGTCGTGCGGATACGCTCGTGATCAAGCAGAGATGTCACCATGTTTCGATACATCGCCTTGCGATGGGACGAGTTGCGTCCCAACGTACGTCCACTCTTTTGGTGTCTCATGCTCTAGACGTCCTCCCGGGCTGGAGGCGGGCCCTGCCAGCCTTCCATCTTCATCCCAAGTTGCAGCCCCATCTGCCCGAGAATCTCCTTGATCTCCTTGAGCGACTTACGGCCGAAGTTCTTCGTTTTCAGCATCTCCGACTCGCTGCGTTGCACCAGGTCGCCAATGTAGTGGATGTTGGCATTCTGCAAGCAGTTGGCCGAACGTACACTCAGTTCGAGCTCATCGACCGAGCGCCACAAGATGTCGTTGAGTCGGTCTTGCTCGCTTTGCGCCGGCGCCTGGGCCACTTCGATCTCCTCGTGTGAGATAAAGATCGATAGCTGTTCTTTGAGGATCTTGGCCGCGAATGCCAGCGCGTCCTCGGGGCGAACCGAGCCGTCGGTCCACACCTCTATGACAAGCCGGTCGTAGTCGGTCTTGTGCCCGACACGGGCGTTCGTAACCCGGTAGTTCACCTTCTGGATCGGGGAAAACAGGCTATCGATCGGCACCACGCCGATCGGCATACCCTCTGTCTTGTTATCGTCGGCCGTCGCATAGCCGCGCCCCATCGCGCAACTCATCTCCAGGTGCAGATGACCTCCTTTGCTGAGGGTAGCGATAGGCTGAGCGGGATCTAGCACGGAGACCCCCGTAGGACACTGGATAGAGTCGGCCGTGATGGCACCCGCACCGCTTTGGTCGATCACCAACGTCCGCGGCGTCGCATCGTCCATACGCAAGCGCAGCGCTTTGACGTTGAGGATGATATCGGTCACATCCTCGACCACACCGGGAATGGTGGTGAACTCGTGTAGCGCCCCATCGAGACGTACATTGGTCACGGCAGCACCCTGTAGCGAGCTCAACAGGACGCGACGCAGGCTGTTGCCCAACGTAATGCCGTAGCCCCGCTCAAGCGGCTCGCAAGTGAACTTGCCGTAACCCTCCGCTGGCGAGGTGGAGTCGACCTCGAGTTTTTTGGGCCGAATGAGGTCTCGCCAGTTCTGAGCAATGGTGTTGTAATCTTGCATCGAGTCTACCTCACTTCGAGTAAAGCTCCACGATCAGTTGCTCGTCGATCTCGGCCGCCACGTCCGAGCGTGCCGGCAAGGCCGTCACCGTGCCCTTGAACGCGTCGCGATCGAGTTCAATCCACTCCGGCAGGGGCGAACGATCCACATTGGCCAGCGCGTCCGCGACTTTCTGAATTTTCCGGCTCTTTTCCCTCACTTCGACGATGTCCCCGACGCGCAGCTGAAAGCTGGGGATATCGACCTTCCGCCCATTGACGGTGAAATGACCATGACGCACCAGCTGTCGCGCTTCGGCATGACTAGCCGAGAAACCGCAACGAATCGCAACGTTGTCCAGACGTCGCTCCAAGAGTGAAAGCAGGTTTTCACCGGAAACGCCCTTCATACGCGTGGCCTTGTTGTAGTAGCCACGAAACTGTTTCTCCAGCAGGCCATACATGCGTTTGACCTTCTGTTTCTCCCGCAGCTGCTGGCCGTAGTCGCTCGGACGACGGCGGCGGCCCTGGCCATGCTGACCCGGCGGGTACTGGCGCCGCTCGTAGCCGCACTTGTCGCTGTGGCAGCGATCGCCTTTGAGGAAGAGCTTCGTGTCTTCGCGCCGGCACAACCGGCACACAGGTCCAATATAACGTGCCATGATTTAGACCCTCCTCCGTTTGGGCGGACGGCACCCGTTGTGGGGGATCGGCGTGACGTCTTTGATCGAGGTCACGCGCATGCCCGCGCTCTGAATCGCACGTAAGGCAGACTCCCGCCCAGCGCCGGGACCGGCGATCCGAATCGAAACGGTCTGCATGCCGTGTTCTTGCGCTTTCTTGGCAGCGTCGCCCGCCGCAAGCTGTGCAGCGAAAGGGGTGGATTTGCGCGAGCCACGAAAGCCGCGCACGCCCGAGGACGACCATGCGATGGTGTTGCCGTTGGGGTCAGTGATCGTCACCACCGTGTTGTTGAACGTAGAGCGAATGTACACGACGCCGGTCGAAACATTCTTCTTCGTGCGGCGTCGGCCACCGCGAGGCTTTGAATTGGCGGCCATGACTTAGACCTTCCTCTTTCCCGCCACTTGGCCCCGTTTCGGGCCCTTCCGTGTGCGTGCGTTGGTGTGCGTGCGTTGACCCCGAACAGGCAGTCCACGACGGTGACGAAGACCGCGGTAGCAACCGAGATCCATAATCCGTTTGATATTCATCTGGACTTCGCGCCGCAGATCGCCCTCGACTCGGTAGTGCTCCTCTATCACCTGACGGATCGCGCTAACTTGTTCCCCACTGAGTTCCGCCGTCCGAATCGAAGCGCCTACACCCGACTGTTCAAGGATCTCGCGGGCCTTCGTCTGGCCGACACCGTAGATCGCGGTTAGGGCGACATCAATGCGCTTGGTTTTCGGCAGGTCAACACCGGCAATACGTGCCATCTTCAGCCCTGCCTTTGCTTGTGTTTAGGGATGTCACAGATAATTCGGACCACGCCACCACGGCGGACCACGCGACACTTGTCGCACATGCGCTTTACACTCGCTCTTACTTTCACTGTGTTCCTTGCATAGGCCGGGTATCGCGTCTTCTAGATCGCGACCCCGCCCCGGATCGTGCGAGGGGGAGTTCCCACGCCACATTGCCCCGTCCGATAAGTCGCGCAGACGATTCGACCAGCCCCGAAGAGGCGTGGTCGAACCGGGGATCGGTGTGGAAGCTGGAGCAACTCAGCTCGGCCCATAGTTCCCGAAGAGGTCATGCGCTGTAGAGTTCAGGCTAGCCAACCCACTTGGGTCGACGGGCGCGGAAGCTTGCCACCGGTGGTGGGATAAGTCTAGGCAAATTACTTCCGGGCAGCGTTTCGGGCAGCGTTTCGGGCAGCGTTTCGGGCAGCGTTTCGGGCAGCGTTTCGCGCAGCGTTTCGCGCAGCGTTTCGCGCAGCGTTTCGCGCAGCGTGCCGGAGCGTATCGAGCGTTTCGCCCACCCGGGCACGCGGCTTCGCGCGTCCGACACTAGCCGCGCCGGCCACGAATGCGAGGCCCACTTGGACCGGCGAATCCCTCGTAGCTACGCGTGACCAGATGACTCTCGATCTGCTGCGCCAGGTCGAGGGCCACGCCAACACAGATGAGAAGCGAGGTGCCACCGTAGTAGAAGGGCACGCTGAACTTGGTCTGCAGGAACGTGGGGAGCACGCACACTGCGGAGATGTACCACGCACCGCAGAACGTCAAGCGTGTCAGCACGAAGTCGATATACTCCGCCGTACGTTTGCCTGGGCGGATTCCAGGCACAGATGCGTTTTGCTTCTTCAAGTTATCAGCGACATCCACCGGATTGAACTGAATCGCCGTATAGAAGAAGCAAAAGAAGATACAGAGCGCCACGTACACTGTGATGTACAGCCAGCTCCCGTAGGCAAGATAGCCCGAGATCTTCTGCATCCAAGGTTGCCCCGTCATCCCGGCAATCTGAGCTGGGAACATAATAATGGACGACGCGAAGATCGGCGGAATCACTCCCGCACTGTTGATCCGCAGCGGCAGATAGTTGGCCGAGCCGCCGAACATCTTCCGCCCGACCACCCGCTTCGCGTGCATCACCGTGATACGCCGCTGCCCACGTTCCATCGCCACGACGAAGGCGACCACCAGGACGACCACGCACAGCAGCACAGCCAGACTCATGGGGCCGAAGGCGTCCGGATCGTCTTCTACCTTCTGGCTGAGTTGGTACAAGGCCGTCGGCAAATCCGCGATAATTCCGCCGAAAATGATCAGCGAGATCCCGTTCCCGATCCCACGCTCCGTGATTTGTTCTCCCAGCCACATCAGAAAGCAGGTGCCCGTCGTCAACGTCAGCACGGTAAGCGCTCGAAACCCGAGCCCGGGCTCCAACACAAGCATTTGCCCAGCCGTGTTCTGCGACTCGAGCCAAGTCGCCATCAGGTAGCCCTGAATGCAGGCAAGGAACACCGTGCCGTAGCGACTATATTGATTGATCTTCCGACTGCCTGTCTCGCCCTCCTTTTTCAGCTGCTCCAATCGCGGAATGACCACGGTCATCAGCTGCATGATGATGCTCGCACTGATGTACGGCATAATTCCGAGCGCCAGCACCGAGAGGTTACTGAGCGCCCCCCCGCTGAACATGTTCATGTAGCCGAGAAAGCCGCCCGACCCCTGCGCCACAATCCCGGCCATGACCGTACGATCTACGCCAGGTACGGCAACAAAAATGCCGAAGCGGTAGATCGCCAACATCGCGAGCGTGAATAGGACGCGGCGTCGTAGCTCTGGGAGCTTGAAGATGTTGATGATGACGCCCATGATGTGTCTGCGTAGATTGCCCGGTCCTCGCGCGAGTCTGACAGATTCCGGCTACCGTTTGACTCGCGTATAGCGCATCCCCGGGCTGCATCGTGACGGCTCTCCGTCCGAGCAACTCCCGAGGTTCGATACCCCGAAGCGTTCCGCTGGTCGCTAGGCGGCCGGCGACGCCGTAGGCGTCGCCTTCTCCGAGACAAGCGCCAGGCAACCGCCCGCGGCCTCGACTTTCTCCTTCGCCGCCCCGCTGGCCCTGTGGACGCTCACATTCAGCTTCTTGGTGCAATCGCCATCGGCCAACAGTTTGATCACAGTTGCGCGCTTCGGCACTAGTCCGTGTGCGCGCAACTGCTCGATACCGACCGTCGCGCCGTCGTCAAACACTGCGTCCAACGCGCGCAAGTTCAGACCGAACACCTCGACACGATGAATGTTCACGAATCCGCGCTTGGGAACACGTCGGTGGAGCGGCAGCTGGCCACCTTCGAAACCGGCCGGCATGGAATGATGTCGCGCCAGCTGGCCCTTCATCCCCCGAGTCGACGTTTTTCCGCGGCCGGAACCCGGGCCGCGCCCCACTCGCTTCTTCTGCTTTCGATGTCCGACCGGCGCAGTTAGCGTATGCAATGTCGTTCCCATGGATTCGCGCTCCTACTTTATTCCTCGGCGCCCGGGAGGGACACCGCCACCAGGTGTTGCACCTTGCGGATCATGCCGCGTATAGCCGCCGTATCCTCCAGGACGACCGAATGATTCAACCGGCGCAAGCCCATCCCTTTCACCGTCGCCTTCTGGGTGGCCTGGCGATGGATGGGGCTGCGGATGAGGGTGACTTTGAGACGATCCGCCATCGGGTTACTCCGTCATTTCCGCCACGGTCATGCCGCGGCGACGTGCGATCTCCTCCGCGCTACGCAAGGACAAAAGTCCTTGCACAGTCGCATGGATAACGTTGAGGGGGTTCGTCGTGCCCAGGCACTTGGTCAACACATCATGGATCCCCGCGCATTCCACAACTGCACGCACCGAACCGCCAGCGATGACGCCGGTGCCCGGCGCGGCCGGCCGCAGGAGAACTTCTCCTGCGCCATGTTTGCCGATGACCTGGTGGGGGATGCTCGTCCCTGCCAACGGAATCTGAAACATGCTGCGCCGCGCGATCTCATTCGCCTTGCGGATCGCCTCGGGCACCTCGCGTGCCTTGCCGTAGCCAACACCGACCCAGCCGCTCTCGTTGCCGACCACAACAAGTGCACTAAATGCGAAGCGGCGCCCGCCCTTGACCACCTTGGCCACGCGGTTGATGTTGACGACGCGGTCAACCAAATCTCCCAGTGATTCGACATCGATCATGGTTCGTCGTCTCCGTTTAGAAATCTAGGCCCGCTTCGCGGGCGGCGTCGGCCAGTGCGGCGACGCGCGTGGGTTTGCAATCAGGGTTATCACCAACTCCGCGATACCGGTAGCCGTTGCGATCGAAGACCACCTTTCGGATACCCCGCTGTGCGCAGGCCGCTGCGATCGCTTTGCCGACCGCCTGTGCGCCAGCGAGCTTGGAGTCGACTTTCTCGATCTCCACGGCGATCACCTTCGACAATGTCGAGGCACTCGCCAGCGAGCGTCCAGCCTCGTCGTCGATGACCTGCGCATAGATATGCTTGTTGCTGCGGAACACGGTCATGCGGGGACGCTCGGCCGATCCGCGGACACGTAGCCGAATCCCTTTGCGTCGACGTGCACGCGCGGTGGTTCTGTCTGTTTTGGCCATAGCCGTACTCTAGCCCTTCGCCCGGGCCTTGCCTTCTTTTCGGATAATGGTCTCGTCGCTGTACTTCACGCCCTTGCCCTTGTAGGGCTCAGGCGGCCGGAACCTCCTGATATCTGCCGCCACCTGCCCCAGCTTGGCCTTATCGGCGGACCGTAGATGCAGACTCCCCGCCTTGTCCACTTCAGCCGCCACACCCTCGGGCAGCGGATACGAGATCGGGTGTGAAAAGCCGAGCGAGAGATCGACGTTCCGACCCTTAACCGCAGCCCGGTACCCCACACCGATGATCTCCAGCGTGCGCGTGAACCCCTCGTGACACCCCGTCACGAGATTCTGCACCCTGGCACGAGCCGTTCCGTGCAGCGCGCGGATCTTGGGCGCATCACCGGGACGGGAAAAATCGATGGAATCACCCGCCAGCACAAACCGAATCGGGTGCGGCACGTCGAATGAAAGGGCACCCTTGGGCCCCTTCACCGCGATGGTCTGGCCCGTACTGGAGACCTGAACGCCCTTCGGTATCTGTATCGTCTTGTTGCCTATGCGCGACATTTTGGAATCCTCATGCTACCAAATGCTGCAGAGCAGCTCTCCGCCGACGCCCTTTTTCCGCGCGACGCGGTCGGTCATCACCCCAAGCGAGGTGCTGACAATCATCACGCCCAGCCCATCCCGCACTTTGGGTATTCCACTGGACCCGGCGTACTGGCGCTGTCCGGGCGTGCTAATTCGGCGCAAACCTTCGATAGCAGACAGTTTGTCTCCCACCCAACGAAGCTCGATCTTAAGCTTACCCTGGAGGCTGTCATCTTCCCACTCGAAAGCAGTGATATAGCCTTCTTGCTGCAAGATTTCTGCAATCCTGCGTTTGAGCTTGGAACCGGGCAGTGTCACAGCCCGGTGGTTGGCGTGGATCCCGTTGCGGATCCTCGTGAGCATATCGGCGATTGGATCGGTCATCGACATAGGTTTCGATCTCCGCTAGGCCGCCCGGAAAGGCATGCCAAGATGCTTCAACAGGGCGCGCCCTTCTTGATCCGTGCGCGCCGAAGTGTGAATACAGATATTCATGCCCGGCACCTTGTCGAGTTTGTCCATGTCTACCTCGAGAAAGATGAGTGCCTCTTTGACACCCACAGTGTAGTTCCCTCGTCCGTCGAAGGCCTTCCGACTCAGCCCGCGGAAGTCACGGGTGCGAGGCAGCGCCACGGTAAGAAGGCGGTCCAGGAAGTCCCACATCCGTCGGCGGCGCAACGTCACCATACACCCGATCTTCATTCCCTCGCGCAGTTTGAAGGTGGCGATCGACTTACGTGCCCGGGTCACCACCGGGCGTTGACCGGAGATGTTGCCGAGGCACTCGAAGCTTTGTTCCAAGTACTTGGGCGTTTTGATCGCCTCGCCCATACCGATGTTGAGCACAATTTTGCTCACACTGGGCACGCGATGAGGGTTCGCGTAGCCGAACTCCTTGACCAGCTCGTCTCGGACCACGGATCGGTAGCGGCTGTAGACCGCGGCCATATCGTTGGGGCCGCGGAGTTCCTTCTCGTCCATGGTCTGGGAGAAGCGATACCCGTATCCGGAGTTCTCTCCGGGTTTGGCGCCTTGGCCCCCGCTGCTTGCTTTTGCCATCGCTAGGTTACCTACTTGTCGATCTGTTCACCGGACTGGATAGAAACACGAACGCGTTGCCCGCTCTCCAGCGTGACAATTCGGACTCGCGTCGGCTTGCCGGAGGTGGGGTCGGCGAGCATCACATTAGAAACATGAATGGGTGCTTCCCGCTTCTCGATGCCGCCCCGTTCGTTGCGGCGCGCGGGTTTGACATGCTTGGTCACGATATTCACGCCCTCCACCAAGACTCGGTCGGAGTCCGTGAGGACGCGGAGAACCGCGCCACTCGTGCCCTTACTCTTACCAGCGACCACGACTACACTATCGCCTTTGCGTACACGTTTCATCAGACAACCTCCGGGGCCAAACTGACAATCTTGAGGAACTTGCGCCAGCGTAACTCCCGTGCGACAGGCCCGAAGATACGCGTGCCCAGCGGCTGCTGCTGAGCGTCAACCAGCACAGCGCTGTTGTTGTCGAAACGGATCGCACTGCCGTCTAACCGACGCACCGCCTGTTTCGTACGCACAATCACCGCTCGGATCACTGCACCTTTTTTGAGCTTACTGGTCGGCAACGCCTCGCGTACAGAAACGACGACCACATCTCCGATGCTCGCGTAGCGGCGTTTCGAGCCGCCGAGCACCTTGATGCAGTACACCTTACGCACGCCGGTATTGTCGGCAACATCAAGTATGGATTGGGGTTGGATCATACGATCGGCGCCCTCTCTAGCACCTCACGAAGAGACCAACGTTTGCCGCGTGACAGAGGACGTGTTTCGACGATATCCACGCGGTCGCCTTCCCTCGCGCTGTTGTCTTTATCGTGCACTTTGTAGCGGCTGCGTTCCTGCACGTACTTCTTGTACCGCGGATGCTTATAGCGCCGAACAACCTGCACGACGATCGTCTTCTCCATCTTGTCGGAGACCACCACCCCTTGCAGCTGTCGGCGGCTGCGCTTGGCCGGTGCTTCGTTTTCGGTTTGCGTACCTGTCTCGCTCATGGCTCTACCCCCGCGCTAAACCGAGCGCTCGCTCCGTTTGAATCGTTTTTACACGCGCAATGTCGCGCCGAACTCGGGAAAACTGCGAGCCGTTGACCTCGCGCGAGGTCGCCTGGGCGACGCGCATTCGCAACAACTTGTCACTCAACTCACCATGGAGTTCCGCCAGTTCCTCGTCTGTCTTGTCTCGAATTTCCGAAGCGTTCACAGCGCCCGCTCCCGTCTCACCACTCGCGTCTTCAGTGGGAGCTTGTGGCTAGCGAGTCGGAACGCCTCCCGGGCCAGTTCCTCCGGCGCACCCTCAAGCTCATAGAGCATCCGCCCCGGTTTCACCACCGCCACCCAGTACTCCGGGCCACCTTTGCCCTTACCCATGCGGGTCTCCGCGGGTTTCTTGCTGATCGGCTTGTCCGGAAACATGCGGATATAGAGTTTGGCCCCGCGCCGCACGTGGCGGTTGATTGCGATACGTGCGGACTCAATCTGGCGCTGGGTGATGCGGCCACACTGGATCGCTTGTAGTCCGAAATCACCGAAACTGACCTCGGTGCCGCCCTTGGCGTTGCCGCGCATACGGCCCTTTTGGACCTTACGGTATTTGATTCTCGCAGGTGAGAGCATGTGCTTACCTCAGCTCGTTGGACAGACAGTCCTAGGTCCGAGCGGCCCTTCCGCCCCGTGGGAAACGCGGGTCGATGGAGGCACGGTCACCGAGGACCTCGCCTTTGAATATCCAACACTTAACGCCGATCTTTCCGCCGCTTGTGCGCGCTTCGGCGAAGCCATAGTCAATATCCGCGCGAAGCGTGTGCAGGGGCACGCGACCCTCGCGATACCACTCCCGACGCCCCATCTCAGCGTTCCCCAACCGGCCCGCCGCGTTCACCCGGATGCCTTTCGCGCCGAACTTCATCGCAGTCTGAACCGCGCGTTTCAGCGCGCGGCGAAAGGCGATCCGTCGCTCGAGCTGCTGGCAGATATTCTCCGCGACCAGCTGTGCGTTGACTTCGGCCTTGCGCACTTCCTGGATGTTCAAAAACACCTCGGAATCCGTCAGTTTCTGCACGGCCATGCGCAGTTCCTCGACCAGCGCGCCGCGCTTGCCGATGATGTTCCCCGGCCTCGCAGAAAAGAGATTAATTTTCAGCTTGTTCGCCGCACGCTCCATCGTGATCTCAGCCAAGCTCGCGTTCGCCAAGCGGCGACGGAGGAATTGGCGCAGCTTGAGGTCCTCGAGCAACCATTTGCGATACTTCACCTGCTCGAACCATTTCGAGTTCCAGGTCTTCACGACCCCGAGACGGAAACCGATTGGATGTGTTTTCTGACCCATCGTGCTGACCTACTCCGCCGACTTGGCTGCTGCCTCGACCGCGCCGAGTTCGACGCAAATGTGACTGGTCTTCCGCTGGACACGTGTACCGCGTCCCATGGCGCGAGGCCTCCAGCGACGGTGTGTCGGCCCGCGATCCACCGTGACCTTGCTAACGACCAGGCCGTCGACGTCGCCGCCGCCCCGATCTTCCGCGTTGGCAACAGCGGATACCAGCAATTTGAAAAATTCTCGAGCCCCCGCCTTATTCATGAAGCGCAGGCTATTGATCGCACCGGTAACATCCTCGCCGCGGATCATATTGGCTATGATCCGGAGCTTGCGCGGTGTGACGTGGATAAAACGTAGACGAGCAGACGCCATGCTACCTCTTGCCCTTGCGGTCCGCCGCGTGGCCACGGAACGTCCGCGTCGGCGCGAACTCGCCGAGCTTATGGCCCACCATGTTCTCCGTGATGTACACGGGTATAAACTTGTGGCCGTTATGAACCAAAATGTTGGCGCCCACAAATGTGGGCAGCACCGTCGAGCGTCGCGACCAAGTCTTGACCGCCCTGCGCTTGTTCTCACCGAGCGCCACATCCACAGCGTCGCGGAGGTGTGCGTCAACGAAGGGTCCTTTTTTGACGGAACGGGGCATTATTTCTTCCTCCGGGACACGATGAACACTTCAGTCCGTTTGTTGCGTCGGGTTCGGTAGCCCTTCGTCGGTTTACCCCATGGCGTACACGGATGGCGTCCGCCGGCGCTGCGTCCTTCGCCCCCCCCCATGGGGTGGTCCACCGGATTCATGACCACCCCGCGCACGTGCGGACGTCGTCCCCGCCAGCGACCTCTGCCGGCTTTGCCGATGGTCACATTGCCATGATCGGCGTTCCCGAGCGCACCAACGGTGGCTCGGCAGCGCACATGAACCCGCCGGACCTCACCGGATGGGAGCCTGACTTGTGTCCAGTCGCCTTCCCGCGCCATGAGTCTGGCACTGCCACCTGCGGCGCGCACCAGTTGCGCGCCGCGGCCGATTTTGATCTCGAGATTGTGTACGATCGTTCCCACAGGGATCGCCGACAGCGGCATGGAATTCCCCGCGGTGATATCGGCTTTCGCGGAGCTGATCACCGTGTCCCCCAAACCGAGTCCCGCCGGGGCGAGGATGTACGACTTCTCACCGTCCGCATAGTGGAGCAGCGCGATCAAACTGGAACGATTGGGATCGTACTCGATCGTCGCGACCTTGGCGGGCACGCCATACTTCTGCCGTCTGAAATCGATTTCGCGATACAGGCGCTTGTGCCCGCCACCACGATGCCGCACGGTAATTCGACCGTTATTGTTCCGGCCCCGTTTGCGATGGACCCGGCTCACGAGCGGGCGATGGGGCGATTCGGCCGTCACCACTGAGCGGTCGTTCGCCGTCATGCCGCGGCGGCCAGGTGAGGTGGGTCGATATTTGCGAATTCCCATGACCTACTGCCCTCCGTAGAGGTCGATGCTGTCGCCAGACCGGAGTTTTACGATGGCCTTCTTCCAGCCCTTGGTGAGGCCCCGGAACTTTCCGACGCGACGCTTGCTCGGCCGCACGAGCATGGTGCGCACCTGTTGCACGCGCACCCCGAAGGCCATTTCGACAGCGCCCCGGATCTGGATCTTGTTGGCACCTGATGCCACTTCAAAGACGTACTGGTCCAATGCAGCCAGATCGGTGGTTTTCTCGGTCACGACGGGGCGTAAAATGATCTGCTGCGGTGTCATTGCGAATCTCCACCCAATCGACTTTCTACTGCGCGCAAAGAAGGCTCTGAAATCAGCAGCTTCGGATGGCGCAAGATGTCGTACACATTCAGTCCGCGCACATCGAGGAAGTCGGCATCTCGCAGATTTGCTGAACTCCGGCGCAAAGAGCTGTTCTCTCCCGTGTCCACGAGCAACGCTGTGGCGGCGTCCAGTTTAGCGAGGGCCGCGGCCAAATTCTTGGTCTTCGCATTCGGCACCTCCAACGACGCGAGCACCACCAAGGCGCCTTCACTCATCCGCAGGCTCAGTACGGAGCGCAGTGCGCTGGCCATCACCTTCCGATTCACACGGAAATCGTAGTTTCGCACGCGCGGCCCGTGGACCTGACCACCGCCCCGGAAGACATTGACGCGTTCCGAGCCGTGGCGTGCATTGCCGGTACCTTTTTGCCGGTAGGTCTTGGCGTGGGTGCCGTGCACCTCGCTTCGCTCCTTCGTTTTCGCCGTCCCTGCGCGACGATGTGCACGCTGGTAACGGACAACCTCCCAGAGCAGGTGTTCTTTGACCTCGCCGCCGAAGACTTTGTCGGAGATCTCGATCTCCTTCACCGTCTTGCCGCTCAGGTCGATGACATTGAGTTTGGCCATCGTCTCAGGTCTTAATCGCGACGTCCACGCCAGCCGAAAGGTCGAGTTTCATCAGCGCGTCGAGCGTTTGCTTGTTGGGTTCGAGGATATCAAGAAGGCGCTTGTGCGTGCGAACCTCGAACTGCTCGCGCGACTTCTTGTCGATAAATGGGCCGCGTAGGACCGTGTATTTATTAATCTTGGTCGGCAGAGGCACCGGACCCACCACACGAGCGCCTGTGCGGCGAGCGGTTTCCGCTATTTCACCTGCAGACTGATCGATCAACTTGTGGTCGTACGCCTTGAGGGTGATTCTGAGCTTGAGGTTGTCCACGATACTTCCCCTCCTACTCGATGATTGAGGTGACCACGCCGGCGCCGACCGTGCGGCCGCCCTCACGTATGGCGAACTTCAAGCCCTCTTCGCACGCGATCGTTTTCCCCAGGTTGATCTCCATCTCAACGTTGTCGCCAGGCATGACCATTTCGACGCCTTCTGGCAACACAATTCCCCCTGTCACGTCGGTCGTACGAAAGTAGAACTGCGGCTTATAGCCCTTGAAGAAAGGGGTATGGCGGCCGCCCTCTTCCTTTTTCAGAACGTACACCTGCGCCATGAATTTCATATGCGGCTGGATGCTCCCCGGAACGCACAGGACCTGGCCGCGTTCCACGTCCTCGCGCTTCAGACCCCGCAGCAGGCAACCCACATTGTCCCCGGCGTGGCCCTCGTCCAGGAGCTTTCTGAACATTTCGACGCCGGTGCACGTCGTCGTCTGTGTGTCTCGGAGGCCCACGACCTCGATTGAGTCCCCCACGTGCACCGTACCGCGATCGATTCGGCCCGTGACGACGGTCCCTCTCCCCGAGATCGTGAACACATCCTCGACGGGCATCGAGAACGGCTTATCGAGATCTCGTGTCGGCTCCGGAATGAACGAGTCGCACGCCGTCATCAGCTCGAAGATACACTTGGCGTCCTCTGAGTCGTGAGCCTCGCAGTTGAGAGCCTTGAGCGCGGAGCCGCGGATGATGGGTGTGTTGTCACCGTCGTAGTCGTATTTCGACAACAGTTCCTGGAGTTCCACCTCCACCAGTTCGAGCATTTCCTCGTCGTCCGGCTCCATTTGGTCGACTTTGTTCAAGAACACCACCATCGCCGGGATACCCACCTGACGTCCCAATAGGATGTGCTCGCGGGTCTGCGGCATAGGTCCATCCGGTGCGGATACCACAAGGATCGCACCGTCCATCTGCGCTGCGCCGGTAATCATGTTCTTGATGTAGTCGGCGTGCCCCGGGCAATCCACGTGCGCATAATGTCTTTGCTCCGAATTATACTCCACGTGCGCGGTAGCGATGGTGATGCCGCGCTCCCGCTCTTCGGGCGCCTTGTCGATCTGATCGAAGTCGACTTTCTCCGCCCATCCCCTCAAACCCAGCACCTTCGTGATCGCGGCCGTAAGTGTAGTCTTGCCATGATCGACGTGGCCGATGGTCCCGATATTGACGTGGGGCTTGTCCCGTACAAACTTTTCCTTCGACATGGCGATGCTCTGTTTCCGCGGTGGCTTTGTTGCTTGAGAGGGTAGAGGTAGGTAGGGGGAGGAGGGCGCGCTCCCGGTCGAGCGTGCCCCCTAGTGACCCCGCGCCACCAGAATCTGTTGGAGCTTGATGGGGACGGGCGTGTATTTCGCGAACCGCATCGAATAGTTGGCCCGACCCTGGGTGGCTGAACGCAGGGCGGTAGCATATCCGACCATTTCTGCCAAGGGCACTTCCGCGTGGATCACTTGTTCCGCATCTCGCGGCTCCATGCCGAGCACGCGGCCACGACGGGAGCTCAGATCCGCGTGCACATTACCCGTAAAACCCTCCGGGGTCACGATCTCGACGCCCATGCTCGGCTCGAGAAGACGGGGCGTACCCGCGCTCAACGCGTCCGCGGCACACATGGATCCAGCGGCCCGGAAACTGCTGCTGCTCGAATCGGTGTCGCTGCGGACGAGGCTCACGACCTCCACTTCCACATCGATGACGGGATAGCCGAGCACCGGTCCCCGAGTACAGGCGTCGCGAATTCCCTCACGCAGGGCGGCAACGAGCTCCGCTGGCACATCGTCGCTTCCTCTGACGGACACCGGCAAGTCCGGGCCTCCGCCGGGCGACGGTTGCAGCCTGATACAGACTTTGGCGTAGTGGCGCTTTCCGCCGATTTCACGGTCGTACTCCAACTCGCGCGTCACAGCTTGCACGCAGGTCTCACGGTACGCCACCTGCGGTCGGCCCACGCGGACTTCCAGTTTTCGCTCGCGACGCAAGCGATCCATCACCACTTCAAGGTGCAGTTCGCCCATGCCTCCGACAAGGAGCTGACCGGTCTCCGGGTCCTCACGCACGCCGAAACTGGGGTCCTCTGCGCATACCGACGCCAGCGCGGCCCGCAAAACCGGCTCGTCCGCAGAAGTCCGCGCTTCTACGCTCTGGTAGATCACAGGCTCAGGGATCTCCATCCCGGGCAAGATGACCTGCTCCTTGTCGGCCGCATCCACGAGGGTGTCGCCCGTGGTGGTCCACTTGAGCCCTACCGCAGCAACGATGTCTCCAGGCCCCGCCTCTGCGACCTCAGTGGTCTTGTTGGCGTGCATGAGGAGCAACTTGCCGACCCGCTCCTTGCGGTCTCGGGTCGCGTTCTGTAGTCGCTGTTTGACCTGCACCATGCCGGAATAGATGCGCAGAAAAACGAGAGGTCCGCGATGTGAGTCCCGGATGATCTTGAATGCGAGTGCCAACAGCGGCTGGTCCCGATGGGCGCTACGCTCCACACGGTCCTCGCCTTGCACCGTCTGAGCCACGACTGCGTGCAAATCCGTCGGTGACGGCAGATAGTCCACCACCGCATCCAACAGCGGCTGCACCCCCTTGTTCCGCAAAGCGGAACCGCACAGCACCACGACGCCGCGATTGGAGACGGTCGCGCGACGCAGCGCAGCCCGCAACATGTCGGCGTCCACCGCCGCGGCACCGTCCTCGAGGAAGATAGCCATCAGGTCGTCGTCCACCTCCGCAACCGCCTCCACGAGATCTTCCCGGGCGGACCGTGCTCGCTCGAAGTCCGGATGGTCTGGCGGCATATCCGCCCGCTCCACGGTCTCGCCGGCAGCGTCGGGCCAGGTCACGCGCTGCATCGTCAACAGGTCGATCACACCAACGAAATCGGCCTCCATCCCGATGGGGAGCTGCGCGACGAGAGGATGCGCGGCGAGGCGCTCCCGCATCATGCCCACCGTGCGCTCCAACATCGCCCCGATCCGATCCAGCTTGTTGACGAACGCCACCCGCGGCACACCGTAGCGTGTCGCTTGCCGCCAGACGGTCTCGGACTGGGGCTCCACCCCAGCCACGGCATCAAACACCGCAACGGCACCGTCCAGTACGCGCAGCGATCGCTCCACCTCCACGGTAAAATCCACATGTCCGGGGGTGTCGATCAGATTGATGCGATGGCCTCTCCACTCGCAAGATGTGGCAGCGGAAGTGATCGTGATGCCCCTCTCCTGCTCCTGCGGCATGTAGTCCATCACAGCGGCTCCGTCGTGTACCTCTCCCATGCGGTGCGACACGCCTGTGTAGAACAAGATCCGCTCCGTGGTCGTCGTCTTGCCCGCATCGATATGTGCCATGATCCCGATATCTCGAGTCATGGAGATCGCGCGGTGGGCTACGGGGGACATGGTGGGGTCAAACTCGAGCAGGGCCACATTGGCTGCCATCCGTCTCCAGCTGGGAGCGGGTGTGGCAGGCGATGGGCCCGACGGCAAAGACGTCGGGCCGTCACCAAATCGGTGCCGGCGCGAGCGCCATGAGCGTTCTGCGTGCGTACTAGAGCGTGCTTCTCCTGCGTTTCGGTCGACGGTAGCGACTACCAGCGGTAGTGAGAATAGGCCTTGTTCGCGTCGGCCATCTTGTGCACATCCTCACGCTTCTTCACCGCGGTGCCGCGGTTCTGCGCGGCGTCCATCATCTCGTTGGCCACCCGCTCGCTCATGGTGCGCTCTGCTCTCTTACGCGCGAACCCGACCAACCAACGGTACGCCAGCGCCTCGGCGCGCTCCGGGCGTACTTCAACAGGCACTTGGTAGTTAGATCCGCCAACCCGGCGTGCGCGCACCTCGAGTCGAGGGCGTATATTTGAGACGGCCTTGTCGAACACCTTGATCGGGTCGTCCTTGGTGCGCTCGGAGATGATGTCGAACGCACCGAAGACGATACGCTCCGCGATCGACTTGCGACCGTGCGACATGATCACGTTGATGAAGTGACAGATACTGCGGTTCACAGCGGCTGGATGGTCCGTGTATCGGATCAACAGCTGGGGCCGGATTCGTTTCTTGGCGCCTTTGCGTGACATCGTGCTTCCTAATCTCGAATGAACGTGAGCGCGCTATTTCGGCCGCTTGGTTCCGTATTTCGAACGCCGTTGACGGCGGCCGTCCACCCCGGTCGTGTCACGTGTGCCACGCACCACGTGGTAGCGCACACCCGGGAGGTCCTTCACACGGCCACCGCGTATGAGAACAATCGAGTGCTCTTGCAGATTGTGCCCCTCGCCCGGGATGTAGGTCGTTACCTCCATCCCGTTGGTCAGCCGCACACGCGCGACCTTACGCAGCGCCGAGTTGGGCTTCTTGGGCGTCGAGGTGTAAACACGCACACACACCCCCCGCTTCTGGGGACATTTCTTGAGGGCGGGCGCCGTCCCTTTTTTGATCTGACGTTTGCGCCCTTTGCGTACTAGCTGTTGAATCGTTGGCATGCTGCTGTTCTCTTCGACACGGGGCAGACGGCGCGGCTGGCCGGAGGGGGCGGAGTATAGGCGGATTTTGCTGGGGATCAACCCCCGTGCGACGCGAATTTGGTGCGGCACGAACTTCGCTCGAGCCGCCGTCAATCAACTGGAGCACGGAGCCGCCTTCACCGCATTCTACTCACCCATCACGGGCGGTTCGCGCTCCATGGAGCGGCGCGCCAGCGGTTCGCTGTGTTCGCCCGTGAGATCGTCTGTTTCCATGTGGAGCCGCTCGTACACCGTGAGACCGGTTCCCGCGGGTATCAGGCGGCCCATGATCACGTTCTCTTTGAGACCCCGCAAATAGTCCACCTTCCCCTGTAGGGCGGCTTCCGTGAGGACCTTCGTCGTCTCCTGGAAGGACGACGCCGAGATAAAACTGTCGGTCGACAAGGACGCTTTGGTGATCCCCAGCAAGAGAGCGCGCGCGGACGCCGGATTTCCGCCAAGCGCGGCGACGCGCTCGTTCTCCCGTTTGAAGAAGCGCCGCTCGATGTGATCTTCCACCAGAAAATTGGTGTCGCCTGTATCGGTGATCCGGACACGACGCATCATCTGCCGCACGATGGTCTCGATGTGCTTGTCGTTGATCTTCACTCCCTGCAGCCGGTACACCTCCTGGATCTCGTCCAGCAAGAAGCTCGCCAGTGCCTTTTCCCCCATCACTGCGAGGATATCGTGCGGATTTGCCGGACCGTCCATCAACTTGTCTCCCGCCCGTACTTTGTCTCCTTCCCGCACCTGAAGGTGTCGATTCTTGGGCACCAAGTACTCGTGCGGGTCGCCATCTTCTGGCGAGATGATGATTCGGCGTTTGCCGCCCTTGTCTTTCCCAAACGACACCACGCCATCGGTGGTAGCGATCACGGCGTGGTCCTTCGGCATGCGTGCCTCGAAGAGCTCCACCACGCGCGGTAGCCCACCGGTAATATCCTTGGTTTTGGTACTCTCGCGCGGGATTTTCGCCACGACATCACCGGCCGCGACCGCCTGCCCGTCCCGCAGCGTGAACGTCGCCCCCACCGGAAGGAAGTAACGCGCCTCGTGCTTGCCACCGATGAGGATGGGATTGCCATCGGCGTCTTTGAGGGACATGCGCGGGCGGGCGTCCTTATCGCGACTCTCCTGGATCACCATACTCGAGTGACCGCTGTATTCGTCGACGCTCACCCGCATGGTCACACCCTCAATGATATCGCCGTATTCAACGGTAGCGGAGAATTCGGAAACGATAGGTAGAGAGTGGGGGTCCCACTCGCTGATCAGGTCTCCGCCGGCCACAGTCTGCCCGTCCTTGACGACCAGCCGCGCGCCGTACACGAGGTCATACTGCTCGCGAGCGCGGTCGTTGTCGTCGAGGATGTGAATCTTAGAATACCGATTCATCACGATGGCGTCGTTTTCACGCACGACCAACTCGGTATCGACGAACTTCACCCGACCACCGAAACGCACCTCCAGCATGCTCTGCTCCGCCTGGACATTCCCGACGCCTCCGATGTGGAACGTGCGCATCGTCAGCTGAGTTCCGGGCTCGCCGATCGACTGCGCGGCGATGATGCCCGCCGCCTCTCCCACGTCCACCAGCTGACCGCGGCCAAGATCACGACCGTAGCATTTACAGCAGATACCCCGCAGCGCTTCACAGGTCAGCACAGAACGAATTCTCACGCTCTGAATCCCCGCCTTTTCGACCTCCAAAGCCGCTGCCTCGTCAATCATCTCTCCTTCTCGAACGATGACCTCGTCGCTATCGGGCCGATAGATCGGCTCGAGCGCGACCCGACCCAAAATACGATCGCCCAACTGCTCGATCACCTCGCCGGCCTCGACCAGCGCGGCCGCCGACAGACCCTGCAACGTACCGCAATCAACCTCTGTAATCACCGCTTCTTGGGCGACGTCCACCAGGCGGCGGGTTAGATAGCCCGAGTTCGCGGTTTTGAGTGCCGTGTCCGCCAATCCCTTGCGTGCGCCGTGCGTCGAGATGAAGTATTCTTGGACCGTCAATCCCTCGCGGAAATTCGTCGTGATAGGCTGCTCGATGATCTCGCCGGAGGGCTTGGCCATGAGGCCGCGCATCCCTGCGAGCTGCCGCATCTGTTGCCGCGAGCCTCGGGCCCCCGAATCGGCCATGATGTAGATCGAGTTGAACGACTGCATTTCTCGGGCGTTCTTACCCTCATCATCGCTAACTTCCTGCTTCGAGATCCCCTCCATCATCGCGTTTGCGATATTTTCGGACACCTGCGCCCAGATATCGACCACCTTATTGTAGCGCTCTCCCGACGTGATCAATCCGTCTGCGTATTGATCCGAGATACGTTTCACCTCCGACTTCGCCCGCCCGAGCAGGATTTTCTTATCCGCCGGGATCACCATGTCGTCCATACAGATCGAGATCCCAGCACGGGTTGCCTCCGAGTAGCCCGTACTGCGCAGGTAGTCAGCCATGAGGACCGTCGCCTTCTGGCCACGAAGTCGGTAGCACTTGTCGATCAGATCGTTGAGCGGCCGCTTCCCGAGGGGTAGGTTCACCATCTCGAACGGGATCTCTTTGGGGACTCCCCCCTCGTACAAAAGCACGCGACCACAGGTGGTACGGGTCATCTCAGCGCCTTTGACCAATCGCACCTTGATGCGTGCCTGAAGATGCAGGACGCCATGGTCGTAGGCCATGCGGACCTCACGCGGCGAAGCATAGTATCCGACGAAGCCGTCTTTGGCCGGCGTGTCCGTCAACTCACCAGGCGCGTACGCCCGTTCGCGGGTCATGTAGTAGAGCCCGAGTACGATATCCTGAGATGGTACGATGATCGGTCGACCGCTCGCTGGACTGAGGATGTTGTTGGTCGACATCATCAGCACGCGAGCTTCCATCTGTGCCTCGATGCACAGCGGCACGTGCACAGCCATCTGGTCACCATCGAAGTCGGCGTTGAATGCGGTACACACCAGCGGGTGCAGCTGGATGGCCTTGCCCTCGATGAGGACCGGCTCGAATGCCTGGATTCCCAGACGGTGCAATGTGGGGGCCCGGTTGAGCAACACCGGGTGTTCATTGATCACCTCGTCGAGGATGTCCCACACTTCGTCGGCCTCGCGCTCGACCATACGTTTTGCGCTTTTGATGGTGGTCACCAAGCCACGCGACTCAAGCTTGTTATAGATAAACGGCTTGAACAGCTCCAGGGCCATCTTCTTCGGCAGGCCCACCTCGTGGAGCTTGAGCTCGGGGCCCACGACGATGACCGAACGACCGGAGTAGTCGACCCGTTTTCCCAGTAAATTCTGGCGAAAACGTCCGGACTTCCCGCGCAACATGTCGGAGAGCGACTTAAGCGGTCGCTTCGTGGGCCCGGTGATCGTCTTCCCGCGGCGCCCGTTGTCAAACAACGCATCTACAGCCTCCTGGAGCATGCGCTTCTCGTTGCGTATGATGATCTCCGGAGCGGCCAACTCTTGAAGGCGCTTGAGTCGATTGTTCCGGTTGATCACGCGACGATAGAGGTCGTTGAGGTCGGAGCTGGCGAAACGTCCACCGTCCAAAGGTACCAGAGGCCTCAGATCAGGAGGCAGTACCGGAATCACCTCGAGCATCATGTACTCGGGCTTGTTCCCAGAGGTGCGAAACGCCTCGATGATGCGCAGCCGCTTACCGGCCTTTTTGCGCTTGGCCTCACTCGTTGCCGTCGCTAGCTCTGTGCGAAGCGAACGAGCTTCCACCACAGGATCGATCCGCATGAGCAGTTCGCGGATGGCCTCGGCGCCCATGCCGGCCGAGAAAGCGTCTGGGCCGAGTTCGTCGACGAGCTGTTCGAACCGCTCCTCCGTAAGGATCTCCCGTTCTTCCAGGCCCGACTCGCGCGGGTCGACGACAATGTAGTTCTCCCAGTACAGGACCTTCTCCAACTTTGTGAGCGGGATATCGAGCACAGCCCCGATCCGCGAAGGCAGGCTCTTGAGGAACCAGATGTGTGCGACTGGCGTCGCCAAGTCGATATGCCCCGCCCTCTCGCGCCGCACCTTGCTGTGGATAACCTCGACGCCACATTTTTCGCACACCACGCCACGGTGCTTCATGCGCTTGTACTTGCCGCACAGGCACTCGTAGTCCTTGACTGGCCCGAACACCTTGGCGCAAAACAGCCCGTCGCGCTCCGGCTTGAAGGTCCGGTAGTTGATGGTCTCGGGGTTTTTCACCTCTCCAAACGACCGTTCGCGGATGGACTTTGGAGACGCGATACTGATCCGCAACGCGTTGAAAACAGCGGTCTCTTTGGGTTTTTCGAAAAAGCTGAAAATATCGCGCATATCTGGCCTTCTCTCGGGTCGCCGGGGTTATTCGGCCGCCGGGGCGGCCGCCACTGGTCGGGAGTGATTCTGCGGGTCGTCAATGTTCACGAGCTCTACGTCCAAACAAAGAGCCTGCAACTCCTTGAGAAGAACGTTGAACGACTCGGGCACCCCCGGTTGCATCACGGGTTGCCCTTTAACGATCGACTCATACATTCTCATGCGTCCGACGACATCATCCGACTTCACCGTCAGCAGCTCTTGCAACGCATAGGCGGCGCCGTACGCCTCGAGGGCCCACACTTCCATCTCCCCCAGGCGCTGGCCGCCAAACTGTGCCTTACCGCCCAAGGGCTGCTGAGTCACCAGAGAATACGGCCCGATACTACGGGCGTGGATCTTATCATCCACCAGGTGGTGCAGCTTGAGCATGTACATAATGCCCACAGTCACGTCTTCCTCGAATGCCTCCCCAGTACGCCCGTCGAACAAGATCGCCTGACCGCTGCCCGGCAACCCAGCTTTGGCCAAAAGTGCCTTCACCTCGGGTTCCGTGGCCCCGTCGAAGACCGGCGTCGCCAGGTGCACACCACGTTGCAACTTGTCGGCAAACCTGGCGACATCCTCATCCGGCAAGGAGTCCACGAAACGCTGCGCCTCGTCCGTCTCATAGATCTTCTTCAGCTGGCCGCGGAGCACATCCGGCGAATAGTGCGTCTGGAGGTATTGCTCGATCTGCTGGCCCAGCTCTCGTGCCGCCCAGCCGAGATGAACCTCGAGAACCTGGCCCACATTCATGCGGCTCGGGACACCGAGCGGGTTGAGCACGATGTCGACCGGCGTACCGTCCTCGAGGTAGGGAAGATCTTCCGTCGGCAGAATCCGCGAGATGACGCCCTTGTTGCCGTGGCGTCCAGCCATCTTGTCGCCGACCTGCAGTTTGCGCTTGATGGCGACGTAGACCTTCACCATCTTGATCACGCCCGGCGGCAACTCATCGCCCTTGGTGAGTTTGGCGATGCGTTCGCGGTAGATGGTCTCGATCTCATCGAGGTCCTTCTCCAGACGCCGCGCCAACGCCTCGACCAATTCGGTATCCTCGGCTGAATCGAGGGAGAACTGCCCCCAGTACCGACGGGGCACCGCACTCAGATTGTCTTCCTTCAGCTCGACGTCCGACTCGATGAGCACGGTACCCGTGTCATCGACCAGCTTCGCAGCGGTGCGCTTGCCCCCCATAATATCGCGCATCCGGTTGTGGTAACCCTCGGACACGATGGCGACGTTGTCGCGATGGTCTTGAATCAGCCGTTCGCGTTCCTGATCCTCGATCTGCTGTGCGCGAGTGTCCTTCTCCACCCCCTTGCGTGCGAAGACACGCGCGTCAATGACGATCCCTTGCACGCCGGGCGGTAGTCGCAGGGAGGTATCGCGCACGTCCCCCGCCTTCTCGCCGAAAATCGCGCGTAAGAGCTTCTCCTCTGGAGACAGCTGCGTCTCTCCTTTGGGCGTGATCTTACCGACAAGGATATCCCCCGCATGCACCTCCGCGCCGATACGGATGATGCCCGACTCATCGAGGTTCTTGAGCGCCTCCTCCCCCACATTCGGGATATCGCGCGTGATTTCTTCCTTGCCGAGCTTGGTATCCCGTGCCACGCACTCCGACTCTTCGATGTGAATCGAGGTATACACGTCTTCACGTGTGAGGCGTTCCGAGACCAGGATGGAGTCTTCGAAGTTGTACCCCTGCCACGGCATAAACGCGACGAGCATGTTTTGACCCAGCGCCAGTTCGCCACGCTCGGTGGCCGATCCGTCGGCGATCACATCCCCGCGCTTTACCCGATCGCCCTCGCTGACGATCGGCTTCTGGTTCAGTGCCGTGTTCTGATTCGAGCGACGAAACTTCACCAGATTGTAGATATCTGGCTTCGCGCCCAAAATGCCGCGCTGCTCATCGCGGCCCGCCACGGGGCGCACAACGATACGCGACCCGTCGACTTGTTCGACAATTCCATCCCGCTCCGCAACCGCCGTTGTACCCGAATCGCGTGCGACGTGCGCCTCCATACCGGTGCCGATCAGCGGCGCCGCAGTACGGATACACGGCACCGCCTGCCGCTGCATATTAGAACCCATCAGTGCGCGGTTCGCATCGTCATGCTCCAGGAAGGGAATGAGCGAAGCTGCCACTGAAACCAGCTGGTTCGGCGACACGTCCATCAGCGTCACCTCGCCCCGCGAGACCATCTCGAAGTCCTCGTTGTGGCGGCAGTGCACCTGCTCGTCCACGAGCAGGTTGTCTTCGGCGAGCGCGGCGTTAGCCTGCGCAATGTAGTGACCCTGTTCCTGCAGCGCACTGAAATAGTTCACATCCCCCGATGCGGTACCACCCTCGACGCTGCGATAGGGGGTCTCGATGAACCCAAACTCGTTGATCCGGGCATAGGTCGACAACGAAGCGATCAACCCAATGTTTGGACCCTCAGGGGTCTCAATGGGGCAAATCCTGCCATAGTGCGTACTGTGTACGTCACGCACCTCAAAACCAGCCCGCTCTCGCGTCAGTCCACCGGGTCCCAAGGCACTGAGGCGTCGCTTATGGGTGACTTCGCTCAGCGGGTTGGTCTGGTCCATGAACTGTGAAAGCTGGGACGACGCGAAGTATTCCTTGACGACCGCCGACACCGGTTTTGCATTGATCAAGTCGGCAGGCATGAGCGCATCCATCTCCTGGGACATGCTCATTCGCTCCTTGATCGCCCGTTCCATCCGCACGAGCCCGATGCGGTACTGATTCTCCATCAGCTCCCCGACGGTGCGCACGCGCCGGTTGCCGAGGTGGTCGATGTCATCGGTTTTCCCCCGTCCGTTCCGCAAGTCCACCAGGTAGCGAATCGTCTCGGTGATGTCTCGCTTGGAGAGCACATGCTGGTCTAGCTCTTCATCAAGGCCGAACTTGTGGTTGAGCTTCAGCCGCCCCACAGTCGACAGGTCGTAACGATCGGGGTTGAAGAACAGAGACTGAAAGAGTTTATTCGCCGTCTCGAGCGTGGGGGGATCCCCAGGCCGCAGACGCCGGTAGATCTCCATGATGGCATCGTCGGATGTCATCAATTTATCGCCGATCAACGTATCTCGGAGGAAAGGCCCCACGTTAAAATTGTCGATAAACAGAGTCTTGAATGTGTTGATCCCTGCCTCCTGCAGCCGCTCGATATGCTCCTCGGCGACCTCCTCATTGCAGTTGATCAGCACCTCTCCAGTAGTTTCGTCAAACACATCCTCCGCGGCAACCTTGCCGAAGAGCTCCTCCCTCTCGATGGGCAGCGAAGTAATTTCTGCATTCTTCAGGCGTTTGATATGCGCGCGTGTAAACTTGCGGCCCTTCTTGACCAAGATCTCGTTGCTGGCGGGGTCTCGGATATCGTGGGTGGCGCGCTGACCCGAGAGGAGGTCGTAGTCCACAACTCGGCTGATAGAGCCATCCTCCGCGATGCCGATCTCCTCCTTGTCGTAGTACATGTCGAGGAGCTCGACGGTTGAGTACCCCAGTGCGCGCAAGAGCACTGTTGCGAAGAGCTTTCGCCTCCGATCGATACGCACATAGATGAGATCTTTGTGGTCAAACTCGAAATCGAGCCAACTACCGCGGTAGGGAATGACCCGGGCCGAAAACAGTTTCTTGCCCGACGAGTGCGTACGCCCCCGGTCGTGATCAAAGAACACGCCAGGCGATCGATGGAGTTGCGACACGACCACCCGCTCCGTGCCGTTCACGATGAACGTCCCGTACTCGGTCATCAACGGGATTTCACCGAAATACACCTCCTGCTCCTTGACGTCCCGGATCGACTGCGTACCCGTCTCGTCATCCACATCCCAGACCACGAGGCGCACGATCACCTTGATCGGCGCAGCGAATGTCATGCCACGGGCGCGACATTCGTCGACGTCGTATTTCGGTCGATCCAGCGAGTAGCTCACGAACTCGAGCGAAGACGTTTCGCCGAAGTCCTTGATGGGGAAGATACTGTTGAACACAGCATGCAGCCCCACCGTGTCTCGCTCATCGGCCGGTATGTCGGCCTGAAGGAACTTGTCGTACGAACGCTTCTGAATATCGATGAGGTTGGGAACCTCGATAATTTTTTTCAGTTTCCCAAAGTTTTTTCGGACTCTGAAGTTATTCTGGATGCGCGCCATCGGGTTCCCTCTTGAGTGCCAGGTAGGTGACCTACGGAGTCGGTGTTGCCCCCTCTCTACAGAGGTGTGAGGGGGGCGGGGCAGAGCCTGTGCCGGAGCGGCGAAACGAGTGAGCTGCTATTTGACTTCCACGTCGCCGCCGGCCTCTTTGAGCGCCTTGGCCAGCTCCTCCGCTTCATCCTTGGACACCGCCTCCTTGAGGGTGGCGGGTGCCGACTCAACGAGCACCTTCGCCTCCTTGAGCCCAAGGCCCTGCATCTGTGCGCGGAGCGCCTTGATCACATTGATCTTCTTCTCGCCGTAGCTCTTGAGAACCACGTCGAACTCTGTCTGCTCTTCTTCCGGCTCGGCGGTCACCATCGGACCGGCCATCGCCACGGGAGCTGCGGCGCTGACGCCCCACTTCTCCTCCAGCTGTTTGACCAGGTCGGCCATATCCATCACCGGCATTTGGCTCAAGAAATCGATGACTTGTTCACGGCTAATTTCGGGCATGTTCTTTTCTTTCCTGGGATCTAGAGATGGGCCGGCCGCGTTCGTGCCGACCTGTGCAAATAGGCGAAGCACCGGGACTAGGCGGCGTCTTTGTCCTTCTTTGCGTTGATGACATTGAGTAGCGAATGCGTCGGCGCGTTGAGTACGCGAACGCACTGCGTAGCTGGCATGTTGAGGAGCGACAAGAGCTGGGCTTTGAGTTCTTGTGGCCCGAGCATATCCGCGAGTCGTTCGACGCCAGCGACATCCAACGCCTCTCCGTCGATAACGCCGCCTTTTAACTTGAGCCGTTCGTTGTTTTTGGCGTAGTCGCGCGCTACACGAGCCGGCGCCCCCGGGTCCTCGGCGTTGTAAGCCAACCCGGTCATGCCCTTGAGCATGGGTGTGAGCGGGGCGTGCCGCGTGTCCGCGACTGCGTGACGAATAAGGGAATTCTTGACAACTTTGTAGGTACAGCCGGCGTCGCGGAACTCTCCGCGAAGTTCGTTCGCCTGAGCGACCGTCAACCCGTCGAACTGGAGCAGCACGACAGCGGAAATGCCGTCGAGGTTCTCCCGCAGTTCTTGTGATTTTGCGTGTTTGACTTCTCTGTCCATGGGTCTCCTGGCGGTCGTCGTGGGAGTTGGGAAACCGACGCGCTCCGCGGCGGCGCTCTCGCCCCCCGGATATGCCTCCCGTTTCACCCCACCCTCGGCCGGCCGCGATTGCGATTAAGGCCGGATTCGTTTCGCGAACCAGCCACCTGCTTTCTTCGAGCGAGTGCCCTGCTATGGGCTGCGCGTTCTCATCTCGTCATTCGTGGTCGGCCTCCTTGGTGAACTCATCCCGCTGGTCCGTGCAGCGGCTACTCAGCTCCCGCCGCCACGGTCCCAACATCCGTCAGGTCCAATCGGAGTCCGGGGCCCATGGTCGAAGACACGGCGACGCTGCGAAAGTACCGGCCCTTGGCGGTAGCGGGCTTAAGGCGCTGGATCATCTCGAGGAGTGCCTCCAGGTTCTCACGCAATTTGTCCGCGCCGAACGACACCTTCCCGATGGGCGCGTGCACGATGCCTGTTTTCTCCGTGCGAAACTCGATCCGACCGGCTTTAAGCTCCCGTACGGCATTTCCCACGTTCATGGTCACCGTACCGACCTTCGGGTTGGGCATCAGGCCTCGCGGCCCGAGCACACGCCCAAGTCGTCCGACGAGACCCATCATATCAGGCGTAGCGATCGCGCGATCGAAATCGAGCCAATTTTCGGTTTGTATCTTCTGGACCAACTCATCTGCACCGACATGATCGGCGCCGGCCTCGGTGGCCTCCGCCGCACGATCACCTTTAGCGAACACCACGACACGCACGGTCTTGCCAGTGCCGTGGGGCAACGACAACGACGAGCGGAGCATTTGATCCGCATGACGCGGATCAACACCGAGTCGAATGGCACAGTCTACGGTTTCGTCAAATTTGGCGAATGCGATCTTGGCCACCAACGCGCACGCGTCGGCCACAGAATAGCGCTGATCGCCCTCGAGCTGCTTGCGTGCAGCGATGAATTTCTTGCCCATTTTTCCGTGCTTTTCCGGGGTTCATGCGGGCGTTCGCCCTCCCCCGTGAGAAGTCCAAACAGCATCGAGTCTAGTCGACGACTTCGATACCCATCGATCGGGCCGTACCCGCGATGCTGTTCATCGCCGCATCCACAGTAAACGCGTTCATGTCCTTGAGCTTGAACTCAGCGATCTCCCGCACCTGCTGGCGTGTCACTTTGCCGACCTTGGTCTTGTTGGGTTCGCCCGACCCCTTGTCCAGTTTGGCCGCTTTGAGGAGCAACACGGGTGCCGGCGGGGTTTTGGTAATGAAGGTGAACGAACGATCGGCGTAGACCGTAATGATGACCGGGATCACCGTTCCCTGGTCTTTCTGCGTCCGCGCGTTGAACTGCTTGCAAAACTCCATAATATTCACGCCTTTGGCGCCCAGTGCGGGGCCAATGGGCGGCGCAGGGTTGGCCTGGCCAGCCTTGCATTGGAGTTTGATAATTCCGGTAACCTTCTTCATCTTGGGTCGTCTCGCAAACTGGGGAAAAAGACCGAGCGCCAGCGCCCAAGCTAGGCGACAGGCTCAACTTCCGTAAAATCCACCTCGACTCGCGTGGGCCGCCCGAAGATGGACACGGAGAGCCAGATCTTGTGCTTGTCTGCGTTGACCTCCTCCACCCCCCCGGTGAAGTTCGCGAACGCACCCGTCTTCACCCGAACCTGTTCTCCCACACGGTACGCGCTGGAAGGCGGAGCCGCGGACTCTTCGGCCGGTGCGACATCTTCCACAGCGGGCTGCGTCCGCCCCATCATCTTGTCGATCTGGCCGCGCGGGACCGGACTGGGCGTGTTGCCGCCCAAAAACCCGCTCACCTTTGGGGTGTTTTTCACCAAGTGCCACGCCTCCTTCGCCAGCTCCATCTCGATGAAGAGGTACCCCGGGAAGAACTTCTTCGTCGTCTTGACGGTCCGCGCGCCGCGGCGCTGGGTCACCTGTTCGGAAGGAACGAGAATCGACGCGAACATCTCATCAAGTCCTGCGGACTTGATGCGTTCCTCGATTGCACGTTTGACGGTGTTCTCGTAGCCGGAGAACGTATTGACGATGTACCACTCCATGGCAGTCGTTCTATCCTGCGCGTCCTAGAGACCGTAGAGCCAGTTTGTGGCCACGGACCAAACGGTGTCCATGGCGGCCAGGATGGCCGAGCAAACAAGGGTGATGACGATCACAACACCCGTCGCCGCGCGCGTCTCTGCGCGCGTAGGCCAGGTCACCTGTGAAACCTCTGTCACCACTTCGCAGATGAATCTGAAATATCGTTCGTTGCGCCACGCCCACACGATACCGACGAAGGCGATGAGCACACCTGCAGCGTTGGCGAGATATAGGACGGGTCGCCCGACGGTCGGCACGAACGAGAAAAGGAAATCCCAGCCGGCCGCCACACCGTTGGTCATGACCCAGGCGGCCAAGAACCCACCGGTCGCGAAGATAACGTGGCCCCAGCGGGCCGCGTCGAACTCGCCAGCTTGACTGGACTTTTTCCTGCGTTTGCGGGCCATGGTAAAAGTACTCTCCCGAGTGGTGCGTCTTCCTAGGTTGGGCGCTCAACCTTCTCCGTCTGACAGGTAGCAGGGCGTGAGGGTCTCGAACCCCCCTCTACGGATTTGGAGTCCGTTGCTCTACCTACTGAGCTAACGCCCTCTGAGTTCGGTCCAGTAGCGCCCCACCGACCGAAGTCACGCACAATTGCCGTCGCGCGTGGCGCGTGGTGACTATTTTGTCTCTTTGTGATCGATGTGCTGCCGACAAAAACGGCAGTACTTTTTCAGCGTCACCTTCTCGGGCGTGGTCCGCTTGTTCTTGGTGGTTGCGTAATTGCGGCGTTTGCACGTTCCGCATGCCAGGGTAAATTTGAGTCGATTGCCGGCGGCCATACGTCCCTCGGGGTAGAACCGGGGCAGTGCCTATAGCAAGCCCCGTTCCAGGTTGCAAGTTGCAAGTTGCGGCCCCGGATGCATGCGCGCGACGCACGCCCGGCTGCCCCAGTTTTCGTTCACTCGACAATGGATGTTACGACGCCGGCGCCGACCGTGCGCCCGCCCTCGCGGATGGCGAACTTCAGGCCCTCTTCGCAGGCGATGGTCTTGCCCAGACTGATCTCCATCTCGATGTTGTCTCCGGGCATCACCATCTCCACGCCCTCTGGCAAGATGATCCCGCCCGTCACGTCGGTGGTGCGGAAGTAGAACTGCGGCTTGTAGCCCTTGAAGAACGGCGTATGCCGACCGCCCTCTTCCTTCTTCAACACGTACACCTGTGCCATGAATCTTTTGTGCGGTTGGATGCTCCCCGGAACGCACAACACCTGGCCACGTTCGACATCCTCGCGTTTCAAGCCGCGTAGCAGGCAGCCCACATTGTCTCCGGCATGCCCCTCGTCCAGGAGCTTCCGGAACATCTCCACGCCGGTGCAGGTCGTCGTTTGCGTGTCGCGCAGGCCCACGACCTCGATCGAGTCCCCGACATGCACGGTACCTCGCTCGATTCGGCCCGTGGCCACCGTACCTCGACCCGATATCGTAAACACGTCCTCCACGGGCATCGAGAACGGCCTGTCCAAGTCTCTCACCGGCTCAGGGATGAACGAGTCACATGCTGCCATCAACTCGAAGATGCACTTCGCATCGTCCGATTCGTAGGCGTCGCTGTTCAGTGCCTTGAGCGCCGACCCACGAATGATCGGTGTATTGTCTCCGTCGTAGTCGTACTTCGACAAGAGCTCTTGGAGTTCCACTTCCACGAGCTCCAGCATTTCCTCGTCGTCGGCGTCCATCTGGTCGACCTTGTTCAGGAACACGACCATGGCTGGGATGCCGACCTGCCGCCCGAGTAGAATGTGTTCGCGCGTCTGCGGCATCGGCCCGTCGGGCGCCGATACCACAAGGATCGCGCCGTCCATCTGCGCCGCACCCGTAATCATGTTCTTGATGTAGTCCGCGTGCCCAGGACAGTCCACGTGGGCGTAGTGACGTGTCTCGGAGTTGTACTCCACGTGTGCGGTGGCGATGGTGATGCCACGCTCACGCTCCTCTGGAGCCTTGTCGATTTGGTCAAAGTCGATCTTTTCCGCCCAGCCCCTCATCCCCAGCACCTTGGTGATCGCCGCAGTCAGGGTGGTTTTCCCGTGATCCACGTGGCCGATGGTGCCGATGTTCACATGGGGCTTGTCGCGTACAAACTTCTCCTTTGACATGATGGTTCTCCGTGAGTGGTGTGGGGCCGATGGTAGACCAGGTGAAGCGAGTGGTTCATCACCGACGATTCGAGCCCTCGAGCAGACTTGAACTGCTGACCTCATCCTTACCAAGGATGCGCTCTACCGACTGAGCTACGAGGGCGTTGTGCGTTGTGCGGGGCACGGACAAATGGGGCGGAAATGAGCTCCGGGTGGAGCGGGAGACGAGGCTCGAACTCGCGACATTCAGCTTGGAAGGCTGACGCTCTACCAACTGAGCTACTCCCGCGTTCTTGGTGGGTGGTACTTGTGATCCTGGTAGTGGTGGTAGTGGTGGTAGTGGTGGTAGTGGTGGATGGGGAAGGATTCGAACCTTCGAAGCGCACGCGCGGCGGATTTACAGTCCGCTCCCTTTGGCCAGCTCGGGCACCCATCCGTGTGTTCGTAGGAAAAATTGAGGCGAGGAGAAGAAAGGGCTCGAAGGCGGCCGCGGGGGGTGGAGCTGGCGATGGGACTCGAACCCGCAACCCCCTGATTACAAATCAGGAGCTCTACCAATTGAGCTACGCCAGCGTGGAGGATCGGTAGTTCAGTGTGTGAGTTGCGCGTCGCACCGCAACGCAACGCAACGGGAGTCGAGCGCCCCGCTCCGGGCACAATAGTGGCGCTGTATATCGCCGGCGGTCGAGCAATGTCAACACGGTTGTGGACCCCACGCGCTTCGCCGGGTAGGACGGCGTAGGGACCCGTGCCGGGGCGGAGGCCGCAGGCACTGCGCTGGGGATCGGCTCGTCACAGCGGAGTCGGCGCGGGCACGAACAACCGGCTCTCGATGTCGTGTCGCTGCGCCGCGGGGAACAGGTCTTCGGGTCGAGTTGGCCCGTCTGCTTCGGAGATGGGGGCGACGCGGGGGTGCTGCATACCAAGCAGGGCATCTCCGGCGAGCAACAGGCGCTGGAGCCCATTGAGCTGGAGTTGCGACCGCTCGATGAATCGATTCTCGTAGCCGAGCTTGCGCGCCACTTCGAGGTTCTTCTCGAACACCCAGATCGCGTCGTTCATGATCGGGCGAATCTGGGCCTTGAGCGCCTCGAAGTACACCTTTCGTTGCTCACCATCGAGCCACTCGGGGACGGGGGCATACATCAACGCGTCATAGAACTCCGCGAACATCGACCCCCACTGGAATCCCGCCGCGGAGACCCAGAACACGTGTTTAAGCTTGATCGTGTCCTTGTAGGCGTCCTGTGCGGATAGCAGGAGCTCGAGCTTTCGCTGGTAGTCGTCGTCCATCTCCTGTCTGCCCGCGCGGATATGCTGCTCACGAAAGGCGCGATGCAAAATTGCAGCCCGGTAGAAACGCGCCATCCCCACGAAGTAGTAGGTAGCGAATCGCTCGCTCGCCTGCTCTTGGGAGCGTTCGTACACCGCGCCCGCCTCCGCAAGAAGCACGTCAGCCTGTTCGAACTGCTCGAACTGGAACCGCGCGTACCCCTCTCGCGCGAGCGCCTCGACCATGGCGCTGGGGGGGAGATCGCGGCCTTCACGCGACCCACGATAGCTGGAGGCCGAGCGCTCCCACGCCCCGATCTCCGCCTCGCATGCGCCACGGCGCGAGAGGATCGCGTGGCGGTCGTTCGCATCGGCGAAATGCTGGAGATAGGCCTCGTACGCCCGGATGGCGGCACGGCAGTCTCGGAGCAGCTCGTGCGCATGGGCCAATCCAGCGTAGACAGCCCGGAGCATGTCCGGCTCGGGGTCCGAGGTGAGCACTCGACCCAACAGTGCCGCCGCGCGAGCACCATCTTGGTCGTCGAGTGCCGCCCGAGCCCGGTCCAGCAGCGAGGCGTGTGGGTCGACGGATGATGCCGAGTTGGGTACCGGGGGCATGCTACTTCTCGCATCGAGCGCAGCAGGAGCGCCAGGCCCACCCGCGCAGGCCGTCGCCAACAGAGACAACCCCGCGACAAACTGCCGATCCAAGGGGCACACCCACCGCAGACAAGAATCGCTGACGCCCATGCGATTGGGACAGAAGATCGGGCACCATGTTCCCCTCCACCCACTGGGATGGAGGCGGTCTGGCGCGGTCTAGCGCAATCTGGCGATGGTTTGGCGAGCGGTCAACCACGCCATCTGCATCTTCGAATCCGCGGTGCCCTTTTCCCCCTTCATGACCGCCTCGAGCGCAGCGGCGCACTCCGGACAGGACTTGTCTCCCATCATCTTGCTCACGAGCCACGCCATCGTGACGCGAGCTCCCGGATCACGGACTTTAAACGCCTTGGCCACAGCGAGCGCAGCGGCCGGATCCCCTGCCGCGATCCGAGCGAGTTCCGTGGCCGCTTTCTCCCGGGCGAACCACTCGGCAGTCGTGTCGCTGAGCACCTTTGTGTAACAGGCTTGGTCGGCCTTGCAGTCCTCGAGCACTTTCATCCCCGGCTCCCACTGGGCGAGTTCAGCTTTGACCTTGGGATCGGTTTGTCCGGCGAATACCTTGCGCACTTTCCCCAGTTGTCCCGGACTGGCGGCGAGCACCAGGAACCGACCCCCGCCCCAACGAATCTCGTAGCGAAAGTCGGAGTTGACGAGTACATCGGGATCATACTCGCCGTTCTTGACGATGTCGGTGAGGCACTTGAAGGCCGCGTCTCCGCCGATTCGCCCCAACGCCGTAGTGATCTCCCACAAGTCGACGGGGTTGTGAGTAGCGTTGCGACAACTGCAAAGCGCATCGACGGCCTTTTCGTCGCCGATAGTTCCGAGCGCTCGTGCCACAAAAGCCCTCAGATGGGCCGCTTCGGCGTCGGGCTCGACCTTCTCGACCTTCTTCTTGCCTTTCTTCTTCCTGCGACGCTTCTTCCGTTTTTTCTTCTTGGGCTCCGATTGCTCGCAGCCTGCCTTCGGCATGTACGCGACCAGGTCCGCCGTCGCCTGCGAATTCCCCATCGCGCCGAGGATTCCGGCCGCAGCCTGCTTCACCACTTTCACTTCCACGCCGTTGCTGGCCGCCAGCTTGTTGACGGCCTCGTGCTCGCCACGCAGCATCTTCAGCACCGGCGCCACGGCCGGGGCCCCTATGGCCGTCAAGGCTTGTTTGGCACGCTCCCCAATATTCTGCGTGGATGCCGAATCGGGCACTCGGAATTGGACAAGCAACAGGGCGTCGACCGCAGAGGGGTCACGAAGCAGACCCAGCGATTTTGTCGCCTCCTTGTGCACCGCAACCGGCTGGGTCTCGGCGGACTGCTCCAGTGCCTTGATCAGCACTGGCGCCGCCTTCTTCTCTCCCAGAGCGCCCAGCGTCTTGGCGTACTCGAGACGAATCTGCCCCGCGAGCTTGCCCTTGTCCTTGCTCGGGTCGGCCATCAGCACCTCAAACTGAGCCACGATCGGTTCGACCAGTGCGACAGCCTTCGCGTCCCGGATACCCTGCAGTGCCAGCACCGCGGCCTTGTGGCCGTCGGATGTGCCGTCGAGCACGATCGCCTTGGCCCAGATGCCAGCGGCCTCGGGTCGCTTCACCGCTCGCGCCAGCTCCAGCATCTTGACTCGAAATTCCTTTGCGTCATCCCAGATCGTTTCGAACACGGGCAACACCTTGTCCGCGAACTCCTGACCCCGTGCTTCGTTCCCCGACGTCGCCACTGACTTCGCCAGGCGCTCAAGGGCGTTGAACGCCTCGGCCCTCGCGTCCGGATCTTCGAGTTTGCCCACGTGGCTCTCGAACATGTTCGGGTCGGGCTCCTGGCACCCCGGCAGGGCGCACAACATCGCGGCCACAAAGGCCGTACTCAGCAGTTTTCGCATGGCGGGACTCCTTTAGGACGTGGCGAGCATGATACACACGTCGCGCACCTGACGCCCGCATTTTTTTGCTCTCACGCACCGACAGTGAGCATCCACCGCGGTGCGTCAGCGTCTGTTCGCCGATTGCGGCCAGCGGGACCGGCAGCCCTCGATCGCGGCCAATCGGCGCGGTACGGCCAATCGGCGCGGCCCGGCCAATCGACGCGGTGCAGCCTATCGGCGCACCGCCTTCGCCTTACGTTTCCCACGTGCGGGTACGCGCGCGCGTACCCCTTTCTTCGCCCGTTTCGTTGGAGCCGCCGCCGACGCTTCACCTTCGACGCGCTCTCCGACCGCGCGCTCTCCCGCGGCCAACTCGGAATGCCTCACCACCACGGTGATGTCGCTAGCATCCCGCCGCTTCGAATTCCCATTGGGCAACTTGGGCACTGACATGGATGCGGCGGCTGGCGTCGAACGCGAGATCAAGCGACCGACGGTGCCACGGCGGGCTTGGGCGGCGGACACCCGCACCGGGCGGTGCACCGCCGAAACCTCGCCCATGTCAATCTCGCCCCTGAACGCAGCACCGTCGGCGAGGGTGAGCCTGGGCGAGCGGATATTGCCCATCAGACGGGCTCCGGGGTGCAATACCACCGACTCTGCGGCGACCACATCCCCGACGACCGCCCCGGAGATCTCCACCTCACGAGCCTCAATGTCCGCCGCGACCACAGCCGCAGCCAGCACGCTGACCTTCTCCGAGACCGTGATCGACCCCTCGACCCGACCCGCGATCTCCAGGTTCTCCTGGCCCTCGATGTTTCCCTTGATATGAGAGTTAGGCCCGACGATCGTCGAGTCCGCACCAGAAAACCCGCTCCGAACTGCCATACCGCTAGCTGTCCATGTCCACGGTGCCCCGGAAGGACGCACCGTCGGCAATGTGAATACGCGGAGCGTGAATGTCGCCGACCACCCGAGATTCGGGGCGAAGCTCGGCCCTCTCGCTGGCCCGCAGATCCCCGGTAACCGACCCCGCCACCGTGATGGTGGTCGCCTCTATGCTGGCTTCAACGGTGCCACCCGCCTCGACGGTCATGCTTTCGCTGACGCTGATCCGGCCCTTGACCGTGCCGAGTACAGTGAGCTCGTCCGCCCCGGTGATCTCGCCGTCTATGACGATCGTGCTGCCGATGACTGTGTTGGCCATTCGATGGATCCTTCGCTGGGTCTGGGTCTGGGATGGAAAATGCGAAACATGCGTGGGAGAGCGACGGGGTCGAAGGCGGACCGTCGCACCGGTCTATCGGTGGCGCGAGACCGCGAGTTCCGCGGGAAGATCCACGTCCATCTCCACACGGCCCTGAACATGCGCACCAAGGGCGATCACTACGCGTGGCGCGCTCACGTTTCCGACGATACGCGCGCCGGCTTGTATGATCACAGATTCCGTGGCGGACACATCTCCGACGACTTCGCCGTGGAGTTCCACACCCTGGGCTTCGATATGCGCCTCAAGGGTCGCTCCGGGCGCGACGGTGAGCCGGCCTGCGAGCTGGACGCGACCTTCGATGCGACCCTCTACAACGAGGTCTTCGGCACCGTCGAGCGTGCCTCGAACGGTGATCTCTCGACCGATGACGTGGGGGGGAGGAGCGCTACCAGTCGAACCCATGACCAAACTTACCCAAGCGTGCTTGCGAGACGAACACCGGCCGCGGTGCCCGTCGAGCACGGCTGCTCGCAAGCTATCAACCGCGCGCTCACCCGGTCAACCCGGCGCCGCGGGGGTGACGCTGGCAGCAGCTGCGCGCCCGATGCTATCTCTTGGCGCGCCATGCCGTCGTCGTTACCCCAAGCTCGGGAGGACGCCACGCGCACCCGAGAGACGCTCGTATGAAATCTAGTGCACCTCCGCTCCAGCGCCGCGACATGCTGGCATGGTTCGAAAACTCGCAGCGCCGCGAGAACCAGCTCATCGGCACCGAGCAAGAAAAATTCGGCGTATGCATCGACCGTCGCCGTCAGACGGTCGTCCCGGTGGACTACGCCCAGCATATCTCGCCGCTGCTGAGCGCGCTTTGTGAGCGCTTCGGCTGGCAGCCCTCGCCCGAGCGGGGCGTCGACGGTGAAACGGTCGGACTGGTGAGAGAGGGGGCGTCGATCACCCTCGAGCCAGGCGGGCAGCTCGAGCTCAGCGGAGCGCCGCTGCGGACGTTGCACGAGACCTGCGAGGAATTCACCAACCACCAGCGAGAGCTTCATGAGGCGGCATCATCTTTAGATCTGGCATTTCTCGCCGCGGGCTTCCATCCCTTCGCGCGACGAGAAGAGATCAACTGGATGCCCAAGGGCCGCTATCGCGTGATGCGAGACTACCTGCCGCAGCAGGGCGGACAAGGCCTGGACATGATGCTGCGCACCTGCACGGTACAAGCGAACTTCGACTACGCCGACGAACAGCAGTGTGGTCGGCGCCTCAAGCTGGCGCTGGAGAGTTCGTCGCTGGTCACGGCCGTCTTCGCCAACTCGCCGTACCGAGAAGGACGTGACGTCTCCTATGTTTCGACACGCTCGGCTGTGTGGAGCGACGTGGATCCCGCTCGCTGTGGACTGCTGGGGTTTGCGATGAACGACGCCGGATTCAGCTACGAGCACTACGTCGATTGGGCCCTCGACGTGCCCATGTTCTTCGTCAAACGCGGCAACGTTTACCATCCCCACCACGCACCTTTTCGAACCTTCATGCAGCGCGGCTTCAGGGACGTCGACCAAACGCTTCATCGCGCATCCCGTACCGACTGGGAGCTACACCTCAGTACCCTCTTTCCCGAGGTCCGACTCAAGCCCTACCTCGAAATCCGCGGCGCGGACTCGGTGAGCTCGAAATACCTCTGCGCCGTTCCAGCCTTCGCCAAGGGTCTTCTCTGCGACGAGGACGCGCTCGAGGAAGCCTCCAGCCTGCTCGCAGGCCTCGACTTCGCCCAACGCCTCGAACTGTGGGAAGAGGCACGCCGATACGGACTCAAGTCGCCGCGGGTACACAAGCTGTGCAAGCGCCTGCTGGCACTCGCCCGAGACGGGCTCGATCGCATCGACATACGCGACGCGTCGGGACGCAGCGAAGCACGCTATCTCGACTCATTGGAGCCCCTCGTCGAATCCGGTCTCACCCCCGCCGACGAGGCAATCACGGACATCGGCCCCAACCCCGGCACCGACGAGCACGGACGACGAGCTTGTGTGCGCCAGTTCTATTTCGCTGGCGTCGAACTCTAGGCTGAAGTTCCAGGCCCAGACTTAGAAAACACCCATGATTGTGGGCACTTCGACGGGTTTTGGCGATGCGGCTCTATCTACAAGGTGATCGTCGAAAGCAGCTCGAGCGCGCGACTCTGGGACGCGTTCGGTGTCGTTGTGAGTTCGAACGAAGTTGATTCTTCACCTCCTTTCGGTTGGCACGTGTTGCGGACGATCCCGCTGAGCGAGCTGAGCAATGTCCGGAAACTGTGGGCAGGCGTGCCGTCCTCCAGCAAACGTGAGCGCACTTTCTTCATCGCTGCGTCGGACTCGTGTTTCGCCCTTATGCTGCCGTCGATTCGCCGGAATTCGGGCACGGAGGGCGGATGGGGATGGGCTGGCATAAGTCCTTGAAATCATGGGCCAGATCCAAAACGTCGGTACCGACAAAGACTCGCTGAGCGCAACGTAGTACATCCGCAAAGCAAAGGCCGGACTTGTGTGCATACCAGGGTCGGAGCGGAGGTGTCGCTAGCTGGGATTCGAATGTTCCATTTGTGGAAAACCAGAGGAGTAGCAAGAC
>JAZGFE010000162.1:0-13701 GCA_036479215.1 Nannocystaceae bacterium | reverse complement strand
TCACCTGAAAGTGCCTTTTGCGCTCGGTTGCGCGTGTTCGCTGTTGCTCATAACTACACGAACAAGGGGACTTTCAGGTAAATTCACAGTATTCAGATTTTTTTTGCGCTTGTTCTAGGCCTAGGGCGGGACCGTCCTATGATGGGTCCACGGCCGGTCCGTCCTCCGTCCAGACATCTATGCCAGGCCCCGAAGAGTCGTCTCGATCAGAGTCCTCGAAAAATACACCCAATACACCGGAACAGAGTTAGATCCGCAGCCCATATTGTCAACACGAACGTCGTAGCCAGATATTTCCAACTCGAGCCCCCTGTGTCAGCGTAGTTGCCACCTGAACCTGAAGGCCGGGACCCAGAACTCGTACTCACTGGCGACCTTCTGATGCCGGAGGATCTCTGCCGCGTGTACCAATGCGTTGAGCGTGCCCGTACCGTGTCCTGCATCCCCGCCGCCACGGTTGAACTCCATCACATCCCCAGTCTTCGCTATCGACAGTCCGACCAAGTTGACGTAGTGGCCGTGGATCTCCTTGATCTCCTCCTTCCCGTCGTAAATCTTGTCGAACAGCAGGTACAGACCCGAGTCAACGAGTGCTCTGTCATCAAGGAATATTCCCAGAGCGATGCGTGAACGAGCGATGGCCGCTGGCTGATTGTGGCCCACATAGTAGCCGCGACTCCCTTCCCAGGACAACGAGTTGACTTCGAGGTCGCGCACGACACTGTCCGCGTATTGCTTGATGTCGTCTTCTGCCCAACCCGCCAACTCGCCCTCGCGCTCGTAATGTCGAATAATCTCCGCTCCCATCACCGCCATGTGCCCCACCCACGAGCCGTATAGGTGTTTGTAGTAGTCGGGACATTCCATGCCTTCATAGATCGCACCCCATGCGTTGTCGATCTCGATCGCCTTGTCTGCATGGGCCTGGTCACCTGTCACGACCCAGGACAGCGCGTGGGCATATGCCGAGCGCATATCTGCCAGGAGGCTCTCCTTCTGGTCGGCGATCTTCGGGTTCAGAATCTTGACAGCGTGGGGTTTCCAGGCGAGACTCGCATACTCTAGGTTGTCCGTTTTTTCAGTGCTCTTCCAGTTGCTCATCTGCTCCCAACCGAGCTTCATCGGATGATCGTCAGGTCCGTTGACGTTGTCTTTGATCTCGTCCAACTCGCGCTGAGAGTTGTAGATGCCCGGATGCTTGAGACCGCCCTCGTTGCCGGAGATCTCGACGGCAATGTACTTCTCTTCCATTGGGTCGCCGCTGGTCAGGATGACCAGCACATAGAATACGTGTGTGCCAGAAATAGCCGTCCACGTATACGAGCTGCCCCACTCGAGTTCTTTACCGTCGATCATCACCGCTTTGCCTTTGACACCGTCGTCCGTCACGGAGTACTCGAAAGTGATGGTGTCGCCCGGGTCCCCCGCGGTTGCCGACGATGTCAAGGTGATCTCCTTTGCGGAGACACTCCCCGACGCGAACAACGTGAGCATGAATGCGATTTTTTTTCGGTGTGTTCATCGTTCACCTCTATTGCCAGCGCGTACGTCGTAGTGAAAAAATCCACCGCAGCGCGCCCACAGTCTATCTCCGCTGTCGCTAGACATCGAGGGAAAGTACGGACCCATCCGGTCACCACGAGGGTGGCGCGATGCGAATTCTATGCACCCGACGTCATGCACCCGACGTCATGCACCCGACGTCATGCACCCGCGCAGAGCGCGGTATCTAGGATCCGTGCGAGTACCGACGACGCCATTCGCACGGCGCCACGGTCCTCGGATGGCGCCCCTCCCTGGTGGGAGTAGCGAAACGCGGAGCCATCTCCGTCACTAGGGCAAGTCTGTCAGCTCGCCGCATGTACCGGCGACCACCGAATCGCATTTTGTGCGTTGCTTCATCCACGCCCACCAGGAGAGCCGACAACCACAGCGTTTTGACTGGCGTACCCATCTGTAGCCTCGTTCTCCACGCTAGCACCGCACGAAGGACATGGTCAACCTGGCCTCGGCGCTCTCAGATGCCGCGCCTCTCGACCCCCTTGCCCCGCACACACCATCGAGAACCAGGGAGAACCAGGGAGAACCAGGGAGAACCAGGGAGAACCAGGGAGAACCGGGGAGAGTTCCCCACCTACCCGATGGGTCTGGGTTTCGGGTCAGCGGAAGGTGCCGGGAGTGCCGGAGGTGCCACCGGGCCGCGCACCCCAGTCGAAGATGCAGTAGACCTCTCGCATAGCGAGACGCGACGCATGACGACCTGCATGACGACCTGCATGACGACAACTGCCCTTCTTGGTCCGGTACTCAACATCCGATAGCGCTTCATGAGTCCGTGCAGCGTCATGCGCTGGTTGCCTAGCCGCTCTGCGGTAGCGCGGCGGCGCGCTACGAGGTTCCATCAGGAAGTTACGGGGCCAGCCCCGCTACTGGCTGACCACGTAGGCGATCACGTGCTCCGCAGACTCAAAATCGTTCTTGGCAGCCAACGCTTCATCCCAATTTGTGAACGAACCCAGGCGCACCCGATACCACTTGCGGCCCCGGACCTCATGTTCCTCGATGCGAATATCGTGGCCGTTTCGGCGCAACTTGACCACGAACTTATCGGCCTCCGCACGGCGCGAGAAGGCCTTCATCTGCAACGTGAATCGTTTGGTACCCCGGAATGCCTTCGCCGCTCCTTGCTCTGCCGCACTCTTGTTGCCGCTGGCCAGGAGCTTCTTTGTCACCTTGGAGGTCTTGGCGGTCGCGGCCTTCTTCTTCGATTTCTTGTCTGTGGTCGCGCCCGATCTCGCTGCAGCGACCCTGCTTGCGGTTGGCTTTTTGTTCACCCCGCGCTTGTTCGCGGCCCCCTTGCCTCCCGCGCCTTTGCGGGTCGCGGAGCCCTTGTCGGCCGGGCCTCGCTTGGACTTGGAAGGCGTAGCGGATGCGGGCTTGACGTTCGCCTCCGCCTCCAGCGTCTCCGCATCGCGCGGGGCGATGCTCGGATCACGCGTACTCGCGAGCTGAGAGGCGGTAGATGCCCGTAGTCCCGATGGGAAGGTGAACGGCGCATGTTCGCTACCCAGCTCGCTCGCCAAGAGATCGAGCGAGTCATCGGTGAGCGCAGAAACCTCCGTTTTCGCATCCCAGTCCACCCGGCGTCCCGTCATCAGCCCGAGGGCGAAAACGAAACATCCGACGACGGACAGGCCGAAGAACAGGAAGAAGATCTGACGGTTGTCGAGGGAAAATTCGACCTTGTCTTTCCACTTGTGCATCTCTCGCATGGGGGACTCCGGGGGCAGGAGACCCAGCACTACGGCAAGCTTCCCCGACGCCAAAAAAAACGACAAGATCGCCGCGACCTCCCGCGCGAATCCGGACGCCTCTACCTCCGGCGCGAACCGGGGCACCGCGACTTCGCCCCCCCAACCGGCGAAAGTCCGAGAGTCACCCGAAGCACGAACGATGCACGAGCGATGCACGAATGGCACGCACTCCCACGCGAGCGCGCGGCGGGAGTGCGTCCCCACCTGCCCCCGCCGATCCCTCGAGCTGTTCAGCCGCCCCCCGAGGGGCTCCGAGGGGCTTCACTGCACGATCCGCAATCCCTTCACGGGATCCCGAAACGGTCGCGGCGACGTTGCCTTGGGCACCTCACCCGCCGCGCTGGTACCCCGACGCACGATCCTCCTCGTAGGCGGGTAGCGCAACGGCCATTTCTCCACCGACACGCGCTCACCCGCCCGCAGTCGCTCGCGAATCCGCGTCATCTCAAATCCTCGCATCCCCCGTTGAACGACCACCTCACTCCCGATTTGCAGACGATCGTCGTCGCGGTACACGGTCCGATAGGGCAATACCTCGGTGACTTCGCGCTCGAACGCGATTTGGAATCCGCGTTCCCGCCCCAGTATCTCGGCCCGAACGTGCCCTTGGCGGACGGTCATGTGGAACACCACGGGGTGATCGTAAGGATTGCGCAGGCGCATATCGACGGTCGGGTACACCACAGTGGAATCGAGACCCATATCCACGTAGGAAGACGGACGGCTGTGGGGGCGCGCGCTCACCAGCTCGAGTCCGGCAAAGAAGGCGGCTCCGAACAGTGTCGAGGAAATCTGGCAGATACCGCCGCCGAGCACGTCTACGACCTCCCCACCCGCCAAGCCCGCCGCGTAGCGGTAGCCTGCGTCTGCGCTCCGGTCCCCCACCACCTCGTTGAAGGAAAAGGTCTGCCCAGGCTGTAAGACGAAGTTCTCGAGGGAGGCAGCGCCCACTTTAAGGTTGTGCGTGCGATCGCTACGCTCTTTGCCCATGGAGTAAGGCGTTGAGAATGTGCCCAGCAATGTGCTCACATCCCGTGCGTCGACCCGGGCGGCCAATGGGTCGTCAACCGCGGCTTTGGCCTGCACGGCAAGATCGATCTCCCGCGCTCGAGAGGCCAGCCCGATCGCGACATTCGACAGCGAGTCGTAGGGGAGCAAGGTCGTTCCGCGGACTGCTGGAACGAGCCGCCGTTCCGCCGCGATCAAGCGCGTCGGCAGCGATGGCCGCTCCACCCGGGGCGCCAATTCGAGCAGCAACTCCAACGCAGTGGGCTCGTCGAAGAGGAAGCCGCCGCGCACGTCGATCTGGCCGCGACGCGCTCGCGCCCGCTCGCGGAGGTCGCGAAAGACGAGACCCGAGCGACCGACGCGATGGGCTGCAGCGGCCGACGCCGCCGGCTGGGGTTGCGCCCCGAGCTGGCGCGCGGTCGCCCGCACCCCCATGCCACCGGCTCGCAGATCGATGGGCTGATCGAGTTGGCGCTGCGCCGCACGTTCCGCCACATCAAACATCTGCCCAAAGTCGAGTTTGCCCGCGGACGCCCCGTGGAGACGCACGCCCGGAAACGTCCGCTCATCTGCCAGACCGCGCTCGTAGGCCCCGGCGAGCCAGGCGGCGGTGGAGGCGGCCGCGATGAACATGGCCAGTGTCTCGCCGACCGCGAGAACGGGCAGGAGCGAGCGCCACCACCTGTGTTTCGCCGAGGGGCAGGGTGTGGGCGTTTTTTGCGCATGTCCGGGCAGGTGGACCGGCTGCGCACCCACGGGCTCCCAGCCCACGTCGACGTCCTCCGCCGGGGCGATGCGGGCGACGCTGTGCATGGTTCGCACGCTAGGGCATCGCCCTACCGGGATCCAGAAAACGGCAGGTTCGACCGGGAACCCCGGGAGCACCACGCGGTCTTGTACCCTACCTTCCCTGTTCCGGACCCCGAGATCGGCGCTGAAAGGTCGAGACACCCCATGTCCCCCATTCCCCCCAAGGGCTACGGCCGCAACAAGCGCATCCCCGTCGCCATCAAGCTTTGGGCGGCAGTCGTCCTGGCCAACGTCGGCGGCCTGTTCACCGCAACCATCGTGGCCGCGGCCATCCGCGCCGTTCCCGAAACCGAAGCCATGGAATCGACGCTGCGCGCGGCCTACTACCTGGCGCTGCTCTTCGTCGCCATCGTCGACGCCCTTTGGCTGGACGAAGTGCTGTTCCGAGGTTCGTTCCGCCGAACCCACCTCTCCAAACAACAACGCGCGCCGCAACACCTGCGGGACAACGAACCCGACATTGATGGCGTGGCAGCGACCATGCTCCGCTCCGATATCTCCTTTCCGTTCTCAGTGGTGGCGTGCGTCTGCGTCACCTACGCGCTGTTCAACGTGGCGAACCACGACTTCGAGCACTACTACAAGCTGGTCGGACGACATGTTTCCGCACTGCGCGGGAGCGACGAAGCTCGCATGCAAAAGCGCCGAGCGGCCATCGTGGCGCTCTCGATCCGCCGCGAACACGAAGTCCTGCCCGCACTGTTTGACGCGCTCCAACGCGACGATGAGATCGCGGCCTGGAGCGCGTGGGCCATCGGACGCCACGCGGACATTAAACGTCGACAACGCATGGTCCCCCCTCTCCTCGACGCGTACGGACGTGGTGGCGAGCCGCTCAGGCGTGAGGCCATGCTTGCGCTCGCGCGACTTCAACATCGCCCATCCGCCGCGAAAGTCCAGTCCGAACTCGCGCGCCAACTGGACGCAGACGAAGAAATCGACACGCGGCTGGTCTGGGCCCTCGGGTACGTCCAGCAGCTAGGCTCCCTGCCGGTCCTCGAACGCGCCTTGTACCACCGCGACCCCGCGAGCTCACGCATGGCCGCGTGGGCCATCGCGCAGCATCGCGATCAGCGAGGTGGTCGGGCTGGGGTAGGCCTCCTCGAGTCACGTCTCCCCGCAGCATCTTTCGATCTCAAGTGCGCCATCGTCCACAGCCTCGGCATCCTGGCCGACGAAGCGTCGAACCTCGCGCTGATCCACGCCTACGATACACTTGCTGTAGAAGACCGGACGAACTTGTGTGGCTCAATATCGATACACACGAGCCCCGATCAGCGAATCGACCGCCAAGACTTGCTCATGCCGCGTGAGACCTACGCGATCAAGACATTGCAGTCGATGGGCCAAATCCGGGCGACCTCGGAACAGGTACGAGTTGAGGTCGACCCGTGGCTCATCAAGATGATCGACGACAGCGAGGCCACCCCGGCCACCCGCGAGGCGGCACGCTCACTCCTCCAGGGCATCCGCGAGGCCCGGGACGACAGCAAACCCGCCGCAGCGGCCGACGGTTCGCCTAGTTGAGGAAACAACAGCGCAACCGCGGCTTGCCACTCCCGCACAGACACTGTGCGCCGTGGGAGACCGCGACGTGACTGGTGCGAACACGCCGAGCGTGTCGACCCGGCATGGGCGTGGCGAGGTCTTCGCCGCCGGGCCGCTCGTTCACCCTCGAAACCGCCGGCATGCGTTGTTTCTTCGCATGCCATGCGTCCATCAACGCACGCAAGAAATCTCGCAAGAGACGAGCATCTACGGTCTTGGCTCGACGCATCACGGTCTGGACCACCTCTGCGGGCTTATCCGCTGCCTCGATCATCAGCAGAAGCGACGCCAGCGGCACGGGGCTTTGAAGCGGATCGAGAGCCTTACGAAGACGTTGCTCGAACAATGGCTCGTTCGCACGCCCGGTCTCGTCGACTCCCTCACCGCCCGCGCCCACTTCCTCGAGAGGCAACGGCTCCATCGGCCCGGCGGCCCAAAGTGTGTCTTGCCAGTTGTGGATCAGAAACTCGTCCTTCCCACAAGTGGGACAAAACGCATGGATCTCGTCGGCTTGGGTCTTCACCACCCACAAAAAGCCGGAGCAAACGCGCCCGTGGGGACGACGCCGGCAGCGAATCAGTGTTTCGCGACCTGAGTGGACCGACAGCGGACCCCCGTACTCGATACACTGGGCTACCGCCAGCGCCTTGGTGCGAAGCTGCGGAGGAGCTTCCGGAAGCGCGCCCTCGGACTCGAGCCAATGCCACGGGTCAACCACGATCACGGCCGCGAACCTATCACGCTCGCCCGGCTATCGAAACCTGCTGGTTCGTCACCCCAAACGTGACGACAATGACGCCGCACCGCGGCTGGTGTCCATGGCAGCGTGGCGACCGCGACGCCTCCACGCGCCACGCCTCCACGGACAACGCCTCCCCACGCGACCGCCCGTCGTCGCCGAACAGCGCCGAGACCCACCCGCCCAGCCTCGGTCTCGATGGGGACCCGCTTGTGACCAGACGAAGCAACGCGGTGACGGTCGAAGGGCGGGTACACTCGCAGCGTCCGCGGACGAAATCCTATGAAACGCCTTCGTGTCGGTGTGCTCCTGCCGTCCTTTCTAGTCGCCTTGTCGGCACCCGCTTCCGCGTCGGTCCAAGAAAAATGGCCCCGATGGCCCACCGAGCTCGACGCCATTTCTGCGCGCTTGAACGATGCCGACACCCCTCTGCCCGCCCGGCACGCCGCCCTCCGAGAGCTCGCACAGTACGCTTCTCCGGTGATCGAGCCCCTCGTGATCAAGGCCGCGCTCGATCCGGCGGATGACGTTCGTCAAGCAGCCCTCGAACTCTGCCTCCAACGCGAGCTGGTGGCGTGTATCCCTGCCGCCCACATCGCATGGAGCAAAGGGCACAGCCTGCTCCTTCGTATGGTCGCACTAAAGGTGCTTGCGCTGCAGCCAGACATCAGCCAGGCGCGGGTTCTATTCTCCGCGTTGCGCCATCGTGATGGGTCGATCCGAAGCCACGCAGCACAACGCATCGGACTCACGCACTTCTCCGATGAGCTCAGAGACACGGCGCGATCCGAGTTGATGAACAAGCTCGCCGACCCGGTGGCCTCGGTGCGCAGGAGCGCAGTCCGCGCCATCGGCCAACTGGGGCCGGGTAGCGGAGCGCTGACGCTGGTCCGACTCTTGGAGGACGCCGACCCTGCGGTGCGGGAAGCCACGGCACAGGCGCTCGACCGACTTCGCGACCCGCGAGTCCTCGCGGCCATGGGACGCGCGCTCGATAGGGGTGGCGACAGCCGGCTGGCACGGAATCTCTTGCGCGGTTTCTCCAACCTGCCGACTCCCGCCGCCGAGCCCTACCTGATTCGCGCGCTCGATGATCCTCCCGGCGGGCTGCAGCGCGATGAGGTCGCCCATCTTCTCGGACTGCGACGGGCGCCAACCGACCCATTCATCGAGGAGCTGATCCTGCGCCTCGAGGCTCCCACGACCCGGAACGCAGCGCTTGTGGCACTGTTCGGACTCGGATCCGCGGCGCGGCCGGCACTCGAGCGTGCATACGGACGCGGGCTGGCCCCGGACCTCGCCGCCGAAGTGGATATTGTCATCCGCGCGCACCAGCCCGACGCCCTACGGGACGAGCCACGCGTCCTACCCTCGATGAAAACACGTGCCCAGTGGCGACAAGCGTTGGCGGACCCCGATGCCCGCCGCCGCAACGAGGCGCTCACCCAACTGGTGAGTCGTCCGTTACCCCCATGGTTGTGGGGACGAGGCGCCGATCTCGTTCGACAGCGACATCCCGAGACCCTTACCGCCCCCATCTTGATGGCACTGGCGAACGCACAGCCAACGAGCACACCGTGGGATCCCGCCACCTGGGCAGAAGTGGGGTCCTACTCCGAACACCCCCACACGGATGTCAGCTGCCTCGGCATCTTGACGATGCAAGCAACAGCGACCGGCGAAGCACGGGAGCGCAGGCACCTACGGCTCGCAGCACTCTCGGCCAGCGCGAACCCGGGAACGCGCAGCTGCACGGCTCTCGCCGCGGGACGTTGCGAGGAGGCGGGCCTGCTCGACGTCATGCTCGCGGACCCATCTGCACGCGTGCGAGCCAGTGCCGCCTACGCCACGGTCTGGCTCGCCGATCTCGGACCCATCCCCATGGCTCGACTCACGTGGCTGTCCGTCGAGGATCCATCTGCAGCGGTACGCCTCAATGCCGCTTTCGCCCAGATTCGCGACCCGGCCGCATCGATCGAGCCGGCGCGCGTCGAGTGGCTGCTGCGTGATCCGCCACGAGACAACGCGTGGCCGTGGGCTCGCACCGTGCAACGGGACCACAGAACCGTCGTCGTACCCACCTTCCCGGCTCCGCAAGGCGATTGGTGGGTCATCGTGCCGCCGCGACAACCATCGTCGCCCACCGACGCACATGTGCCCGCGCGCCGGTAGCGAGCTTCCACAACGTAAAGAGCGACGCCATGTAATCGAAGGACCGCAGCCGCCACTAGGACAGAGCGGGACGGAACGAGCCCGAGAAAGAACATGATGCATAACCAGATCAAGCTGAGCGTCCTCCGCCTGTCCGCCGTGCTCCTCCTGTGTGCGACCCCCCTGGTGGGATGCGGCGCCGTCGACAGCGCTGACACCACAGATCAGAAGGCGATCGCGGGCCTCAGCGAAGACCTCGCCACTGCCAAGGTCACCGTGCGACAGGCGATGGACCTGTCGGTGGAGCAGTTTCCTGGCGCGGTGATCGACGCTAGGCTTGAGCACGGTGCGGAGCGCCTCCACTACGCCATTGCAATCTACGATGCCGCGAACGTGGGTGACCTCAAAATCGACGCGGCGAGTGGAGAGATCTTCGAGGTGTCCATCCGGGCTGCCGCCGCCGGTGAAAGTGCAACTGGTGTCACCATCAGTTTATGGGATGCACTGGACATCGCCGAGCGCCACGCCGAGGGCACGGCATTTCGGGCCGAAATCGAAAATAGCGCCATCAAGGTACGGGTGCTTGTCGACCAGAATGTGCTCCGCGTGTCCGTCAGCGGAGACGGCAAGGTCGTGAGCGCCGAAGACGATGCCAGCTGGGACGAATCGGACAGCGAATCGGATGACTCCAATGACGAGTCCGATAGCGAGTCCGATAGCGAGTCCGAATCCGATGGCGAGTCCGAATCCGATGGCGAGTCCGAGTCCGATAGCGAGTCCGAATCCGATGGCGAGTCCGAATCCGATAGCGAGTCCGAATCCGACGGCGAATCCGACGGCAAATCCGACGGCGAGTCCGAAAGCGAATCCGACGGCGAATCCGACGGCGAATCCGACGGCGAATCCAACGGCGAACCCGACGGCGAATCCGACGGCGAATCCGACGGCGAATCCGACGGCGAATCCGATGGCGAATCCGATGACTCCGATGACTCCGATGGTGAAGCCTCCGCCGACGAAACCTCCGATAGTCAAGACGGGGACGATGATGGGAGTTCGGGCGAGAATGACAGCGAAGAGCCCGGCGTAAGCGACGACGGCGAAGGGAACTAGATAGGTCGGCCCGCAGGGTTTTGCGGACGCCCGAGGTCCGGTGGTGCACGAGCCCGCCGGACCTCGTTTTTGGGGCCGCGGGGAGATCAGGACGCCCCCGCTATTCGATCGAACCGCCCCCGCCAGCGCGTCGCCTCTGCCACGAGCGTCCTCGTCGCGACATCCGCAGGCCACACAATCCCAACCAAGCCAACCCCAACCAACACAACCCTGCGCGGCCATCATGATCGGTCCCCGACGCCACACAAGCGCACGCACCGGCGACGGGCGGCTCGGCCCCCAGATCCGCCTCCGAGGCGTCTCCCCCGGTACTCGGCACCAGCATTTCGCTCTGTGCTGTGCCGCCTGGGCTTTCGGGATCGCCTGCGCCATCGTCTTGTGAGCCTTCACCAAAGGCGGATCCACAACTCTCCGACCATTCGCCCCGATCGGTTTCTTCACACCACGCGCTCCAGCTCCCTTTCCCGGGGACATCGGTTCCGCGCAAGAACCCCCTGCAGGCGGGCGTCGGCGCCCACACGCCATCGAAGTCGAAGCAGGGCGTGATATCGACCCCAGAATCCCGCTCCACCCACTCGGCGGCGCGAGACGCCAAGAAGTAACTCGTATCCCCGCCACAATCGCTACCATGCAACTGGGAAAGCCCGGCGACCGTGCGCCAGGTTCCGTCCGGGAGCCGGATCAAAGCCGGCCCCCCCGAGTCGCCCTTGCAGCCCCCCGCCGGACTGTGCCCGACCTGGAGGACACCGTCATCCGACATGCCCACAATACGCGACGAACCGTAGCGCTTGTAGCCGGCCCCCTCGGGATCGTGCGTTGTACCGGAATCGGCACCATAACCCACCAGCACGACCTCGGTGCCCTCACCTACCTCGTCGAGCTCGCAGCCCACAGCTACCGGAGAAACGGGGACGCGAAGGACCTCACTATCGAGCACACAATACGCCCAATCGGTCGCCGCCGTACCATCATAGTCGGGGTTCGCCACGCACTGAGCGTCGATCTTGTGACCTCCCGCAGTCGGAATGTTGCCGAACCGAATCAGCATGTGCCCCCCACCGCAATGCGCGGCATACAGAACAATCCGGGGATGCACCAACGTACCTGTGCACAAAAGTGTGCCTCGACGGACCGCCACAACCTGGGGCCACTCACAGCCAGACGCTCGTTCCCCCATGTAAATCCGCTCGGAGAGCGAATCCCCGGAATCGCCCGCCACGGGTTCAATGCCAGCATGCGACCCAAGCTGCGGTGCGCGCTGAATCCCCGCAAGCTCCGCGGGGGCCAAGCCTCCCACGATCACGGCCGCGCAGGCGAACGGGGCGAACATCTCAATCGACTCGCCGACGCCACCAGACCAGCTGGAGCAACCCGGCTGGCCTCATCAGCACGCCGCACCGCGTCGAGGATTCATTCCGCGGTGCGGTGGCGAAAGTGCGGTGTCTGGGTGAGCGCCACATAAAAATCGATCAATCCCGGTCCGCCGTCGACCAGGTCGTCGGCCACGCTGTTGATCATACACTCGCTCTGCTCATCGCCCACACCGAAAGCGAAGCTCGCCAGATAGGACGCGAAGCAATACGAGGCCTCGGGCAAACTCGCCATGTGGCGTCCCAGTGCGTCCGCTCCCTCGAAATCGAGGTCACCGAGCGATGTGGCGAAAATCTGTCCGGTATCATCAATGTCGAACGCGCCCTCCTTCGCCCGGTAACGCCCCGCCGGATCCATGTGTTCGAGACCAAAACCGATAGGGTCCATCAGCAGATGACAGGCCGCGCAATCGGGGTCGGAGACGTGCATCTCGTAGCGCTCGCGGGTCGTCTCGCTTTCTGTCCACTCGGGCACAACGACCGCCTGCGGTGGCGGAGGGGGCGGGTCGCACAGAAACTTCGACCGCACGAGACTCCCGCGTTGCGTTGGGGAGGTGGCCAGATTGTTGGCGGTCACGGCCAACACGGGCCCCAGTCCCAGAAGTCCGAGGCCCCATCCCTCGGGTCGAGGCGTCTCCTCGAACGCGACGCCGGTCGCGTCCCCATAGCCATAATACTGGGCGAGCGTGACGTCGAGATACGAATAGGGCCAATCGAACAAGCGGTCCGCGCCAGCATCGCCCGCGTTGAAGACCTCCCACACCAAGGTCTCCGCCTCGACGAGCATCGACTCGCGCACCTGCGATGTGAAGAAGGGAAACATCTGCGGGTCCTTCTGCAGGTTGGTCAACGGCGTCAGCGCCAACCACTGGCGCCCGAACAGGCGCACTTGGTCCCGAAAGTGTGTCGATGAGTTGATAAGCTCGGTTGCTGCCAACGCGATCGCAGATGCGGAGTCGAGTTGACCTGAAGCGGCCGCGTCCAGTAGCGCATCACTGGGCGGGCGTCCAGTGAAGGTGAAGGCCAGCGCCGTAGCGATTTCGTACGCCGTCAGATCATATAGATCGCCATCTCCATCCGTTCCGATCTCCGAACGATACATGGTGTGCGGCGACTGGATCAGGCCAACGGTGGTCCATTTCACCCATTCGGCGAAGGTATTTTTCTCCATGACGGTCACATAGAGATCAAGATATCGGTCGCGCTCGGTGGCGGAGAGCGGACGCCGATAGAGACGCCGCCCGAACCGTTGCAGGTACGTCTCGGCGCAGCTTTGGTCCCCAGTGGGCGCACACGGCAGCACGGTGGCCAGCCTATCCGCAGCTGCCACCATATCGGCGATACCCGTCGCCACGCCCAGCAACGCTCCAGCATAGGTGTCGTTCACTCTCAACCGAGCCGCATTATTGGTAAAACCGTTGAAAGCGGCTGAATCGGGAGGAAGCGCAGCCCCCGCCCAATCCGCCCCATCGAGGTCGAAAGCATCGCGAATCGTGGCTTCAAATTCCCTTGATGTCAGGCGCCGCAACAATCTCGGGCCGGGGACATCGCGCGCCCCATCTTCGCAGACCTCTGCTGCGTCGTTGTCGTCTCCATCGTCGTCGTCGTCGTCGTCGTCGTCGTCGTCGTCGTCGTCGTCGTCGTCGTC
>JAZGFE010000161.1:0-5623 GCA_036479215.1 Nannocystaceae bacterium | reverse complement strand
GTTTGACGTAGGCGCGACGCCCATCCAAACTCGCCATGGATTGCTTTGAGCCCGACGACTGGCCCACCTTTGACGTGACCGTCCTATCCGCGCCATGGCCGTCGCGCTCCACCTCCCGGCCGCGCCATGCAGGCTTCCGCTCGCAACGATGCCCGCCAAGCTCCTCGCTGCCGCCGGCCTCCACCACAGCTTCTGCCGGCGTCACGGAGACGACGTGCCTCCCACCCGCCACGAGTTCATAACTAGAATAAATACCCCACCCAAAACTACACATCCCTCCACAGCCTCGCTCCACCTCTAAACAAAACATTCCTCCTCCTGACCCCGTTTGCCTCATACACAAAAAATCTGACACCCTCGTCGAATCGACGGGGAGTCGGTCGTAGGGAAATGGAGGCAACCAACGAATGAGGACCGCCCTGGCAAAGGCGATCCTCACGGTGGCGAGCGAATGGCTAAAGTGACGCTCAGGCCGAGTGCTTGACCGCGCGGCGGGGATGCGCCCCGCGGGCAGAGGGGGGGAAAAGGCCGCAGTGACGATGACTTTGACGGGATCGCGGACGGGAGTGGATGTGACCTATGCCAACATAGCTTCGATCCGACGAATGCGCCCTACGTCACCAGTTCCGGTGCGGAGCTGTCCAACGTCGGCACCGCCTGCAACGGAAAATGGGGTTGCGTATCTGAGTGATGCTCGCTCTCGTCGTACGACCCGGCTACGACAAGGCCCTGCTCGCAAAGGTCATGACCGCCTTGGGTACCCGGCTCGAACAAGAAATACGACGCCGCCTCAAGGCTATCAAGGCTATCTGTCAGCTCGAGTCCAGATGAAGAACAGTACATCTGCACACAGGTTCACTCGGTGTCGTCCAGCGGTGCAGATATGACCTGGGGATCTACTTGCGCGTCCATTCGCTCGCGCTCGACGGTGTCTGCTTCTGCGACCACTCACGGGGCCACTGCGCCAGTATGTACTCCTTCTACACCTTGCCGGACTGGAGTGTCCACGACCTCAAACGCATCATCTCTTCACTCGACGCCGAGTTCCAAACACGGCTCGACGACGCCGATGACGACGACTCCGTGCACGAGGGTGTACGCGCTTGTCTGCAGATTGGCACAGGCCACGCAAGCGACACGATGAACCTTCGGGCATCGCGTTGCGCCTGCCTTCGACGGACGCGACCACCAACGACTCGCTCGTTAGGTCAAATACATGCTCCGTCCACCCGTCGCACTTGAGTCCATCTCCCGCACCGACACCGGCAACGTACGCATCGAGTTCAAGCAAGCCACGAGCTACGGCAAAACCTCGACCGAAATCTCACCCCGTCAAAGGATTGCACGACTTTCAGCCCTTGTGTCCCCTCCTCACTTCAATGTGATTCGCTATCGGGGCGACAAGTCGCTGCGTGGTCTCATCTGCGCCCACGCATCATCGAGCGCTCTCCTCACGCCGAACTCCACATCGAGCAACTCGCGTTGCTCGACCCGAAGGCCGGCTTCGACCGCCCTGCAATCCACTCCGACGTGCCACCGACACCGAGACGGATAAGTTGGCGTTGGCTCCTCGCCCGCGTCTTCTCCGTTGACCTCACGAGGTGCCCGCGGTGCGAAGGGCCACTCAAGATCATCGAGGCCGTCGTCGACCCCGCTCGCATCGCGGTGTTGCTTGAACAGCGCAGGGATATTCAGGCCCGCGATGCTCGCGATGCACGCGCTGCTTCGGGACACACCGGACGCGACGCTGCTGAGGTTGGGCGAAACCTCGAGGACACCGGAACCTGTTCCAAGCCGAGCGTGCGCGTGCGCGGAGGCGGCACGCGGGGGCCACCCCCACCATCGGTCGAGCGAGATGGAGCCGATGAGCAGCTTGAGCTGTTCTCCCCTCCCGAGCCACGCTGTACACGCAGACGAGGTCGAGACGCCCATTCCGAGTTTGCAGCTCGTGGAACGATCGGTCGGTAAGCAGATCCCGCAAGAGCGGTCCACCTAGCGCGTGACTGAAGCCCGCTCCGAGCACCCACACAATTTCACGCGGACTGTGGCCTTGAAAAGGGTTGTCGCTCGACACACTGGTAGCTGGCCATCGGAGCCTGTCGGGTGTCAAGGATGAACCGTGTCCGGTGTGATGTGGCGTCCGCGGAGCCTGAAGGACGGCTCGTGGCGTTGGCGTGGGCTAGGCTGGGGGCGGTGAAACCGGCGGCGTAGTCGGTTTTGCGAGATTCCCAACGTCAAACACGCGGAATGACCCTCGCCGCCGTAGCGCAACGAACGGCGCCGCGATAGCTTGCCTTTGCTCCTCGGTTCGGCCTTCCGCCCCTTCCATGAGCCAACGCCGGCCATCGAGTTCGGCATTCACGGAGCGGGCGATCCAGTCCACCAGGTTGGATAGCGCGTGATCCGTCGGCGCACGTCCGATGTACGCATCTAGCTTGTCCGACTCGTGGGCGATGCTGCCGTGCGCGGCATGGGCGAGTTCGCCGTGCTGAGCGACGAGTTGCAGCAGGCGCATGGACCCTGCGGACTCGTCGTCGAATGGCGGGCTGTCAACAAACAGTGTTACGACGGCATGCCCTTCTCCGTGAGCGATTGCTCTAGCCCAAGCTGCGATCACCAGGAGGCTGGCGGCGTACGTTGGCGCAGCGAGTGCGAACGATTCAGGATGCGTCGTCCCGACCGCGTGGTAACGGGAGTCGTCCCGGTGCATCAGCGAGTGCGGAAACGAAGGCATCAGATGGTCCCCGTAGCGTCTATAGTCATCGGCGGTCGCCGTGCACGCTATGCCCTGGACCCTACAAGGTGGTGCAATCGCCGACTCGAGTCGGCGGGCATGCTTGACCTTTCTGTCCGCGCCTCGCACCTGCTTGTATTGACGCAACCAGCGGAACGGCTCCGGGTTGGAGGCGATCAGTCCGACAACCGTATGAATCGTGTCGGGGTCGGTGGCACAAACTTGCTCCGAGGGCTGGGCGTCCACCCAGCACAGCAGGCCGTGGCGTTCTGACCACATCAAAGTAATGATGGGCTCGAGAAGCCTCCGGTTGCAACCCAATTCACGCGACTGCGGGAACTTCTCCCGGGTGTTCGAGGCCGGGCTTGCGGGTAGCGCAGAGCAGGTGCTCAAGGACGGCAAAAAATCGATCCTCGTCACGGCGATCCGCTTCGCCAGCGCCCACCGGATCACGATCCTCCCGGGCAGCCGCCCCAACGCGCTGCGCGGCGAGTCGGGGTACGCGATCTTCGACGAGGTCAACTTGCTCGACCTCGAGGAGTGTCGTGCGGCGACGGACACGTTCAAGATGTGGGGCGGCCGGCTCTGTCGTTCATCTCGATGCAGGGCCGCGAGGACAGCCAGTGGAACAAGTACGTCGAGGCCATACGGGCGGGGGCACCGAGTCCGCGTCGCTACACGTACCCACTTCACGACACGGTGGCCGACGGACTGTTCAAGCGTATTTGCCCGGTCATCGGGCGCGAGTGGAGCGAGGAGGCCGAGCGCGAGTGGGTGGCAGGCCTGTTCAAGAGCCCACGCGCCTCCCAGGAATGCCTTTGCATCCCGTCTCGGGCGGGTGGGGCTACTTCCCCCACGACCTCGTGGAGGCCCGCGGGCGTCTGTGCATCGCCATCAGCCATGTATCGGCACAACACTAGCCGCGTTCGACTCGTCGACATCCTCCAGGACCGCCGCAGCTTCGGTGCCCTTAACTAGCATGAGCCGGGTCGGAGAGCGCGGAGGGGTGTGAAATGACGCGCAGGGGTGTGAAAAGCGCGAGTTGGTGGGTCGGTGTCGTGCGATTGCGCGCGTGCCACCATATATGTTGGCCACGCTCGAGAAGCTGGGTGTCGTCAAGTCCTTCTCGCGCCCCCGCGTCAGCGACGACAACCCCTACGTTGAGTCCATCTTCCGCATCTGCAAATACCGCCCGGGATTCCCGGGCGCCTTTGCGTCCCTGGATGCCGCACAGACTTGGGTTGCGGATTTCGTCGAATGGTACAACCACGAGCATCAGCACAGCGCCATCCGCTTCGTCACTCCGGCCGACCGACACGAGGGCCGAGACCTCGCCATCCTTGCCCGCCGCGCCGCCGTTTTGTGGACACACGTTCGGCGGTCGCGTCCACCGTTGAGCGGCGACCCGCGGGGGGCCTGGATCGCTCCCTGAGCCGGAGATCAACTGGCCAATTGTCCTGGTGAGGAATCATCAGTCAGGGAGTCCGGCGGCTAGCGCTTGAATCGATCGCCTGCACCTTGACAGTCCGGAGCCCACGACCGCAGCGATCCCGGCGAAAGCGCGCAGACACGACGCCGCCCGCCAGGGGTGGGCCCGAGGCCCCCGGATTCCGACGCGCGCGGTGTGCGGGCTCCTTGTCGAGACCCGTCGGGGAACTGCTTACCAAGCAGCATCAGCCGGCCGACGAAGAGTGTCCTTCATCGGGCCGCTGCTCTCGCTGCGGCGCGAGGCGTCGCCATCCTGTCTCCTCGGACCGGCGACTCGGCTGAGCCTCCGCGCGAGAGCGGGTGAGAAGGTCGCGGAACGGGGCGTCCGGGTTTATGGGAGTCTCACGCATCGGCGAGCTTTTTCTCCTCGACGAATCGCCGCAGTCGGAGCCAGGTCGAAGTACGAGGATAGGCGGGACAAACGGGGTACGCGATCTCCAGCTTTACAGTTCGGACGTTATCGGCCTGCGACACCCTCTACGAATGAGCGCCCCGCCCCGCCAGCGGAATAGAAAGCGGGGCCGGGGCACGTCGGAGCACGTCGGAGAACGTCAGAGTATGTCGGAGGATAGGCAGGACAAACGGGGTGCTCGATCTCCAGCTTTACAGTTCGGGCGATATCGGCGTGCGGGACCGTCTGCCGAGGAGCGCCCTGCCCGGAGTCGACGAATCTTCGTAGTGCGTGCCCAGGTCAACGCTCACCGTCTCGACAACCTTCGTCATGTCGAGGTCGAAGGCGAGATCGACGACCGCAACAAACTCGGCGGTCATGCTGTTCGCGGTCACCCGCTGAGCTCCGGCCTTGTTCTTCTTGCGGTTGGCCCGAGTGTCGAAGAGCACGAACTCGTCAGGGCGCACCTTGCCCATGCCGATCTTCCGCGCCTTTGCCGTCAATCGGCCGTTTCGTGCTCGAAGCGTCATCGTCCCAGGTAATTTTCGTAACCGTTCAGGGGGGGTGATTGAAGGGGCGATCGAGTCGTGGGATGTGGAGGGCATGAATACGAAGGAACAGCCCATAGCGAGCCTGGCCGCGAAGATCGAAAACCTGATACAGGAGCACGTGGAGGCGACACGGCGAGCGGCAGCGGACGCACTCGAACGCGCATTTTCCGGGAAAGAACGCGCCTCGATTTGTGTACCGGCGACGACAAAGACCCCGACGAGCAGGGTATCCTCAGGTGCGCGAAAGTATGGCAAGCGACGCACCCGAGCTGAACTGGGGGCACTCGCGGAGCGAGTGCATCAAGTGATCTGCGACAAGCCGGGCGAGCGGATGTCGGTGCTCGCGCTGGCGGTCGGTGTGACCTCACGTGAACTGCACCGCTGCGTGAGACAGCTCAAAGATGTGGGCCGAATCCGCAGCGCCGGCCAGCGGAGCGAGACCCGCTACTTCCCGATGAC
>JAZGFE010000160.1:0-21449 GCA_036479215.1 Nannocystaceae bacterium | reverse complement strand
TTTTGCGCTCGGTTGCGCGTGTTCGCTGTTGCTCATAACTACACGAACAAGGGGACTTTCAGGTAAATTCACAGTATTCAGATTTTTTTTGCGCTTGTTCTAGGCCTAGCTTCAGCGAGCTCCGCCCATTTTTTGTCGAGCAGTCGCTGCGTGGGCTCGCTATCCAGTTCTTCCTTGAAGAGCCCAGGGTTTTTGCGGACAAGGCCCGTGAGAAGTTCGCTATCGAGGGCATCGCCGTGGCCGTACAGGGAGCTGTCCTCTGCTGGATCGAGCTCAAGGTCGAAACGGAGGAACAGGTCTGCCTCTCGATCCCAGATAAGTTTGTCGCGCCCTCGGACAAGCGCGATCCTCTTTCGGTCTCGATTCTCGACGTAGTAGTCGTGGGGCCAGGGGCGGCTGGGATCTGCCATCAATGGCACGAGGCTACGCCCGCGATGGCTCGGTTCCGCCGGAGCGCCCAGCAGCTCAAGCAGCGTGGGGACGATGTCGATATTGCCGACCGTAGCGGCGATCGACGCCCCCCTTTTGCCGGGGATATGGATGAAGAGGGGCGTACGGACCTCCTCTTCGAAGACCGTCGGCCCGTGGGTATGAACGCGATTGTCTCCCAGACCCTCACCGTGGTCCGCCGTGAATACGATGATCGTGTGTTCGGCGAGGCCGGCGGTCTCCAGGTATCCGATGAGGTCTCCCATCTGACCATCGAGCCACATGAGCGAGCGGCGATAGCGTGCACGCCACGATCCATCTTTGCGTTGGAGCTGGCGATCCGCGTAGCCGGGCATGTGCAGGCAGTAGTAGTGCACCCAGGCGAAAAACGGCTGGCCACGGGTCGAGTCGAGGAGCTCTTCGACCAGCGCTTGCTGATCATTCATCCGCTTCTTCTTGTAGACCGCGACGCGCTGAAACCCGTCGAGAAGCTGTTGTATTCGCCGATAGCGGGGCTCAATGAAAAAATTATTGACCACGGCCAAGGTCACATGGCCCAGATCAGCCATGGAGGCACCGAGTGAGACCCCGAAGCGTTCCGGGTTCTCGTACGCCTCCAAGGATCGGAACATGGGAGGCATCGACCGGTGGGTCGCGCTCGCCTGGGTATAGGCACGATCGAAGCGATACGAACGTGCGATCAGAGCGTCGAGGACCGGCGTCTCGCCACCTTTCAGATAGGTCGCGTCGGGCCGCCGGGCGGGGGGCAGCGCGTCCGCTCGGAGGGTGTCGACGGTGACGAACAAGATGTTCCAGGCCGGGTCCGCCGCGAAGCCCTCGCGTGTCGTATTGTCGCCCCCCGCGACGCCATCGGTGCCAAGCGCCGACGCGTCGATAGCAGCTAGGGCGCGACGCAAGTGATGCCGCGCGGTCGCACCGGTCCCTAGCGCCCGGATCCAGTTCGCCCCGCTAGGGGAACGCAAGACCAGCTCAGAACGGACCGAGCCCGTCATACCCAGCCAGACAACGGCGCCAGCGACGACAGTCACCCCCGCCGCAAGAGGCAACACACGAGGCGTGAGGGCTCGGGTCGGCCGAGAGGCGCGTAGACCCAACCGGGCCACCGCAGCCGCGATGAGCATGACGTGAAGACCGAAAGCAAAAAGATGAAACTCCGCATGCAGACTCGGAAATACCGTGAGATCCACGAACCCGAGGGCGAGGCCGGCCACGCCCAGCGCACAGGTCACAGACGTTGCGGCCAAGCCTGAGCGTCGACGAAAAACGGAGAACCCGTACACGGCGGTCACGACGAGAGTGGTCGCTACCAGCCCAGTGCCCGCCGCCGCTGCGGGGATATACGCAGCGTAGGTCTGCTCGGAGATCCACGCGCCAGCGGCCGCGACCTGGCCCACGAGATAGTAGGGGACGGTGGCCACACCGCCGAGCAGCAGCCCCGGAAACCACGCGGCGACCGGTTGAGAATAGCGCCGCCGGGCCACGCTCCACAGCAAGCGAGCGCCCGCCAACAGACTCAGCGCGACGAGCAGAGCGAGGGTATGCCCGGCCCACAGCGTGATGAGAGCACGCGCCCCCATGCCGCGGGGACCCGGTGAGGCGAAGCTGACGATCAGCCGTTCCCAACCCATCGTCGCCGCGCCCGCGCCCGCGCATAGCAAGACGGTGACAAAGGCCCGGTGCCACGGCAGCGGGCCTAGTGTTGTGGGCCGAAAGGCGGTGTCCATGACGAGTCGGTGAGCCCGGAACATACTCGCTTCTTGCGCTGTTGCGGGTGCCTCTTCGGGGGCGCGTTCTAGTTTGCGAATCTGCGACGCCGCACGCCACGACGCCGACGCAGCGCGAACCCCAACGACAGAAGCCACCACCGACCACCCTCGCCACCGCTGCTGCACGCGCAACCGCCGGGCTCACCCGTCGTCCCCCCGTTGGACGCCCCCGAACCTGCTGTCGGACCGGCCGTCGCGCCACCCGTTGGACCGGCCGTTGGACCGGCCCCCGATGTCGTCGTCTCCCCGCCACTGTCCCCGTCACTGTCCCCGCCACTGTCCCCGCCTTCGCCGAAACTCTCGATCATGACCGTGCGATTGGCCGTGGCCAGCACTAGTGGCACGGCACCGCCCTTCGCGTCAAACAGCGCCTTGAGTCGTTCGCCAGCGTTGTTTGTAACATTTTCGCTATCGAGAAACGCGACGTAGCGGGGTGTATTGATGAGGTAGAGGAGTCGCGCCTCGATCTCGAGGCGCGGCTCGCCTGCCGAGGGAACCACCGCATCCGAAGCGGGCCACCGATACGCAACCGTATCGTAGTGGGGCCAAACTCCATCGGGCGTGGGCGTGTACCGGTCGCCGACCGGATCGGTTTCGACGTCGCCCACCGCCAGCCCCTGTGGGGGCAAGCGATTGTCCACGACCCAGCGATCGTTGCGCAACAGATGGAAGGTGCTGCCGTCGCCCGAGTCCTCCGCGACGGCCTCGTAGCGCCGAAGCTGCGCATCCGCTTCGATACCCGTCGCCTGGTTCCATCGGCCGCTCGAATACACCGCCTCGCCCTCGTAACGCGCCACGATTTCGATCCACATCACGCGCCCCTCCGAATACCCTGTGGGCAACTTGTGGCCGGTGTTGTTGGTCACCTGGACCTGTACCGCGTCGAGCCCCACACCCAAATCCACCGAGGCTGGGGCTTCCAGCTCGAGGGTGGCCGCGGTCGCCAGAAGCTCGTCGATGCGTGCGAGTGCAAGATCGAAGAAGATATCCCCCACCTCTCCCGCGCCGGAGCTACCGTACTCCTCTTTGAGGAGCCCGATCATGAAGCGATTCGCCCCCACGAGATCGTGACGTCGAGCCCCAGTGGGATGGGCGTTGTCCTCGTTGTCGAAGGTCTTGCACCCGCCCGCATCCTCGACCTTGGGCATGTGGCAATCTTGGCACGATCGAAATCCGCTGCCCGCAACCGCGAAATCCGAGCCGCGCCACTCGGAGTAGGTGCGCTGCTCGTTGAAACCCACGCCCATTCCGTTGCCGTCGTCGTCGACACGTTCGCGCGGCGTCGTCACATCGTGACAGGTGCCGCACAGTTCGGAGCTCGCCAAGAAGGCGTGCTCCTCGGACCAGCCGTGCTTGGGCGCTTCGTCCCCGCCGTAGCTCCACGGCCCCCGCCTGGGAATCTTGCCGTCGACCAACACATCGTCCACCAGGTAGCCCGCGTTTCCCAGCGGAGCCCCCGCATCCTCGATCATGCGATGGCACAGGTCGCACGCCACGGCGTCGTGGTCCTGGGGCTGCAGCTCGTGGATTGCGATCGCGGCGCCCCGCCCCTCAAGGAACGCCCGGGGACTGTGACACCGAATGCAGATTTCGGTCTCCCCCGGTGCGTCCTGGTGGGCGACGGCGACCCCCGCCCAGAAGACAGGATCGCGACTGGCGTTGGCCATCATAGAGCCGACCCACGCGCCCGGACTATAGTTCGGTTCGTCCGCCTTCTGGGGGCGATTCGAAAAGAGATGGCACGAATCGCACTCTTTGGACGGATCCAATGGGGATGCGAGCCCAAGCGGGGTCGTGGGGTCCGCACGAGCCCAGGACGGGCCCCAGCAGATCACCCACGCGAACAGTCCCGACACCACCTTCCCCGACACCGCCTGCCCCGACACCGCCTGCCCCGACACCGTCCCGAGCAACGTTTTCTGAAGACGACCCATCTCGTCCGAGACTAGCACGACGCCACGGTCCACGCCCAGCGTCTTAGGGGTCCACCCCTTCAGCACCAAGGTCGCCGCGCGTGTCCTCTGGAGGCGGGATCCACCACTGATCGGGCCCCTCTTCCGGCAATACGAACGGCGCACCAGCATAGGTCTCGCGATGATTGAGAAAGAACGTGTGCCACAAGTACGCAACGATTGATTCTTGTTCGAGCGCGGGATGGAGATGCGGTCCGTACTCCCGTTGGTGCAATTCAGGCAGCAGACTCCAATGTACGCCGGGGTGCTCGTGGTGGATCCCGTGGAAGCCATTATTGAGCACCCACCAGTTGAAGCTCCGATTCACAAAATTCCGCGAATGATTGTAGCGGCTTTGTCCGTCGCAACCATCGTGCTGCAGCAGATTCATGGTCACAATTCCCCATTGGGCATAGACATGGGGTAGAACCCAGAAAATCAGCGTCTTGCGCCAATCGAAATACAGCAGGCCCCCGGTCACCGCGACAAGCATGCTGAACTCGAGCACGAGCTGGTGGAACCAACGTCGGTGACGGCGCCGAGCCGCAGAAACATACGTCGCGTCGGCCCTCATAATGCTGGGCGCGACGATGAAGAAGAAAAGGGCTCCGTTGAGGAAATTCCACCGAAACCGCGCCTTGGTTGTGCGCATCACGTCGCGTCTGGTTTGCGTGTGCTTATGATGACTAAGGTTATGACCGGGCACGTACGAGCTCACCGGGTGGCCGTAGATCAGAGTGAGCACCACCTGATAGGCCTTGTTCCACGCTCGCCTGGTGAACACCGGAGCGTGCACCGCGTTGTGGGTCTGCACGGCTCCCAGAAACGCGGTTGCGCAAAGCGCCGCGAACAGCGGCGCCGCCCACCCCCCGAGCGGAGCCCACATCATCGCCGCCCCCAGCGAGGCAAAGTACGTCACGTGAAAGGCCAGCGGCCGCAGATCGGCTCGGTATCGAAGCACGGCGGCAGCATACGCCACACCCATGAAATGGGGACCCGCAATCGGCGCGCGCATGAAACGGTGAGACGCCCGAGGCGGACGCTATCTTGGGCGTCGACCGCCCTTACCCCTTGCCTTCGGACGTCGGGTCGATGGCCGCTTGGTGGCGGGCCGCTTGGTGGCGGGCCGCTTCGTGGCGCTGCGCAACAAGCCTCGTGGTGCCGAGACCTCCACCCCGCGCAACTCCTCCTCCGCGGTGGTGGGGTCCACAAGACTCAGCGATCGATACGTGATGGTCTCCCCGTCTTTTTCGAAACTGGAAGGCGTCTCCTGCACGATGTCGTGGCGAACCAGTGTGCGAAGAAGGTCCTCGAACCGGGAGCGTTCCAGGCCACCACCGAATGCGTCCCGATGCACCCGTGCGCTGCCCAAGAGGTTCGTTTTGCGCAACGTGTCCACGATGCGAGCCATGGCGCTTGCCTCTTCTGGGGTCGGCGCACGTCGCTGCATGACCGTGCTGGAACAAGGATCACACACATCACACAGCCCGCAACGACTGCGGGCATCACCATGGTCACCAAAATGGCGAATGAGTGCGCACATTCGGCACCCATGTCCCTGCACATAATCCTCGATTTTTTCGAGTTGAGCGGATCGATGCCCCCGTTGTTCCAGATAGCGATCTCGCCACGTATCTGGCCCACGGGTGACGCGGTTCTGAGCGTCGATCACCGCGCCGCCGTGGACCCACAACTTATCCAGCTGGCGCTCGAGGTCTTCCTCGGCGAGGCCCATGACCCCCGCCATCGCGCCACGCTCGATGGGATGGGTCCCCAAGCGGCGATACAAGTGTTCGAGAACACCGACATGCGGGTAGTCGCGCTCGAAAAAATACTCATGGGTCTTCCGGTCGCTGTAGCCGTGAAACAAGATGGCCCGTGCATCCCTTCCGTCACGCCCCGCCCGACCGATCTCCTGGTAGTAACTCTCGACGCTGCTCGGCAGCGCCGTATGCACGACCGTGCGGACGTTGGACTTGTCGATGCCCATACCGAACGCGATGGTGGCCACCACCACGTCGATCGTGCCGGCGGTGAACTGCTCCTGCACGCGCGCGCGTGCGTCCGCGCTCAACCCCGCGTGATACGCCTGGGCCGTGAGACCCCGCGCCAGCGCCAGCGCCACGGACTCGGCCTGTTTGCGAGAAGGGGCGTACACAATAGCCGGCCGCGCCCCTTTCTTCGCCAGCAGTTTCACGACCACAGCCTCGCGGTCGGAAACAGCGAGCTCCACAATCTCGATGGCGATATTGCGGCGCCGAAACCCGCGAATGAACGTGCTCGCGCTGCCGATGCCCAGTTGTCGAAGGATATCGTGTTGAACACGCGCCGTTGCGGTGGCGGTCAACGCTGCGATGGGCGTGGGCCGAAGCCCGGCGAGGCGGCTTTTGAGCATGCGGTAGTCAGGGCGGAAGTCGTGTCCCCACTGGGAGATACAGTGGGCCTCGTCGATCGCCACCAGTGCCAGCGGTCGCCTAGCGAGAAATTCGGGAAAACCGGGAACGCCAAGGCGCTCGGGCGCGATGAAGAGAAAGTCGAGACCACCGTCGAGGTAGGCGCGACAGACAGCCCGAGAATGCCCCCGGGCCATGCCAGAGTGGATACGCTCCGCCGCGAACTCGCGGTTGCGCAGGGCAGCCACTTGGTCCTCGATCAACGCGATGAGCGGGCTGATGACCAACGTCGTGCCGCCGCGCGCCAGGCCCGGGAGCTGGTAACAAAGAGATTTTCCCGCCCCCGTGGGCATGACCACCAGCACATCTTCTCCCCCCGCGACCGCCTCGCACACCTCTCGTTGGTGATCTCTAAACTTGGGGAAGCCAAAACGTTTGCGCAAGATCGCGGGCAACGAGGTGCCCCCCGTGTCGTTGTGCACCGCCATGGGAAGATCGAGGAGGGGCGTCGGGGACGTGGAGCTTTCCGGGCGCGGCGGGGGCACGGAGGGCGGCTTGTGACCAGTGGCGCGGGGCGGATTCGGGGCCACGGAGTGTTGGAGCGAGCGGGTCGCCAAGCGGACCAGCTCACGGACGTACGCCTCGATGCTGAACATGAAGCCGTCCAGCGAACCTTGCCCTTTCTCGAGTGCCGCGAGCTTGCATTCCCACTTGGCCGTCATTTCCGGACTTTTCACCTCGCTATGCACCGCACCGATCAGCTTGATGCCCTTTTCCGTCGCCAGCATGCTTTTTCCCTTGCGCTCGACATACCCACGTCGAAGCAAGGTTTCGATGATACTCGCCCGGGTCGCGGGCGTGCCCAGACCCGACCCTGCCATCGCTCGCTCGAGCTCTCTATCTTCGATGCGGCGACCGGCGTGCTCCATGGCGCTGAGCAACGTTCCATCGTCGTAGTGCCGCGGCGGTTGCGTTTCCCGATCGACCGCTTGGCTACCCACGACCGATACCGCGATGCCCGATTGCAGCCCGCTCGGCAGGCTTGGCGCCGCGCGAGGGCTCGACACGCGAGAGCTCGGTGCCGCGACCGCATGAGTGCGGGTCTCCATCACCCGCCAGCCGAGCTCGATCACTTGCGTGCCACGACTACGGTAGGCATCGACTAGGGGCACGCCGGAGGCCCGCGAGGGACGGTGGTGGATTTCCGTCACCAAGACGGTGGCGCCGTAGCGGTGGTCGAGGTGCCACGCCGCCAGGAGCCGGCGGCACACCAGGTCGTAGATGCGCGTCTCCTCCCGCGAGAGACTTCCGAGGATCGGCGCCTTGGTCGTAGGGACGATGGCGTGGTGGTCGCTGACCTTCGACGCATCGACAAACCTGTGCCCAAGAGGCCGCTGCCCTGTTCCAGGGGCCAGTAATCCTGCGTAAGGCTGTTCGATGGCCGCTACGATAGCGGGCAGCTGCGCCGCCATATCCGGGTCGAGATGGCGACTCTCGGTTCGAGGATAGCTCAAAAGCTTGTGACGTTCGTACAGCGCCTGCGCGACGTCCAGAGTCTGTTGAGCGCTCATCCCGAAGAGTCGGTTGGCCTGACGCTGCAAGTCGGTCAAGTCGTGCAAACGTGGGGCGGGAATTCTGCGTTCCTGGGTTTCCCGCCGAGCGACCTCGGCCGTCCCCAACGCGGCCCGCTTGGCGATCTCACGCGCCCGCTTGCCGTCGGCCGGCAAGCGCTGATCCAAGTCTCGGCCCGCCCCCGTGTCACGGCCTTGCGACTCGACACGCGACAACGGCCCGGCCTTCGACTGGTCTTCGTTCGTTTGCTTTGCGTTCGACTGTTTCTCGAAGTACACCCCAACATACTGCTCGCTCCCTATCTCGAACCGGGTCAGCACCTCCATATAACGTGTCGGCACGAAGTCGCGTATCTCCAATTCGCGGCGAGCCAACATCGCCAAGGTGGGTGTCTGCACGCGGCCCACAGACAGGGTATCTCCCAAAGCCAGCGTGTAGGCTCGACTGGCGTTCATGCCCACGAGCCAATCGGCACGACTACGGCCTCTTGCGGCCGCGGCCAAGCCATCAAAGTCCGCGGCGCGACGAAGTTGGCGAAACCCCCTGCTGATAGAATCGGGCGTCAACGAGGAAATCCACAGGCGCTCGACCGGCTTGCGGCAACGCGCGACCTCCATGATATAGCGAAAGATCAGCTCGCCTTCGCGGCCAGCATCCGTCGCACAGATCACCTTGGTGACCGTGCGACGGTTGAGCAGCTTGCGCACGATCTCAAACTGAGTCCGGGTCTTCTCGTTGATCCGAAGCGGCCAGGTCTTGGGCAACATGGGCAAACTGCCCGTCTGCCAGCGTTTCCACTCCGCGCACATTTCGTGCGGTTCGCTCAGTTCGACGAGATGCCCCAGCGCCCATGTCACCACGTATCCCCCGCCTTCGAGATAACCCGAGTGACGCCCCGTCGCGCCCAGCACAGCGGCAATGTCCCGGGCCACGGAGGGCTTCTCGGCGAGAACGGTGATCGTCATCGAACAGGGGCGAGCATAGCCGCGCACCGCCCCTTGTGCAGCTCGGATGTTCAGGTGTACGTTCCGCGCGCATTGTCCCTCACGCGCACCCAGGCCCCACCATCGCGTCGAGCAGCCTGCGCACAGCGCATTCCACCTGCGCGAGGAGGGGCCCTTCGCCCGCGCGTCGTCAGCGTACGCGGTAGCGACCCGGGAGCAGAATTCGCTCGTGGCGACACATGAGCTCGACGCGAGCGGGTCACGCGGTGGACGCGAACTCGACATGCGGTGGACTTTGGGATCGTCTTCGGCAATTCCACGCACGACTCCACTCCGACACTGTCGTCGCTGGTGCACGCTCCCCGATATGCTCACATCGTTGCGAGCGTCGTCGTTCTCGGTGCACGACAGCACAAGCAAGCACGACACCGAAGCACGACACCGAAGCACGACACCGAAGCACGACACCGAAGCCGAAGCCGACCCGTCGTGGGGACAGCCCCCACCGCCAAGCCAGGTGGGCCCGGCAACGTGGCCTCGGCTCGCGCGCGAGAGCCATCGGTCCACGGCAGCCTTCCCCGCGAGACCATCGCCGCCCATAGAGCCAACTCTACTTACGCCTACGATATCATCCGCCCATTCGGAGAGCACACGCACGCTCGACATCCTCTTTGTTGCCCCCGCGACATCGCCTCGACCGACCTGCCCACGTCACAGATTCCACGCTCTCCTGCGTACTCGCCATGACGAACATGGAAGGTGCGGTCGGACTCCCCGCAGCGTCGATCCGCCCGCGCCCTCAACGGAAAAAGACGCGTGTGTCACCCAGGTATCCGCCGCATCACCAAACCGTCACTCGGGTTTTGGCTCGCGGTTCCACACGCGAAGCACCACCAACAGCCCAAACGCCAGCATGTTATGCGCATGATCGCGCGGTGCGCATCCACACGCGCGTGTAGACTCGCCACATGGCCCGCTTCGATCAATCGCTTGTGCCACTCCTCGCTCTTAGCTTCACAGGATCGATCGCCTGCGTGTCCGGCACGGCTGCTGGGACCCCATCCGGTGCGACTTCCGGCGATGCATCCAGTGAATCGCACGACAACGCTTCCGCTGCTGGTTCGGACGGTGACTCCAATACAGACACGGACACGCCATCGACATCGAGCGAGGACGACGAATCGACACCGAGCGAGGACGACGAGGATCCGACTTCCGCAGGTGATGACCCCCCATCCGAAAACGCGAGCGAAGGCGACGACGACACGCCTCAAAACACCTCCCCGCCAAACGAGCCACCGACAGCTTCCATTGAACTCGCGCCCGCGAGCGCCGTCGCTCCGGCGCAAGTTCGTTTCGACGATGGAGCGAGCTCCGACAGCGACGGCACGATCGTCGACTTCGGCTGGGATTTCGCCGACGGGACCGAAGCTACGGGCGCAGAAGTGGAGCACGCCTTCGCGGGCGAAGGATGTTTCGAAGTTGAGCTGACCGTGACGGACAATGCGGGAGCGAGCGGAACTGCCACCAAAACGGTCGTCATCGTGAATGACATCGCCTCGGGTGATCCCGACGCGTCCTTGCATGTCGCCCCCCTGGCGAGCGCTGTGTTACCCCGTGATCTCACAACGAATGAGGCAATCGCACACTTCGAGGGCACGGTGAACTCCCTCGGCTATGCGTTCGCACTGGCCGAGGTGCTCGCTGGAGAGATCGTAATCTCGACAACAACGGTACCCCTTTGTGGCCCCGCCCCCATCACCTTCTCGCTCGATGCGATGATTCCCGCCGTGCTCGTGTCGCATGACGTACGGATCTCACTCGCGGTCGGCGACACGGTCACCGAGATCGCGCGCGTACCTGACCTGGTCGCCGGCGATCTCTATGTGATTCAAGGTCAATCGAATGCCGTCGCACGCCGATATTCGGGCGACGCAAACCCTGGGAATCAAGGACCGTTTGTGCGTAGCTTCGGGACCAATGCGGGAGAGGACGCCGCCGCGGCAGCGGACACCATTTGGCGCATCGCAAACGGCGATAACGGCGGTGGAGACGGCGGGATCGGCCAATGGGGACTGCGGATGGCTGCAGTATTGTCTGCGGAGACCCAAGTACCGCTCGGGCTCCTGAACGGGGGCAAGGGAGGACGCCCTATCACCTACTTTCAACGCAACGATGAGGATCATGCCGATCTTTCCACAAACTACGGACGACTGCTCACGCGTCTCACGGCCGCCGGCATCGACCAAGACATCCGCGCATTTCTTTGGTACCAGGGTGAATCCGACCAAGACAATTTTATGTCGCATCGGGCCGGATTTATCGCACTCTATGAGGATTGGCGAGACGACTACGGAGAAGTCGATCGCACGTATATTACACAAATCAGGTCTGGCTGCGGTGGTACGTGGGTCGGCGTCAAGAACGTCCAGCGCAACCTTGCGGACGAGTACGAGGCGATCACAGTGATGTCCACAACTGCGCTCAACGGACACGAGGGATGCCACTACGCTTTCGCCAACGGCTACGAATCACTCGGGGACCGCTACGCGGCGCTGCTCGGGCGCGACCTCTACGGCCTTGTACCCGACGCTGACGTCGAGCCACCGAATCCGAAACTCGCACGTTTCACAGACGCAGGCGCCGCAGTCGTTGTCACAATGCGCAACGAGACATCGGAGCTCACGTACCAAGACGGCGCTCACGCGGATTTTCGTCTCGAGAATGCCCCAGGCATCACGGTAACCGGCGGCTCCGTGCAGGGGCACCAACTCATACTTCGCCTCAGTGGCGACGGCTCGGCCGCAACGGGAATCACCAACCTCGGACACGCCAAGGCCGGTCAATGGGTCACGAACGAGAATGGCGTCGGTCTCCTCACTTTCTTCGCTCTTCCCATCGAGCCGGAGTGAACCGGGGGTGCGGCTCGCTAAGCTGAAGTTCCAGGCCCAGACTTAGAAAACACCCAGGATTGTGGGCACTTCGACGAATTTTGCCGATGCGGCTCTGCCTACAAAGTGATCGTTGAAAGCAGCTCAAGCGCCCGACTCTGGGACGCGTTCGGTGTCCTTGTGAGTTCGAACGAGGCTGATTCTTCACCCCCTTTCGGCTGACACGTGTTGCGGACGATCCCGCTGAGCGAGCTGAGCAATGTCAGAAAACTGTGGGCAGGCGTGCCGTCCTCCACCAAACGTGAGCGCACTTTCTTCATCGCTGCGTCGGACCGCTGCGCCGGGGACACCGGATGGCGGCGCTTCTTGCTCTCATGATCTTCGTCCGAGAACAGTAGCGGCCGCCAGGCTTCGAGCATATAGCGCTGAACCTAGTATGCAAGCATGCATAGAAAAATGTAACTCCGCACTCGCTTTTCGGTGCAATGGTAGATTGGACGGATCTTGATGTCCGATGTCTTGATCGCACGGAACGCCCTCTCGACCTGAGTGAGCAGCTCGTAGGTCAGCACCACCTGAGCTGAGCTGCGGTCTGTTCGCGGGAGACTGGTTCGTATGACAAATACGCCGTCTGTAGCGAATGCCTTCGCTATCTTGGTGTCATCGAATGAATAATCAATGTCCCCTCTCCGAGGTCCGTTTAATAGTCCATCGATTGTCACGCCCGGTGTTTTTCCCCGCCTCGCTCAATTCGTGCGATTACCTGGGAGCGGCGCGATCGAAGCACGCGCGTGGGTGAAGCCCACGGCGGCAACGGTCAGACAGCCCCCGCTCAGTGAGGCGCCGATGAGGCGCCTCACTGCCATGCTACGACCGCCGGCGGCGACATTCACCACCCGCGGTCTCGCCGTGGCCGAATGATAGCGACTACGGCACCAGCTGACAGACGATGTCGCACCCACTTCCCGCGACCCCGTTGTCCTCCGCAAGATCGCACGCTTCTCCCGGCTCTACGATGCCATTTCCGCACGTCTCGGGTACATCGGCACAGTCCACTTCGGTCGCCGTGGGATCCCAGGCACCTCCTGGGCAAGTGAGGGTCGTGTCGAAGTTGAAGTGGCCACCATACGCGGCGTTGCAGTAGTAGTAGTCCTGATCCAGGAGCAGCGAGTTGTAGCAATCGGTCAAACACTCATTGTTGGGCGCATACGCCGGCGTGGTCGGGATGTCTTGCAACGCACCCTGATCATCCACGCACTGTAGTTGCCACGCGGGTTGCACGTACAGCGGGAACTCCAGGTCATCGTGCGACTCGTTGAAGGGCGCCGGATAGTCTTGGACCAAGGTCTCGAAGCGGTCACCACCCGCGCTAAGGTCGTAGACCGCCACAGATCCGGTGTAACCGCCGAACGCGTTCATGGCGAACTCTCGACACTGGGTGACGTAGAGCACACCGTTGTCCAATTCGGTGCTTTCAGCCGGACTGCCGGAATAGACCCGGGCGAAGGCGTTTACGATCCAAGGGTCCTGGAGCCAAATATCACCCGCCGCCACCTCCCAGTTCCATTCGATGGGATCGTTGTCGTCGTCCCATGCGATGGCGCATACAGTAATATTTTCGCACTGACCGCCGAATTTATCCTCGATGTACACGTGAACCCGAGGAGGATGGTTGACGACGATGGGAACGTCGAACGCGCCTTCCGTGTCTCCCACGCATTGGCTGATCAGCGGCTCGACCTCGACGGTCGTCCCCCTCATCAGCTGGATGGGATTGAGCGGATCGGTCTGGGCCGAGCTGCACTCGTTCGACCATACTGGATTTTCGTCAGCATCGAGTCCGGAGAACGGTCGCGCGGACACTTCGTAGCAGTTCTGGGTCGCGTCGTCCTCGTCAAACTCCAAGGCCAAGAATCGATCCGCAAACAGATGAGCCGACTGCTCGTCGAGCACGGTCTGCATGATCGCCACTCCGCCGGGGGCCAGACTGTTTTGGAGGTACGCCAGATGCTGGTCCACAACCTCCACGCCGTTGCAGCGCGTTGTGGTGAACTCGAAACCCGCGACATCTCGGCCGGAGAGGATGTCGAGGGTGAGCATCGCGCCATAGCCATCGTCTTCTGTCGGTACGGGGGCGCCTGCGTCGTTCACGGCGCAGGCGGCGACGAGGCTCAGGCTTGATAATATTGGGAGTAGTCGTGTTGTTTCCATGATGATTTCACTTGCTGGGGGTGATGCACCCGCGACCTATCGGCGAGTGAGAAGGAGGAGCGGCCAGCAAACCGACTCGACACTCTGGTTGCGTGAGTCCAGTCCAAGAGGAAATCGATCCACACTTCGCAGCGAAAATCGTTCGCCGCGTGACCGGCACGCCTCGACCCCCTCCCGCGTACGTTGAATCAACGTGACGTGCACTACCCGATATGCCGAAACGATCCGCCCTACCGTGCGTGCCACGGCCACTCTTGCTACCGCTGCTACCGCTGCCACCGCAACCGCCATTGCTACCCTCGTCTCTGCGTTCGATCGTCGATCTCAGCGCGCACCACGAACATTGCACTAGTTTCTCCGGCGCTATCGGGATCGAATCGCGGCCGCTTTTCACTGTTCGGAGGGCATCGCCCCGCGGGGCGCCGCCCTCCTCTATCCGCGACCCATCACGCCGCATGCGAGGCGTGATCGGTCGCGGGTCCACACGGTGACCGCCGGTCTCCGGTCGTCACCATCACCCCGCCCCCGTTTTGGGGGCGACCTTTGTGAAGGAAATCCATGCGAAAACGACATCTTCTCGAAAGCCTAGCTTCCATTCTCGGCGCCGCCGCACTCTGTGTGACCGCGCTCGCCCCCACCGACGCGCGCGCTGCCAGCGGCGGTTTCATCTTCATCTCCGGCGACGATGCCGACGACCCTGGGCACTGCGAGACCGCTAGCAGTTGCGGCAGCTTGTTCGTCAACGTGTTCGCGGCGGCAAAAGCCTCCGCGAACGTCGGGGACGGAATTTTGGCCGTAGGCGTCAACCACAGCTACGCATTGGCTGCGTTGAGCAACTGGAATGCTGCCGGCCTCACGGTGACGCATGTCCGAACCGAGGCGGAAATCACCGGGGTCACCCTCACCGACTACGCCATATTGTACATCCCATCGAGCGATAGGCACACCTCTGGAGGCATCTCGAGTCGTCAGCTTGGTTGGCTGGCCACCCGCCAGGCTGAAATCAAGGACTACGCCAACATTTTCGGTGGTTCGATCATTGCCTTGACCGAGGCCGGGACGGCCAACGCTTGGCGATGGCTTCCCGTGGAGCTCGAAACCGAGGACACGGGGAGCTGCCCCCGCAACGCGGGGTACCCGAGGGTATTCTCACCGCCGTCTCTCCAGGCACCACCGAGGCGAATCTCTACCATTCCTGCTGCCATAATCTCTTCACAGGACCCCAAGGGCTATCGGGGCTATCGGTTGCCGCGCGCCTGCGAGACTCGGGCAATCGAGCCGTGATTCTCATGGGCGAGATGATCACTGCCGAACTCTGTGACGTTGTTGGAGATGAGGATGGCGACGGGCTCGCGGACAAGGACGATCCTGATTGTTGGCGTTGCGGCGATGGCGTCATCGACCCGAATGAGGAGTGTGACGACCAGAACCAAGACGATACAGATCTGTGTTCCTCAGATTGCGTTGTCATCTGCGCGGCGGACGACGACGGGGACGGCCGATGCGATATCGGCGAAGACAACTGTATCGGAGTGTACAATCCCGACCAGGATGACGAGGACGGGGATGACGTGGGCGATGCCTGCGACATCTGCGAGGACACCGGACCCGACATGTTGGTGTGCGCGACGCTCCCAGCCTACTACTTCGCAGATACGACGGGCGACGGGGTGATGGAGACAGACGACGAGGCCAACGTATGTGCCGCCCTTATGAGCTGTCCCGACTATACGGTCGTCAACCTTGGCGGTTGCAACTGCACGCAGATCTACGAGCAGTTGGGGCTTCCCCCCATTTTGGCCGGCTTCGGATGTCGCTTCGACATGCTCGACGACTGGATCGATAGCCTGTAATCCACAACGGTTCCGTGGGGTTTCATACCCTGCGGAACCGCTCCACGTCCGCCCCCTGCGCCCAAATACGCTCATGCCGACTTTATCCAGCCTGTTGCTCCATTCACTGCTCGCGGGTTCCCCAATGTCTACGCCCGAGGGCGTCCCGCTGCACTGGCCTCGCGAGAACGCCGCTCCCGTCTACCTGCCACTGGTTGGCGACTCGACGTCCGCGACGACGGCCCTCGGCGCCTCAACCTTTAGCGACGCCGTTGTCGGCGGTTTCTCGCGTTGGGCGTGGGCCATGAACGGTCACCTCCGATTTGACTATTGGCAAGATGGACCATACGACGCCTACACGACAGCCTTCGCCCGCGATGGGCTCTCCACCATTGCGTTCGCAAGTCAGAGCGCCGGTGCGGAGAAGCTCAGCACAACCTCGGTGGCGTACACCGAACTTTGGACCGACTCCAGTGGTCAGATCACAGAAGTAGATATCGTTCTCAACGACCTGACATTCCAGTTTGTCTCGGCCGATGGGCCACAAACGTCGTTGCCAGATTACCTGGATCCCACCGATCGCCGCGTCGTTCTTGAGGACGTCATCACGCACGAACTGGGCCACGCGCTTGGTTTGGGACACAGTGACGAGATCGATGCAACCATGTTCACGTTCGGCTGGTCTGCCCAGCGCGACTTGAGTTGCGACGACGTCGCTGGCGTCCGCGCCCACTACTCGATCTCAAACGCGGATACAGGCACGGTGATCGGACGAGTCGTGGCGCCCAGCGGTACCCCTATTCTGGGTGCACATGTCCGTCTCATCTCGGCAGACCATCCAGATGTGCGCCCCTCGGGCCTGAGCCGCAAGGACGGATCGTTCGAGATTTCCGGGGTTCCATCCGGCCGCTATCTTGTCGGAGTTGCGCCTTGGAAAGCCGGAGTGAGGAGCCTCTCTCCCTACTACCACGCTCTCGATCACGCGATCTGCCCATCGGGAGCATTCGCCCGCACATTCCTGACTCGCGATGGTGGGACCCGCCTGGCCCTATTCGATGTCGGCGGCCAAACCACGACCGACGTTTCCTCGATACTGGTCGCATGCTCCGAATCTGGGGGGATGGTGACGCCCTCGCTAGGCACTTCCGAGTCCCCCACCGCCCCTATCGTGCAGCCAGATCCCAACGAAGACGGAGGTCGGGTGGCATTCGTGGACGCGGGTATCCCCACAATGCAAGGAAATGAACGTTGGTACAAACTCGTCGTGCCCGAGCCCGGGCTGAGGGTACGAGTGCTAAGCTACAGCCTCCATTCGTCTTTGGAGCCGCGCCTGCGCCTACTTGATTCCGCACTGATGCCTGTCGCCATCCAGCTCTCGCAGCCCCTTGCGCAGCCCACACCCGATCGCAATTTCACCAACTACGACGCGCAGCTCACTGCAGCCGATCTGCCTGCGGGAACCTACTACCTCGCCATCGAGTCGTCACGGGTGCCGGACAGCGAATTCGCGTATCCCCAGTTCTATCTCGACGCCGATCCGTTTTTCGTGGTCCTCGTCGCTGTGGGCACAGCCGTGCCCACGGCGGGTACCCAACCACGATGCACGCCGCGGATGACCGATCTTGCGCCGTATATGGAGCCCAGCGAGGGCCCACCACTGCCTGCCAACGACGCATCCTCAGCTTCGAGAGGATGCCAAATCGACCCCGAGACACCAAGGGGCACCATTCCTCCCTGGGTTGTGATGGGGCCCCTGTGTATCGCCTATGTGCGGTGCCGTTCGAGGCGTCGCCTCGCAGAGTAGCCGGTGGAGTAGCCGGCCTAGTTCCGATACGGCTATTGCGTCCCACAACGCGACGTCGAGGTCAAAGGCGCGACCGACAGTTCGCAGGTCTGTGATCAGCACGACCGCGTCGGTGTGCACGACCGCCGCCGCCACGGCGGAGGCATTTTTATACACCTGGTACGCCCACAGGGCCGACGCCATCTGATCCTCAGCCAAGTGATCGAACTCCAGTCCGCGCTGGTTTGGGACCAGCGTCAGTGGCGGAAGGGCCACCCGAGGGAACAGGTCACGCAAGGTGTTGGCGTACTGCTCCGGGCTGAGCCGGCGCAACGGTTCGCTGGCATAGGGCACGCCGCATCCTTCGGTGGGTTCTGCCGCATCCTGGTGCCCGCAGGCGGCCACCAGCACCGCAAGGGTGCATGCGAGACCCGCTCGTACGGTGCCGCAGATTCGCGGAGACTTTCGCGACGTGGCGCGCATGAACCCAAAGTACCCCGCCAGCACCATTGGAGGCCACGGACTCGGCCAACGCGGGCATGGTTGCAGCAACCGTAGGCAACCGCAGCCGCTCCGAAGGGCGGCTTCAACGCCGAGTCCGGGGGGCACCCTTCTTCGCCGACGTCTTCCTCGCCAACTTCTTCCTCGCCAACTTCTTCTTCGCCGCCTTCTTTTTTGCGGTTTTTGGCTCGAGCGTAGCTACGAAGTCCAGCGCCCTCCCGACCCAGCGACGAAGTCTGGCTTCGGTGTTCACACCGACGGTATCGACATAGATCATGCCGGCGAGCGGGCGCCCGGTAAAGTCCATCGGCCGGGCATTCGGCTGGGCCAGACAGTGCTCGTAGCGCTCGTTCCCGACGCGCAACATGAGCGCCTCGCTGGTGATTCCACAGCACATGTGGCCACCGACCATGAAGCAAAGGCCACCGAACATGTTGCGCTCGCCGTAGTCATCCCGTTCGTTTAGGATGTCACGGACCCGAGCCGCGAGCATTTCATCGTAAGCCATGGTGTCTTCCTCATCGCTACTAGATAGCATGGCGCCTGTCCGGTGAACCGCCCTACCCCTTCAACTCGCTCGTGATCACCACCGTCCCGGTCAACGTACGGTGCACCGGACATCGATCCGCGATCTCCAGCAAGCGTGCCCGCTGCTGCGCCGTAAGGTCGCCTTCGAGCCAAATTTTCCGCGTGATCCGATCAATTTTCGCCGCGCCATCCTGCGGGCACTCTTGGCAGTCCTTCGCGTGCACCTTGTCGTGGTCGAGTATCACCCGCGCCCGCTGGAGCGGCCAGCCCTTGTGGGACGCGTACATACGCAGCGTCATGGCCGTACAAGCCCCCAACCCCGCGAGCACCAGGTCGTATGGCGTAGCCCCCGTATCCGTCCCGCCGGCAACGGTCGTGGGCTCGTCGGCCACCACGTGATGCTGCCTCGCCCACACATCCGTGCGAAAGCCCTGCCGTGGACCGTGTACGCTGACCTGTTGCGGGCCTGGAGGCCCGGCCGGGCGGTCGGGCGCTTCGTCTATGTAGCGCCCGGCCCACGCCGCCAACACCCCGGCAACGAACTTGGCGTCACGATCGCGTGTAAGCAGATGATCCGCTCCATCCAGCGAAACAAAGCTCTTCGGATGCTTGGCCGCTTCATAGAGCTGCCGCGCATTGTCGATCGCCACCAGTTCGTCCAGTGGCGCGTGCATCACCACCAGCGGGCGATGCAGGCCGGCAAGCGTCTCCGACATGTCATGGGCTTCAAGATCGTCGAGGAAGGCCTGCTTGATCGTGAACTTCCGCCCGGCCAAGATCACCGTCGCCAAGCCCCGCGCTGCGATCTCCGGTTCCGCGTCGGCCAGTAACCGGCGTACGTGCATCGGATCTGCCGGCGCGCCGATGGTCGCAATGGCCGCCGCGGACGGGATCTTGGCCGCGGCCCGCAACACCGCCGTGCCTCCCAACGAGTGGCCGATGAGCAGCGCCGGCGCGGTGTGCTCCCGCCGCAAGAACTCCGCCGCCGCAACGAGATCGTCGACGTTAGATGAGAACGTGGTGTCCGCGAACTCCCCTGCACTCGAGCCGAGCCCCGTGAAGTCAAAGCGCAGCACCGCCACCCCCTCGCGGGCCAGCCCCGCCGCAACCCGAGCCGCCGCTTTGATGTTCTTGCCGCACGTGAAGCAGTGGGCGAAAAGTGCGAACGCCCGCGCGGGGCCGTCGGGCAGATCGAGACGGCCCGCGAGCGACTCGCCACTGGGGTTGGTGAAGGAGACAGCCTCAGTGGACATTTCAGCACTGTACAGCGCCGCGTACCCCCCAGGTACGAAACGCGACCACTGCACCCGCATTGCGTCTCCGACAGAGGTACACCGGATCACCGGCCAGGTCGACTCGTCACGAGAGATCTACGATGGAGGCGCAGACGCGATCAAGCTGGCACAGAACGTACCCTCGGAGCGGCGCACCTTCACCGTCGACGATGTGTACCAGATCGTCGAGACCGGCATTGTCGACGAAGACGCGCACATCGAACGACTCGATGGGGAGCTCTACGTAATCGGGCAACAAGGCCCGAGTACGCCACGCTCACGGTGGTTCTGCACGGAATGACGCGTGCACACCGGGCGCCTCGTGCCCTGAAGGTCCGCTAGCGCGTCGATCAACATGCCCTCGGTGTCCATATCCAAGTGTTGGTGGTTGCTGTCGGTATTGGTGGTCATCATGGCCTCTTGGTGTCTCCAAGCTACTTTCGGAGCTCGGCGGCGGCAGTGAGCACGTCTGCCGCGACTGTTGACCCTTTCGGAGGAGGGGGTTCGCTCGAGGAACGAGGCGCTCAAGGAGCGCTGCGAAACTGCGAAGGCGTCTGACCCGTCCAGCGCTTGAAAGCCCGGTGGAACGCGCTGGGTTCGGAAAAACCCAGCAGAAACGCAACCTCGGCGATCGCCAGGTTTGGGTCGCCCAGATAGCGTTGGGCGAGCTCGCCCCGCAGATCGTCGAGGACCTCTTTGTGCGACGTACCCTCGTCAGTAAGCCGACGCGCAAGGGTACGCGTGCTCATGCGCAGTCGTTCGGCGGGGGTGTCGGCCGAGGGGTTTCCACCCTGGAGTTCCTTTGCGAGCAAGCTCCGGACGCGGTCGGCGAGGCTATCCACACGGGGGAGGGCGCTCAGTGCCGCCTCCCCGTGGCGATCGAGCACCGCCGCGAGACCCGGGTCGGCCCTGTCGTGCGGAACTTCGAGCGCTGCGTTGGCGAAAACGATCTCGTTGTACTCGGACGAGAAGAAGGCGGGCGCTCCCAGCACTCGCTCGTACTCCGAGATATCCGAAGGCGCTTCGTGCTGAAATCGCACCTGCTCGATTGCAACGTCTCTCGCAGTCGCTGCGCGAGCGGCCTTCACCGCCGATCCGATGACAAATTGGGCAGCGGCGGAGGGCAGCATGTGGCCGTCGGGAAGTTGATGGCGAAAGATCGCGTGGTTTCCCACACGAATGAGCGTCACTTTGGCCGCGTCGTGATTAAGCCGCTGGTAGCGGATGATTCGCTCGATGCCCTCGCCGAGATTGGCGCTGCTGAAGAACGCGTAGATTTGAACGTCGAACACGCTCAGATCCATAGCCTCGACCACGCGCAGGCCGAAGGTGGCGATGCCGGTGCGCTCGGC
>JAZGFE010000159.1:0-40924 GCA_036479215.1 Nannocystaceae bacterium | reverse complement strand
ATCATCGTCATCATCGTCATCATCGTCATCGTCGTCATCGTCATCATCGTCATCATCGTCATCATCGTCATCATCGTCATCATCGTCATCATCGTCATCATCGTCATCATCATCATCATCATCGTCGTCATCATCGTCGTCGTCATCGTCGTCGTCATCATCATCATCATCGTCATCATCGTCATCATCGTCATCATCATCGTCATCGTCGTCGTCGTCGTCGTCGTCGTCGTCGTCGTCGTCGTCGTCGTCAGAGGTCAGGATGTCCTCCTCCTCCTCATCTGTCGCTGACCTGGATTTTTTGCCGGCCTTCGTTTTGCCGGCCTTCTTTTTGCCTGCTTTCTTTTTGCCTGCTTTCTTTTTGCCTGCTTTCTTTTTGCCTGCTTTCTTTTTGCCTGCTTTCTTCTTGCCGGCCTTCTTTTTGCCGGCCGTCTTTTTGCCGGCCGTCTTCTTGCCGGCCTTCTTTTTGCCGGCTTTCTTTTTGCCGGCCGTCTTCTTGCCGGTTTTCTTTTTGCCTGTTTTCTTTTTGCCGGCCGTCTTTTTGCCTGCTTTCTTTTTGCCGGCCGTCTTCTTGCCGGCTTTCTTCTTGCCGGCTTTCTTCTTGCCAGCTTTCTTCTTGCCGGCTTTCTTCTTGCCAGCGGGGGGGTTCTTGCGAGAGGTCTTCGTTCGGGCAGTAGCCATGGCTAGCTCCGTAGTGCGCGAGTTGAGAGTGAGTAGCAACGTTCGAGAAAAGTGTACGCGTGCTCGTGCGGACATCAAAGCGATCCTGGCAAAGAAAATGGCGCACCGATGGGTCCGCGGCGGACGATGAAGGTGTGCCCCACTCGGAAACGGGCCGGGCCCATCGTCCGTCGCTATTCTATTCCCTGCCGCGGATCATGACTGCCACAGTCGGTCTTCCCCTTTCATCGATCGGCCTCCTCCTTTCCATCGGCCTCCCCCTCCCATCGGTCTCCCCCCCCCGCCCACCACAGTGTTCTCCCCCCCGTCATCGGTCCCGCCCGCCGCCAGTATGCTTCCGACTCCGATTCTCGCGTCGCGTCGGCGGAGGATACAGCCGCGTTGCGCCACGCCGAACTCGCTTCCGCCGTGGGCGGCCCCGTTCCCGGCGCACGCAGTGGCGAGTGCCAGCCCCGGCAGCGCGCTTCCTGACCTTCTCTCTTTACAGAGCGCCGAGCGGATAGCTAAGATGACGGCTCCGGTCTCGGGCCACGCCACGCCACGCCACGCGGCGGCCTAGCCAACACAAGCAAGGATCCCCATGACGCGAAACGCCACGCACTGTCCTACCCGCTCGCCCGTGAAGCATGCGCTAGTGGCGCTAGCCCTCGCCCTAGCCGGGGGATCCTCCGTGGGAGCGTGTGGCGGCGAGAAGCAAATTTCCCTCGCCGAAGCGCTCAATACCGACGCGAACAAGAAGTTCGAGGACAGCGCAGACTACAAGCCCAATCCAAAACCGAGGCCCCAGGGACACCTCCCACCACCTTCCACGGCGGAGTTTAAGGCCTGGGACCGCAAGGACCCCGAGGGCGAGAAGCATCTCTACAAGTGGGATAAGCGCAACGTAGACCGGATGGAGACATACTTCGAGGAGATTCGCTGTTTCCGCGACAAGGTGAAGGTCGCAGGTCAAGCGGCTTGGGGAGCCGAGCCTCAAAGTCCCAAAGAGGAGCAATGGTACCAGTTCAAGCGCCAGTTCATCCCGTTCATCAATCGGTGGCAGCAGCGGCTATTTGCCAACGAGCCGCGGATCCTCGAAAAATCCAAGTTCATCGGTCATTTCCTCGAAGCGCACGAACTGGTCATGAAGCAATACCCGCAGGCGTTCAACGAGGCTGACGACCTGCAAGTCAAGAAAGCTGACGCACACTGGATGGTCGTCGAAGACAAAGTTCATCGCTACATGGATGCGCTCAAGCACAAGCCCCTCTCTTGGAACCTGGAGAGCGCGAAGGGACTCAAGAAATACGAGGCGTTCTGCACCAAGGCCTTCATCGAGCCAGACGAGGGTCCCAAAAAGCAGAAAGGCAAGAAGAGCCCGATCTAAGCCTCAGCGCTGTATCCGCGGTGGCGGGATCGCAAGCGCGTCCCCAGATGCGCTAGAGTCGGCCGGAGATGAGGCTTGTGCCACCCTCGGAGGCTGAAACCATCACGCGTGAGCTTGCCAGTGAGCTCATGTCGCCGTACTGCCCCGGGCGTACGATAGCGAGTTGTACGTCTCCACAAGCGCGGCGGCTCGAGGCGTATATCGGCGAACAGGCGGAAACGGGACGCAGTCAGGTCGAGATCAAACAAGATCTGCTGCTGCGTTTCGGCGAGGAAAAACTCGGCAGCGACGACAATGCCGTCGTGGTGTTCGGCACCGCACTGGTGGCGCTGCTCGCCGCCGCAGGGATCTTACGTTTCGTGCGTCGCCGTCTCTCCGTCTCGCGGGATCGTGCTCGCCCCCCGTCCGACCGCACGCCCAAACCAGACCCGGCTCGAGGGAGTGCACCAACCCAGGCAGAGATCGACCGGCTCGACGACGACTTGGATCAAGTGGACGACTTCTGACGCCAGACAGACCGTGGAGAATCGTCGACGCGTGCGGTGCGCGACGTCCGTGTTTCCCCAGCTGCAGCCGCGTCCTAAGCATTTTGTGGGTTTCCTTGAGCCGCGACGCGCACTCGGGGTACACCCAACGCCACGTGCTCACTCTGGTTGTTCACGAGAAAGGCGGTCGCACCCGCCGTGTCGGATTCGGCGGAGATCAGTTCACCGTAGGGCGCGACGAGGAGAACCACCTCGTACTCGACCGTACCAACGTATCCAAACACCATATCCGTTTCCAACGGCGCGACGGCGCGGTCGAGTTGATCGACCTGGAGAGTACGAACGGGACCTACGTCAACGGTCGCAAGCTGCGAAAGCCGATGCCGATCCGCCGATCCGACCGGATCTACGTCGGCGATTACATCTTGATGCTGGACGGAGACGACAGTGCAATTCTTCCCCGCACGACCGCAGACGTGGGAGTAGAGGCAGCGGACGGTCGGCTCACCCGCACCAGCATCGCTCTGCCCGCGCCGGCGGGAGAAGCCGGCCAACCGCTGCCGGGCGTCGACCCTCCGTCCGCGGGCGGAGGCCTCTTGGACACTTCGGCACGTCGGGTGGGTGCGCCCGGAAGCGACAGCGCGACGCTCGATGGTGTGGCCCGCGCAATCTCCGAGGCTGTGCTCGCCAACGTGAGTAACCTCGATCCTCTGACCTCTGCCAGACCGAGCAAGGAGGACCGGCGTGAGGCTGTCGCGTTGGTCGATGCCCTTCTGGCGGAGCGCAAATCCAGCGGCGACATCGAGGAAGGCGCCGACACGAACCCGCTGCGACGTCGTGTGATCTCGGAGCTCGTGGAGCTGGGACCGCTGACCCCCCTCATGGCGCGCGACGAAGTGCGGGAGATCCAGGTGGTGGGCGCGGGGCCGATTCGAGTCGTGCGTGAGAACGAGCAGGGAGCGGCCACCGTTGGGGTTTCAGACCTGTCATTCACGGGGAACCGAGCTGTGGCGCTCGCTATGCAGCGCATCGCTCGGCGTCGTGGCTTTCTTGTCGAGGGTTCCAATATCCTTGAGGGCCGCGCGGACAATGGCTTCTACATGTACGGGCTGTTGCCCCCCAACCAAGTGAACACGCCAGTTATCAGTTTGCGTCGCACCCGCACGGACGCCAAGAACCTGGACGCACTGGTACAAGAGGGCGTGCTCGGGAAGAACATGGCCGAACTGTTGTCGGCCGCCATCCGGGGGTGTCGTCGTGTCGTGGTTTGCGCGTCGGGCGGGGTGAACCTCGATCGTTTCATGGGGGCGATGATCGGGGAGATTCCGGATGAACTCCGGGTGGCGTGCATCTCTGACGCCGGCCGGCTCGGAGCGGATCGTGCTGGTTGGATCCAAGTCCGCCGGATCTCCGAGCCGAGCGACGCCATCGCGCTCTCCGACGCATTGGGCGTGCTCCTCCGAGGCGGGTTGGATCTGCTGGTCTCTCAGCGTTGCCGGCACGAGGATGCGGCCGCCGTTATCGACGCGCTTTCAGGCGCCGTCACCGGAACGATCGTTTCGGTTTGGGGCATCGACTCGGCCCATGCGCTGTCGAGACTCGCAGCGCTGAGCACCGTAGCGAGCGGCGCGATCCAGGCGCTCACGATCTCGCTCGCGCGTTCCGTGGATCTCCTGGTACGCGTGGGGGCGGGCGTCAATAGTGAGGCGATGCAAGTGCGGGAGATCATCGAGCCGCGCGTGCGGGAGGGCAACAAGATTGCGCACGTTGGCCTTTTCAAGGCGGCCCGGGCTGGCGATGGGTCGACCCATTTCACCGCGACCGGCACCGTTCCCCACTTCGTTCAGGCCATGAGCGAGGCAGGTGTTGTGGTACCGGTGGGGATCTTCCGTACCTCCTGATGGGCGGCGGGGCGAAAGCAGAGGTGCGACGCGTCGAGGTGTTGCTCGACCGCATCGAGGACAGGTTGGAGAACGCTCCACTCGGTCTACACCTGGCGGGACAGCCGACCTCGTGGCAAGCGGCGGAGGCAGCGGGACTCACAGCATCCTACGCGGCGTTGTGGACGCGCTGGGACGGCCTGGACATCGCTCAGGGAGAGGCGATCGTCTACCCGACCGAGAGCATCGACGCGGCGACGCGGCGAGCGATCGGGGGGGGTCGCGCCGTGGAGGGGGACGTGGTCTTCGGCGAGCGGGGATCGGATGCACTGGTCCTCAGCCACGATCCCTACGAAGAAGGTGCCGAGGTGATCCTCGCCAGCGACGATGGAGAGCGGCTCCCCTACGGATCGACGATTCCGGACCTGATCCTGGCGTTGCTCGCAGAAGCCAGCGTGCTCTACGATCACGAAGGCGAGTTTCGAGATGATCTCTATGGCGAGGATGGCCAAATGACGGCCGGCGCCACACGTCGACTGCTACGTCGACACCTAGATGCCGATCCCGATGCTCCCCTACCGCGTGTCGAGCTGGCGCGGGCCCTGCGTCACTCGGGGGAGTTCGTTGCCTCCAGCGCGGAGCTCAAGCGTGCGCTGCGTTGTGCGCCGCAGTTCAGCTGGGCACACTTCGAACTCGGCCGCACCTGGCGTGACCTCGCCCAAGGGGCACGGGCGCGCAAGGCCTTCGTCGACGCAGCTGACGTGGCAGGCGAAGAAGGTCTCGCTGCGTATTTCCTCGCGTGGGCCGCGATGGCCGAACCGACGGGACGTGAGGCATTGGCGATGCGAGCGCGTTCGCTTCGTCCCGACTTCGCCCAAGCCCAGCTCGCAGCGGCACGGGCAGCAGCGGCGCAAGGTGAGGACGACAAGTGTGCCGAGCACGTCGCGTTGGGCCTCGCGGTCTCTCCCAAAGATCTTTCCCTCCTCGCGTTTGCGCGCGGGGGCGAGGGCGGGCACAAGCGCGGTACCGAGGGGGCTGGATGAAAACAAGCAGAGGCTACCGAAGCGCGGCTACGACCATCGTGGCGTGGTCGAGGAGCGCGGTTCGACGGACCTCGTCGAGGGCGAGAGCTTCCCAGATGGGATCGGTCTCGATGCTTCCAGCTCGTTTGCGATCACCCATCCCAAGATGGCATGCGAGACGATCCGCCGCGGCCACCATTGTATTCATGCCACTGAGGATGCCCGAGCGCTCGTCCTCGTCGGATCCCAAGTAGCAGTGGTGGTAGCGGCACACCTCGATGACCAGCTCGGGTAGGCCCCAGGCCCGGGCCACACGCTCACCGATGAGCGTGTGGAGTAGATCGCATAACTCCTGGCGCTCGTGGGTGTGGAGTCGCTCACCGGGCGGGTCCCGTTCCAACAGGTCCAGCAGGATGGGGTGTCCGATATTGTGGAGTAGGCCGCACAAGAATGCGTATTGCTCGTCGCCGTCCGTGAGTGCACACGTGAATCGCGTCAGGTGAGCCACTGCGATGCTGTGGTCCCGCAATCGCGCCAGCACGGAGCGTGGGCGTCCGTTGAATACATGCGCTTCCGCAATGGCCTGGGTGACGAGATCCCGCAGCGTCATGCAGCCGAGCCTCAAGGCCGCCTGGTGGAGTGAGCGGACGGATCCCCGGGAATTGTACAGGGCAGAATTGGCGGCCATCACCACCCGAGCCGCGATCATGGGCTCCGTAGCGATGGCGCCTTCCAGTTGCTTGACGCTGCTGTTCGGATCGACGGCCACACCGAGGAGCGTGTCGATGGCCGACGGCAACATCGGAAGCTTGAACCGTTGCGACACCACCTGGTCGCGCAGCCTACGTGCGATGCGGGCGAGTCGCTCCGGGTCGGCTGCGCTTGGGGGCCTTGCAGGCCGAGTTGAGGCGTAGGCTGAGGGAGTCGACCGCATGTAACCTCGCACATCGCCCCGGGAGCGACTGGTTTGTAGTGGGACGACGATCGCCGATAGGTCCGATCTGCCCCCCCTGCAGAACCTTCGTAGGGGTGCTTACCCGCAGTACCGGGGCCGTTCGAAGTGACCTACCTTGCTGCGCGCGACTCTACTCCGGCCGCGTGGACCGGACCAACGGTTTGGCTTCGCCCGGCCGGAGTCGATCGTCTTCCCGCGGCGGAACGGGCGGACTCTGGCCCACGATCCGCTCCGCCAGATAGGGTTCTCCGCCCGCACGCTTGGCCTCGACGATCAAGATCGTACGCCCGCCGGTGGGGCGATCCCGTTCGAGTCCGTCGGGGATGGGCTGCTGGCCGGAGACGAGGCGCACCGGGGTGGCGAACGCTCGTTGGCCCTCCGCGGATTCTTGCGCGACGTGCAAACGCGCGCCAGTCCACGCGGCGGGAATGGACACCGCGAGGGGCGGGCCGGTCGTCGCCGTGGCGCCGGGGAGGGTTGGCCAGGGAGGGAAGAGCAGGTCCAACACCGAGCGACTGACTTGGATCGCCAAGGGCAGCAAGACCTCCGCTTGCATGCGATAGCTGCGCTCGTCCAAATAAAATTGGTACTCGCCGTCGCCGGAGTCTACGAAGGCCATCAGAGCCCGAGCATGCCTATCGTATACGTAGCCGCGCGGGCTCGGCCAGGGTGCAAGCGCAGCCCCGGAAGCCGCGGCCGCGGGGAGCTCGGTTTGGGCGAGCAGAAACGCTGCGATCTCCTCCGCCGATTCGTCGGCCTGGAGCGATTGCGCGGCCGGTAGTCGAGACTCGGAAAGAAAGCGATACCGGGCCACGGCCGCCGGGCCTTCCCAACGATCGTCGCCGAAGACATGGTCGCGCAGGCTGTCGGCGAGCGGCGCACCGGTCACGACACCGGCCGCGTGACCGCCCAGCGGCAGATTGCCGCGCCCGTACGCGATGCGTACGAATTCCTGAAAGGGCAGTCCCCGGTCGCCGCGCGCATCGGAAAGTGGGGAAAAGAACGCAGCCGCATCGCCGTGGGCGTGGGCGGGCACGGCCAGATCCTGAAGAACGTGCAACAAGGCTCCGGCGCAGACGAGTGCCACGGCGAGGTGGTGATCTCGCTCGTTGGCCGTGACGGCCAGATGCGAGGCCGCCAAGTGTTCGTACATCCGTAGCGGCGCGAGGGCATCTTCCTTGTCTTCGAGCCAGGCCCACACCGTCGCGGCCTGGCCGGCGCCCGGCGTCGGGCTGAAGAAAGATGCGAACGAGGCACCGTTGCTCCGAGTTTGTCGGAACCGGAAGCGCGCATCCGAGAGCGCGTCGTCGCGCCAGGCCTTCGCGTGCGGGTCGGTGGCGTCGAGAAAGTGACGACGTTGGCGGGACGATGGCGTCAACTCGGCGAACAGCCCGAGTCGGAGCCATCCGATGGCGCTGAGCTCCCATAGATCTTTCTCGACGCAGAAGCGCCGGGTCTGGGGAGGGGCATCGGCGCCCGGGCATGATCCGGGCCCACCCAGCGCCCTCGCACCGCTGTCGGCGTGGACGCGTCGCTGGGCGTGGAGGAACAACTGACGCTGTCTGTCATCGAGCCGAGCGGCGTCGATGCGCAGGGGGCTGAAGAGGCCCCGACGCAGGCCGCTCGCGTCCATCAGGTTGCGGTGCAAGGCGCTGCGAACCACGGCCTCATCCAAGAGCGCTGCGTGCGTGGTCGAGAGATCCCAGGCCTGTGCCGGTCGCGGTGCGATGAAGACACCACATGCGAAACCGACGATTGCCGTGAGCAAGGGGTGCATCATCTTCATGGTCGCGGCTCTCCATCCCCTTGTGGCGGGGTCGTCTCGGGTGCGGCGGGGCTCGTCTCGGGTGCGGCGGGGCTCGTCTCGGGCGTGGTGGGGGTCGTCTCGGGCGTGGTGGGGGTCGTCTCGGGCGTGGTGGGGGTTGCTGTGGCGGGGGGCAAGCCGGCTTCGGGCGCGACTCGGGGTCGGAGGCGATCGAGGTTCGCGTGCGCGAACTTTCCGAGGATGATCGCCGTGGCGACATCAGCGCACTGTGAGATCCCGCAGGTGATCAGGACAGCAACCGCCGCGTCGCGGTCGATAAAACCGACGGCACGCACGGCGTCCAGATCCGCGATCCAGGTTTCATCCGTGACTTCGTCCGAAACCTCGACGCCAGGCAAAGTGGCGCGAAACGTCTCGACGATGGCCTCGAATCCTCCCGGTGGGTTTCTCCATACGCGAAAGCTGACATCGAAGGTCTCATCGAGATCGACGGCACGCAGATGCACGCCATGGTAGTGCGCGCTGCGTGCCATATCGACCAAGGCCGCCGATTCGAAGGCGTGGGTCTGGCCGGTTCGGGCGAAGATATCCGTTGCGGTCAGCAGGTCCTCCGCGTCGAGGGGGGGGGGGGGGTCGGGCTCGGTGATGTCGGTGGCGTCGTGGGCCGGATCACGTTGCCGCGCGGCGTTCGTCGCCGTGCCGCCGACGGCACGATAGAGGTCCCAGTTCGCCTCGCTGACCTCCCAACGGGTCCGCTTGGCCAGTTCAGGGGGCGGCGCAAGGAACAACAAATGCGAGGCGTGAGAGTGATGCTTCGCCCACTTGCGCAACGCGACCTCGTTGTGCCGCGCCGTGAAATCAATCCGGGCGCCCGCGCCGAATCGGGCATCGGAGCGATAAGCTGCGTATCCGCGCTTGTAGACCAGCAATCGAAACGAAACGAGCTTCGCGTGGCGGCCTCGGGCGTGATCGCGCGTACGTGGGATGCGGTAGCGTCCGGCCGCGTCCGTTTCGACCATCGCCGTTCTCGACCCGGCGGGCCCGATGAAACCGTCGCCTTGGTCGTAGGACCAGACGCCGAGCACCGTCGCATCTTGGATCGGCTTACTGGTTGTGGCGTCTACCACTTGTCCGTCGAAGGGACCGGCGAGGCTCGCATCCGTGAGCTTATCGCTCGCGCCTCGGAACGGGGCCGGACGCACAATGGGCGCGCACGCGAGAGCGTTCGTGATCGCTACCACAAGTGCGAACACGCCCGCGACGACACGCGTCTGTGTGGGAAGCATAGAGCGAGATCGGGGTGAGATTTTCGCGGGGCAGGCGCTCAATGGACGGGCTCCTGGGCGGTACGTACGCTAAGGTTTCCCTCGAGCGCGGTCTATCTCAGGTGTTCGACGCTGGCAAGTCGATGGATGAAGCTGCGATGATCCCGATGCCACACGCCTCCTCTTGCCCCGGTTGTGGGGCCGCTCGCCACGACGGTGCCACCGGGTGTCACGCTTGTGGGCATCGCTTCCGGATCGAGGCCCCGCCGCTCGATACCTGCCCTGGCTGCGCGGCTGCGATTTCCGCACCGTTCGAGTTTTGCCCCATGTGTGGGCATATGCTCCGTGAGAACCCGGCGTCTCGCGTCGGCATGGGCGGTGAAGCAGCGGGCGCGCGGGTATTCCGCGAACCGGAGGCCAGCCCCGAGTTGAAGTTCCGGCGGGGTGGGGAGGCTAGGTTGGACGCGTCGGCAGGCCGAGCCGAAGACGCGGGTGCCGTGCTGTTGGTGCTCGTGGGTCGGGACGGCGCAGAGGGGGAAGCGCTGCCCATCACGGGGCCGCTGGAGCTGGGTACAGACGCGGAAGTCGGCATCCGCTTTCCCGATGATCGGTTTGTGTCCCCTCGTCACGCTCGCATCGAACCTACAGGCGAAGGTTTGCGTGTAACCGACCTCTCGTCACGCAACGGTGTGTTCGTGCGTATCGGCACCCCTGTTCCCGTGTATCCGGGCGACACATTCTTGCTCGGCCACCAGCTATTGCGTCTCGATGGGGTGGAAGCGACCCCCGACACAAACGCCCTCGACACCGACCGCGTTCGTGGCTTCGGGACGCCGCTCCCCCCCGCTTGGGGCAAGTTGACGCTTCTGGCCATCGGCGCGGTCGCTTGCGACACGTACCACCTGCGCGGCAAGGAAACCCGGCTCGGTCGTGAAACTGGGGAGATCTTGTTTCCCCACGACGCTTTCTTGAGCCGCGCCCATGCTCGCCTCAGGATGGAGGTCCGCAGCGGAGGCATGAACGTTGTGGTGGAGGATATGGGATCTGCCAACGGGACCTACCTGAGGGTCCGTGGCCATGCCGAGCTTCATCGAGGCGACATGTTCCGGATCGGGGACCAGGTTTTGCGCGTCAAGGCATGAGCCATGGCCGAACCGACGCGCGCGGCCGCCACTAGTGGCCGAAGTAGAACGTGGATGCGAGGCTGAGGTACAAACTGTTGGCGGTCGGTCCGCCGAGCGATGTGGGTGGATGGCCGATCCAGCCCAGTTCAGGGCCCAAGGCCAAGCCGCCCCCGCGCTGGGACCGTCTGCGGCTGGCCCACGGAAAGAACTCGTAGCGGAAGGCCGCGTGGAGCTGCGTACCGCCGAATCCGAAACGCCCGTCGATGTGGTCCTCGCGCACGGCTCCCGCACCGAATCCGAACCCGAATTTGACCAACATATTGCGGGTTGGGAGTGGTTTGAGGTCCACATCGACACGCAGGCCTCCGAACCGCAGGCGCTGCTTCCCGGACTCCCCGCCACCGGCGCTGACGTGGAAGCCCAACCCGAGCCACGGCAATACGGTTTGTCCGATGGAAAACCCCCCCGCCCGGCCGACGAAGACCGCGGGCGTGTCCAAGTCGCTCACGCCAGCCACAGTCGCACCGATGCCCGCGGTTCCCCCGATGTGGGTGCCGTCGATGCGCGGTGGCTGGATGGTCTGCGGCGAGCGCGTGGCCTCCGCCGCCTCGGTGGGAAGGGAAGCCGGGGGGGGACGCTGGGGGGACGCCGCTGCGCGATCGGGGCACAAGTTCAGAGCGGCCGTGGCGACGAGTACGAGCGGCGTGCAAAAACGCAAGTCGGGTGCGACGACGACGTGATGAGGCGAGACCCGGGGACGCACGACGCGAAGCATGGGCCCTCGCCAGGGCCGAGGGCAAGCCGCGACCGCAGTCGCCGGATATGCAGTGCGGACACGAAGCTGTCGCGCGAGGAGCCGTGTCGGCCGCCTTGCCCCCACGCGGGGTGCGGCATACCTTCGGTGCCCTGAACATGGACGCGCGGCGGATTTTCGAGATGTTGGGTGCTTTTCTCCTCGGGGGAGGCTTGGTAGCGGTGGCGTACGAACTCGGTATGGACGCTGGATCCCGACCAGGGGGCGGCGCGGCACAGAGCCCCGCCGCCGCTTCGCCTGAATCGGTGGAATCGGCGCTCCATATTGGCGGAGGAGGGCAGGGGCGTAGCGACCCCGAGCTCGCGCCCAGCACGGGCTCGGATCGGACCGCGTCCGCTGCCGTCGCGGACGTGGGCACGTACGTGGACTTTCCAAAGATCTACGCGCCCGCCACCGAGATGGACGCCGCGGCCCTGGCCAAATTCCCGAAACACGGACTCGTGACCAGCGGTGCGATCACGGTGCGGGAACGCCCCGAGCTCGCGGCACGTCGCCTCGGTCTGCTGCGCGCCGCTACGCGTGTTCGCGTGCACGAGGAACGCACCTATGGTGGCGGGTGCAGCCGTGGATGGCGAGGCATCTTTCCCCGCGGCTGGGTATGTCTGAACGCGGGCCTCGATACGGGATCGTCCCCGCCCGACGACGGACTGCTCGACATCGGCCGGCCGGATATCACAGAGGCGATGCCCTACGACTACTGGCGCGTGTCCCATGACACCACGCCCGTTTTTCATCGCCTACCTTCCTACGGCGAACAAGACCGGGCCGACAAGGCTGGAGCTGCGTGGAAGTCTGAGCATGGCCGTATGCCCATGCCTACGCACCCGCAGAAGCGTCCAGACGACGTGCCGGCCGTGGTGAAGGAGTATCTCAACGGCGGCTACTACGTCACGGTGGCGAGCGAGCACGTCAAGAGCAAACGACATTTTCTTCGCACCAATCGCGGGTTGTATGCCCGCAAGTACCAGATGGAGCAGCGCGATGGCTCCACGTTTCGCGGCGTACTTCTGCCTTCGACGGATGCCTTGCCCGTCCACTGGATCATCCGAGAACTTCCGCTGATGAAGCGCAAGTCCCCCGGTTCGGGGATTTTGGACGCGACGACTCAGATCCTCGAGCGCCGCAGTCGGCACCTCTTCAAACGCACGGTGCGGGTGGGTGATCAAGAGTTCTACGAGGACGAGAACGGGCTGCTGCTGCGAGCGTACGCTGTGGGAAAGGCGTACAAGTTGAAACGCCCGCCAGGCGTCACATCGAGCGAACACTGGATCCACGTCGACTTGTCGGAGCAGACGTTGGTGGCCTATATCGGCGATCGTCCCGTGTTTACGACGATCGTGTCCACAGGCAAAGAAGCGGGTATGACGCCCGTCGGCGTGTTTCGGATCCAAAGCAAGTTCGTGGCCACCTCGATGCGTGACCAACCCGTAGAGGATGAGGCGTACTCCATCGAGGATGTCCCGTGGACCCAGTACTTTCACAACAATGTGGCGCTGCACGGCGCGTTCTGGCACGGAGGTTTTGGGCTCGTGCGCAGCCACGGATGTGTGAACGTATCCCCCGCCGATGCTCGCTGGCTGTTCGGGTTCACCGAACCGTTGCTGCCGCACAGTTGGCATGCGGTCATGCCCGGTGTCGGGCCTTCGGGCCAGGGCAGCGCGGTGGTCGTGACCCCGTAAATCGCGCGGGATTTTCTCCGATTCCGAGCAGGAAGACGCGCTACACTGACCGTATATGAAGATCGCGTCCGGTACCGTGGTCACGCTCTCGTTCGATATCAGCACATCGAGCGGAGAAATCGTCGAAAGCTCCAGCATCAGCGGTCCGATCACGTTCCTTCACGGGCGCGGCGGCCTGTTGCCCGGGCTGGATCGTCGCCTTGAAGGCATGCGGGCGGGTGACGCCGGCACCTTCGAGCTGCAGCCCACCGACGCCTTTGGCGAGGTGGACGACGCCCCCATCAAGACGATTCCACGCGGCGAGTTGCCGGACGGCGCTGTCGCTGTCGGGGGCGCGTTCGAGGCGAAGATGCCCGGTGGTCAATCCGTAACCCTCAATGTCATCGAGGTGGGCGAGCAAGATGTGAAGGCTCGGATCGTGCACCCGCTCGCGGGCCAAGTCATCGGTGTGAGCGTCAAGGTGATGGCGGTGCGCGAGGCGACTCGCGCCGAGCAACAAGGCGGGCGTGTGGTGACGTCACCGCCCCCGCCACCACCCAGGCACTAGCCTTGGGGCTGTAGCGGTGTCCGCGCGGCGAGACGGATATGGCCATCTAGAACGTGATGCCCACGTCGAATACGATCCGACCGTTGGCATCGTCGGTGGGCCCGATATTATTCGTCGTGGGTATGAGGATGGCGTAGCCGAGCGCGAGCGTCACGAGGTTCATATCGAGTTTGACCGCGTTGATACCGACACTGTGGCGATAGTCCCGTCGAAGGTCGACCTGACTCCACTTCTGGGTCAGGACGCCGAAATCGTAGAAGAGGGAGTGGGCCAGGCTGCCAACCGCCAGGTCCTTGAGGGATACGAACTGCAACGCTACGGTGCCGAGCGCCCGTATGTGTCCACCTTGGGCGCGTGGACGATACAACCTGCCTCCGAAGGCGAGCTCGACCTCCTCAAGGTCCACGAGCATTGTTTCGGGCAAGATGCCGCGGAGACCGAGATCGGAGGTGCCGCCTCCGAAGTAGCGCCAGATCTCTGGCACGCTGCTCGTCTTTAGTTGGGGAAACGGGGCCGCGTGACCGTAGGCGAGGCTATACCGCAGGCTCAGCCGCTCCCGCGTGTGCGGGATGGGGAGGAAATGTTGCCATTTGATGTCCGCGCGGGTCCACCAATCGTGCCCGCCGATGTATGGCGCTGCGAAAGCAAACTTCGCCTCGGCACTGACGATGAATCCCTCCCTCGGATTGAATGCGTTGTCAGTGCGATTCAAAACGGCTCCCGTCTCAAACAGCCCCGTGCGATCCGAGACGATGGCCTGTTCGCGGCTCACCACGCCACTTTCGGAGGGCGGTTTGACGAACTCTTTGCTCAGATTAGCGAGTTGCAGCAGATAGCCGTTGTAAAACGACCAATGCTCGCCCAGTCGCCACGATACGCGGAGACTGCCGACCGCCGAGTTGATGCGGCCCCGGGCCGGAGTCGCCTGACGGCGGTACTGACCCGCTAGTTCGAGATCGACGATCGATCCGAGAAAACGGGGGCGCGTGAGTGAGGCTCGGGCGCCACGTTCGTAGCAGGATTGGCCGGCACCGCAGACCTCGGCGGCTTCGAGTGTCTCGGAAAGATCGAATCCCCAAAGCCCCTCCGTGTTCAAGTCCCACGCTGTCCCCCACAAGTTCGGGAGAGCCGGCCGCAAGAAGACGTAGAAGGGGTTGAGCGTCATGGCTCCCACGCCGAGCTTGATATCCGCGGCGCGGTCTTCCCCCTCCTCGATGGTGATCAATTCGTGGACGACACAGTCGCCGGTCTCGTCGAGGCGGCAGTTGACCGGGTACTCCCGCTTTCCTACGGAGCGTGCGACCCCGAGGGCGTCGATGCCGGCGATGGAGCTGTCGAGATAACGTTTTCGGTAGGTGTCTCCCGGATCAAAGTCGAGCTCGCGCTCGATCACCCACGTACGGGTCTTGAAGTTGCCGCGGACCAAGATGTCGCCGAATTTCCCGGGTTTGCCCTCGAATACGTGCACGACCGGCGTCAACGACAACGGACGACCGACGGGGGAACCCTGGCAAACTCCCAAGTTGGGATCGGCGATCTGTCCCAGCTCGCTGAGGTCGATCGCTGCCTTGGCGCCGCGTCGGCGATATCTCCAGGTCACCTCGGCATCGGCCACGGGAAATCCGCTATCTCGGTACAGGGACAAGACGGTCCGCGCGGTGTCCCGGGCCGTGTCGAGGGTGACGGGAATGCCCCCGGGCTGGTCGCTCCCCGGTGCTCGCAAGGGGCTGCCGTGGAGGATGCGTCGGGCTCCCCAGCGACCCCTCTCGCTGGCAGGTGCGTTCAGAACGGATCGGCTTGGGCCGATGGGCTCATCGAGGTACCGGATGATCTCGTCACGGGAGGTGAGAACGCGAGGACCCGCGGTGACCTCGAAACGCACGTACAGATCCACGCGGCGTTCGGCATAGATGGCCTCGATCCCTGGAGCATCGAACTGTGTCAGCCACGTCGCATCCGGCCGCCCCTGCGCGAGGGTTTGGGGTGTGAGCAGGGCATGGGATCGGGGCGTGGAGAGTCCGTCGCGCCACAGTGCGATGCGGGCTTGCGCGCGTGCACACAGGTAGCCCTCGCTGTTGTAGGCGGCGAGCAGCGATCCGAGATCAGCGAGTGCATCGGTTTCGGACAGCGAACCGCGGCGACGGATGCGGCGCCTATCTGCCCATCGTCGTTCGATGCGTTCCAGCACCGCCGGGGGTACGCCGCCCGGCGATTGTAGTTCGAGCCCGCGGATGCGAGCCTTCGGGCCCTCGCGGATCGTGAAGCGAAGCTTTTGGAGCGTGCCGAAGTCTTCGTAGAAACCATCGATCTGCGCGAGCAGGTAACCTTTGCTCTGATAGAAGGCCCGCAGGTTCGCCGCTTCTCGGTTCGCGCTCGCCGTGCTTGGCCGATCGCGTCGTTTGAATAGCTGGAGTTGTCGCGTGAGTTGACGTCGCGTGAACGAAAGAGGTCGATCCTCCTTCGCCTCCGGCGGACGAGTGAAGCTAACTTCGACCGCGGGTCCAAGTTCCACGCGGATCGCCAGCGGGAGGTCTTGACTGGGAGGGCGCTGGCCGAGGTGATAGCCCGAGTAGGTGGTTCGGACCTGGACTTGGGGGTGCGGCCGGATCGTCGTGGCGGCGCGCGACAAGTGTCGCGGGCCGGAGGGCTCGGCGTAGGTACGCCGCACCTTCTCCTCCGCAGTTTCCATGAACTCGCGCGTGACTCGCTTGCGACGGACGAGGAGGAAGCGAGGCATGAACTCTCGGCGCAGCCAGCCCATGTCCTGGGCTGGAACGCCGGTGACCGTTGCACCACGTCGTGCGATACGATGCGCGGGACCTTTTTCGAGGTAGATGTGCAGGTCGGCTTCGTCGGCTGCGCGACCACAAGAGAGGCCGAGACTCGCGCTGCCGCGCATGTAGCCGCCGTCAAATAAGAACTGCTCGAGGCGGCGAACTTCTACGCGTTCCCACTCTCGGCACGAAACGTCCTCTGCCGCACAGATTGGCGGACGCGAAGCGCCGCGTAGGGCTCGGGGATGGGCGCAGCGACCCCGGGCGAGTGCGCCTGGCCGAGCGTCGATACTCAGCTGGCGCCGCACCTCGCGTTGGGCAAGCGGTGAACTTCCATGCACTCGTATCCGGCGTAAGCTTCGGCCGGGACGCACACCGATTTGCACTTCGCCAGCATGGAGGGGCCAAAACACCGCCCTGTAACCCAGAGCCCGCAGCTGTCCTTCTACGATGTCGGGAAAGAAATTTCCTTGAGACAAATCGATGATCCGTCCCACGCGTTCCGCGTCGTCGCCGGGCAGGAATGCCCCGGTGAGGTCGACCCGGTCGACCCCGACATAGCGCAGTACACCTTGTCGACCGCGCGGCGATGGTCGAGCAGTAAGTTGGACGAGATTGGGTCCCGCGGGGGCCAACTCCACCGCATAACCGTCGGTGGCCAGGTTGCCGAGTACGTACACCGCGAGCTCCTGCGCGTGGCCCTCAAGACGGGCCTCGAGTACGCGACCTTGGAGGGGATCGGAAACGAGTTGGCAGACCGACACCGAGACATGCCCAGACGTCAGCGCGGTGAGGGCCTGGGCGACCGCGTAGAGAGGATCAGCTGCGTCGTCGAGTTCGCAGGCGGTCCCGCGGAGCAACACCGGGGCGCCACCCGTCTCGCGCAGCGAGACCTCGTCTGCACGGGGTGGCGCGCCCAACGTCCGCATGGTGACAGGGGCGGGAGATGGCCCGGATACCGCGAGGCGGAGGGTCGCGGCGACCACGAGGATGGCGAGCGGAAGCATGGCGGATGGGGATCAGCGGATGCTCGGGATTTCGAGGCTTCGGACCAGCTCGATCGACTTGTACTCAGCGGGGTCGAGCACAAGGACCCGATTCGAGTAGTTGCGTTTGCCGAAACCACTCTCGATGGCCGTATCATCCAATAGCTCGATCCTCACGGTATAGCTCATGCTGTCTCGGAGCAAGGACCCCGGGTAGCCACGGAGGTACTCGAATTCGAATCCGACGCTTCCCCAGCTCCATTGCAGCCACTGGGGGCGCCCATGGAGCTCGGCCTCCAGGCCCAAGTGCCCGGCCCGGACCCACATCTCCGGCAACAGGTCCTCCGTCCGCGGGATCTCACGTTCCAGATAGGTGTTGACTTGCAGCTCGAGGAGTTTCGACACGAGAGCTAGGGGTTTCCCCGTGTACAGCAAAGGCGAGCTGGTGGAGCGACCGACACCTTGGCCAGCAGCGTCCACATTGCCAGCGTCGAAGATCACGTAGTCGACGCAGCCCCGCGCCGTACCGAGCTGCCGGGAGGTATCCCCGATGGCCGAGCATTCCCAGTGAATCTCGTCGAGCGCACCTGAAAGATGGACCGTGATGTAGTGGAGTTGGTTCTCGATCCGGACGGGTTCTTGGCTTACGGCGATCACGTCGACGTAGCTTTCGCTCAGCTCCCTTTCGATGGTGACCCTGCCGTGGTCGACGATGTATTCGTCCCCCAGTATCGCCACGTCGAGCCGGCCTCGCTCGACCTCGAGAAAACCGGTCACTTCCGGGTCCGCCAACGTCCCGCCGAGGCGAAGCTTTGCCTGGCCCTCGAGGCGTTTGAGCACATTGTTGTCCACTTGAAAGGGTGATGTGGTCTTGAGATTGAGATCGAGTCGGAGGTCCCGCAGTGGCGTGGGCAGTGTGGAGGGGGGCGCGGGCACGGGGTCGGTGAAGGAGAGGATGGCCACGCCTTGGGTGGCGTCTCGGAACCAGCGAGAGCGCTCGACGAGAACGTCTCCGCGCACACTGAGTGATCCCGTGGCGTCCGCCTCGAGCGTGACGCGCTCGCTGCTGAGTGTCGCCTCCAGCTCGGGTCGTCCGGCGTGGTCCTGCTTGAGCACGCGTACGCCGGCCAAGCTGGCGTGGAGGGTAGCTTCGGTGAACGTGTCGAGCGCTGGGGGTAGGATCAGGACGCCCCAACTGCTCGCAGTGCCCCGGTCGCTCAAGCCGATCTCGAGGGCGTCCCGCGGCCTGGACAAGGCGTAGGCCCCCCGCTCTCCACCGAGGAAAAGGGCGAGGGAATGGTCCGTACGTTCGTCGCAAGGCTCATCCGGGGAGCAGAGTCTCGCTTGCAGCACGCCGCGACGGATGCTGATCTTCTGGTCTGCTAAGCCTATCCGCGTAACCTGCCGCCCGAAACGAATCTCCGCGTCGAGTACGTCGAGTGCCGAGAGTGCGCCGCCAGATAGATGTTCAACGTCCCCGGCGAGCACAAGCTTGCTGAGCGACATACTGCCCGAGCTTGCCCGTATCCAGTCCGGGAGAAGGGCGTGGGGGAGGCTACCGTCGAGTATCCCGGTGGCGGCGAGTGTGAAATGTCCTCGGCAGGCGCCGCCGATGGCGATCCGGGTCGACACGTCGCCGATCCGCCCGAACTCGAGTCGGTCGCGGAACACCTGTGCGCTGCCTTCAAGAGCCGCGATCCCGTCTCGGACTGCGATCTTAAGCGCGCTGAACTCCAGCGGAATGGGTGCGCTTGAGGGTCGCTGTGTGTCTTCGCCTGCGTCGTCGTCCATCGCAACTGTGAGTCGGAGCCGGCGATCGTCCGATGGTGTCGCTAGGGTGCCGCGAAGCGCAGGCGAGCGTAGTTGTCCGTCGACGTCTAGCGATAGTTTGAGGCTTCCTTCGACGCCGCGGACCCCGTAGCCCCGCAGCCACGGGCCGAGAGCAGACAGTTCGAAATCTCCTTTGATCTCGGCTCGGCCTCGCCCCTCGCGCGGCCCCACCCATGTGTCCTGCTCGTTGCAATCGACCTCGTTTTCGTCCGAGTCCGATCCCGTGGTGAGATCGAAGGTGCCACTGATGGTTGCGATCGCCGGCGTGGCGCCCCCAGTTCGCACTCGCCACGGTGACGTCATCTGGATCGTCGGCGCGTCGATATCGACGCGGAGCGCGTTCTCGCTACACAGTGAAGCGGCGTGGAGGCAGGGGTTCGCCAAGGCTGCTGCTTCCGGCGGCCCTATCCAGATGTCGCCCAGACGCGCGCTGACCTTGAGTGAACGGTCCGTCTCGTTGCCGCACGCTGCCAACAGTCCTGCATTCCCTGCGGGACAGTATTGTGTGCGGACCTCAAGGTCACGCAGCTGGCCTCGGACGTCGCGTCGCCAGTGCGCGCGGCTCGGGTGGGCGAGGAGTGCATCGAGCGGAAGACGAGTGAAGTGCAACGCGAAGTCCATCTCGATCGGAGGTGTCTTGCCGCGTACGGACTCGGGAAAGGCGAGGTTCGCGTCGATTTCCCAGGCAAGCGAGCGCGGCCCCAGATCCTTCCTGTCCCCCAGTCGACCCTGAATGCGAAGCGTCCGGTGGGACGGATTCCCACCTTCGCTAGTATCGTGCCGCTCCGTACTCACGGCGAGGCTGCCCGATCCCAAGGGTATCCCCGCGGTGCTGATGGCCACCAGACGCAACTGCCCGTGCACCTCGGGTCGGTTCGCCGTACCGCCGACGCTAAACGCAGTACCGGAGGCGATGTGTCCGCGAATCTGTTGGTCAAGACCTGCGAGCCGGGTGATCGCCGCCAGAGGGAGCCCTTGGGCTTTCACCTCTAGGTTGAGTCGCGGATCGTCTTGCACCCCGATCGCCCCACTGGCAGTGAGGGATCCGACCTCCACCGCGACCCCGGGCGCATGTAGCGGGCTGATCTGACGGTGGTAGGCCAGCGAGAGACGCTCGATCTGGATCTCCGCGTCCGCGAACCTAAAACGTGCGTCGGCGTCGTGGTACGTCGTTCCCGCGATGTCGAGACGCGGAGCGTAGGCCGCTCCTCGGGCCTGAAACCGCGAAAGAGGGACCGGCTGATTGTTCCCGTCGTCGATGTACAGCTGCAGCGCAGCGCCGTGGGCGGACACGGATGTGCCCAGTAGATCGTCGCTGTCGACACCTTCGAGTTCTAGGAGAACGCGCAGGCGCGGATCGTCGAGCAGTCGACCGCGCTCAAAGAGTACCAAGTCCAGCTCCAACGGGCCGTATCCACCCAAGAACTCGGCGCGTGGGCTGCGGATGAACAACGTGCCGCGGTCGAACCACAGGCGGGCGTCTCGGAGCCCATCGAGCGTGAGATCTCCTCCACGCGCTCCCGTGACCGACAGCACGCCAGCTTCGCTACTGGGTGCCCCCATCGAACCGTGGAGGTCGAGTTCCGCCGCCAGCGTTTCGAAATACGGTCCCAGCCCGAACGCGTGCAGAAATGCCGGTCCCTCGCGGACTCGCAGGCGCAGGTTCGTGGGTTTCATCGACATGCGGTCGGGCTCGATGCCTCCAGACGCGCTCAGTTCTCCGCCCTCCGTTCCCACCCGAAGCCCCCGCAGATCGAGGCCTCCGCGATCCGAATAGACCAGCGCACCGTCGGCACTCAGCATCTTCGGGAGGCCGTCGTCGCGTGGCCCGCGATCTCGGCGGATTCTGAACTTGTGAAGATAGAGATTGGCATGGTCGACGATGGTGGTTTCGTCTTCCTCATGCAGGACCAGCTTGTGCAGCTCCACGGACCCAGAGGCCGATCCGCGCAAAGATGGTGCGAACTCGCCAAAGTCGGGGACGAGCTGCGCGGGGTTGACATGGTCGAGGTCGACAAACAGAGACACCAGCAGCGGGTCGCGCTCTACCTCCTCGTCATCGAGGACGATATGGTCGAGACCACCGCGGCGATGGAGGCGGATCTCACCATCGAGCGCGGCGCCACGGAAGGTCTCGGGGTAGAGGATCCAGCGTTCATCCACCTCTCCTGAGCTGGTCCGCGGACGTTTCTCTTCCCACATTTCCGGGACCACATCTCGTGCCAATGAAAACGCCAGGTCCACATCATCAAGGGCCCAGGCGGCATCGTCGAAGAGATCCATCGTGATTCCCTGGGCGACGATACGCAGCGAAGGGTCGGACACGGGGCCTTCAAGGGTCAGTTTCGCCGCGGCGCCTGCCGCTTCGATCATCGGCTGTTCATGCTGCGGAACGGCCGGGTCGGGCGCCCATACGAGATCCGCAATGGGACCGGCATCTGTGGTCGCCAGCTTGAAGTTTACCGTGGTGCCCTCCCCGAATACGTCGCGCAAGAAGCCGTCGTACGTGACTGGTGATCCCGCCAGTTTCGCCGCACCCGCGATTCGCATGTCCCCTACGGGTGTCCTGTTCCAGCCGTTCTCGAGTGGATCGAGACGGAGCGCGACAGCGTCGATCGGTCGGTCCAAAACACTCGGGATACGGATGGGACCCCGGCCTCCGTCTGCAGTGAGGCGATAGCGCAGGGGGAGGCGTGGGGGCTCGGAGTCGTCGGCGTGTTGTCCTAGGTACTCCAAATCGCCGCGGATCACATCGAAGCGCAGCTCGGTCTCCCAGTTTTGGCTTTCGATGAGGTAGAGACCCACCGACACCCCGGAGAATCGAGCTCCGTCGACGCGTACGCTGAGCCCACGCATACCCGCCGGTCGTGGAATTGCGGGAAACTGGCTGAAGGCGTCGGTCAATGTGTTCAGCAGCTGGCCTTGCGAGGACATGTCAGCGGCGCGGATCCACATGGGACCCCGATTGCGCGCTGCTGAGAAGTGCAGCACCCAGGGGATCTCCAACCATGCTGGAATCACCCCGAGTCGGTTCCAGGGTATGATCTCGTGCAGTACGATCCCGAGGCTCAAGTGCTCCGCGTAAGCGGCGAGCTCCGCGTCATCGCGGGTACGTCCGGCCGACTTGAACGGTGCGTACACACGAACGCCTCGCGTCTCCACGGGCGTTGGCTGTCCCGAAAGGAAGTCGAATACGAGTCTGGGCTGCCAGTGCACCCGCTCAAACGCCAGCTCGCCATCGAGATGGCCGCTGATTCTTTGGGTGAGGAAGGCGGCGAGGCGGGCGTCGTTGAACTGCGAGTACGCGGCGAAGTAGGCTACGGAGAACAGCGTCAGCGACCAGAGAACGAACTGCAGCGGAAGTCGTACCAGGAGGAGCGTGGCGATGGGGTGTCGCTTCTTGTGCGGCGGCGGACTTGAGGCGAAGGCGATGAATTGCGGGTGTAGCTTGCGGATCTCGCCCGGATTGGCGAGCGCCGTGTTGGTCAGCGCCTCGCGAAATTGACCGAGCCCACGGTCGACGCGGGCGAGGTTGGCGAGGCTGGCGCTCGCTGACGGCGACCACTCTTCTTCGTCGCGTCCGGTGAGTCGCTCCTCCACCTCCCTCCGGGCGTCCGCATCCACCTGCGTCAGGGCGCGGAGGACCACGTCCGGCAACGTGAGGTCGAGCCGTTGCGTCCGGGTGGGGGGAAAACCGTGGGTCAGACGACGGTTGCGCGAGAGCGCGTCGTTGCGTACCGCGCGGGCGAGCAGTCTCCGCAATCTCCGTCCATTCTTTCGCGTCGAGTTTCTTGTCTCGCGAGCAACGGTCCGGATCCGATCGAGCTCCTGGTAGGCCTGGAGCAGGAGCGCTGGGTTCCCGCCGCGAGGGAACAGATGCCGGTAGCGGGTGGTGCTACACATACGCTCGAGGAGGTCCCGACCATCGGCCAGCAGATCCGCCTCGGCTTGCCAGGCCGGTTGTTCGATGTCGTGTTGCCGCACGCGAGCGTTCGCAGCCTAGCACTTGTGCGCTGCTCCCGTGCCGTCCTGCGAACGCATCGTTGCTCCCGCTACCCCGGCGGCGAGGGCTCAATCTCCCGGGTTCATGACCTTGATGCGCCGTCGTCGGGGAATCGATTCCTCGCCCCCTCCCGTCCGGCGTCGCAAACGTCGCGGGTGGGACGACATTCCGGTTGACCTCCCGCCGACTTGGCACTACATAGAGCCCTCGCTGCGGGGTGGAGCAGTCAGGTAGCTCGCCGGGCTCATAACCCGGAGGCCACAGGTTCAAATCCTGTCCCCGCTACCCGCAAAACGGCGTCCAGGTCACTGGACGCCGTTTTTTTTTCACGACTCCGTCTGGCACGATGGGCCGATGGGCCGATGGGCCGATCTGCAGGCTCAACGCGGGTTGGAGGAGGAAGCGCGGGGCTCGGTCGGCAGACCGGCGAGCTCGCACACGATCTCGGAGAGAATCTGGCGCAGTCTCGACTTGTGTTGGGCAGGAAACGTGCAGCCGCCGACGTGCGCGTGTCCACCGCCGCCGAAACGTTCGCAGAGATCGGCGATATTGTGCTCGCGCAATTCAGGGCGCTGCCACGGATTGAAACCGACCATGAGCTTGAGGTCGTGGTCGGCCCCGACGTACCCACCGACAACATATCGGCATTCCGGGTGAAGATCGTACGGGATGAAGTGGTTCAACACGCGCGGCGCGTCGTCGAGGAGGTCGTAGAGCACGACGGCTTCGCGGTCGATGCGGGACCTGGAGGTGACGAGGCGCACATTGGCCTCGTGTTGCTTGGCGCGGCCTTCGACCACCCGGGCGACGAACGGTTGCCGCACGACCTGATCGATCGGGTGGCGAAGCAAACTTTCGATCAGGCGAGTCGCGGTGGTTTCGTCGCCGTTTGCTTGAACAAACGCGGCGAGCTGCAACGCGGGTTCTGACATGGAAACCGCCAGGGTTGGCGACGAGAAGCGTGCGGTATCGATGATATCGGCCCAGCGGAGCAACTCGACGAAGGGGCTCGGATCGAATCCGTATCGCTGGATGCCGATCTGGGCGATGAGGCGCGCACAGCTTGGCGCGACAGCGTCGTGGAACTTGAGTCCCGTGGTATCCGCGCGGAAATGATCGAGGTCGCCGCCTCCTTGGAACGCGGAACGGTGGTGGTCAAAGTACCAATGCAGGCGAGGGTCTTGGGTGTAGCGAAAATCCACACTGGCGTTCACATCACCGCCGAAGTCGGTGTCGTCATAGGCGGCGCCCGTGCCGTAGTGTTTCGGGATGAAGCGCATTCGCGCGCTGGACTCGACGACCGATCGAAAGAGCGCAGAGAAGAGACAAGCAGACGCCGTGCCATCGAAGCAGCGACCGTGGTGCAGGACGTGAACGAGCATCTTGGTCCGATGCTACCGGTCCAGGTCAGGGCGCGGCAACCGGGCGCCGCGTGACCGATGTGGAACACTGCGTGTCCATCACGCACTCGGTCAGCGAGTTCCGCGGCGGAAGCGAATGCGCGCGTACGCGAACCGAGGCACGCCCTCAACGAGAGATGTCGCGCGGCTTGTCCGCGCTTACGCTGAAGATGCCGGGCGAAATCGAGCAGCCATCGGTCATGGGGTTCGTGGTTGAGGCGGTGAGGACGATCGCCGACGCGGCGGCGACGTGGCGACCCATGAGCACGGCACCGGATTGGGGTGGTCGCTCCACTTGCGGCGGTATCTCGTGGCTGACGTGTCCGTTGCCGTGCAGCATGGCGAAGGTGCGACCGTCGGTGACCATGAGGTTCGGCAGCGCGGTGTGGTGCCCGGCTTGCCGGAAGTGCTCGAAGAGCGCTCCGAGTGCGTGACGTACGCGTAGCGCGGTGGGGAAGACGCTGCCAAGGGCGCCATTGGCGTGGAGCTGCCCGAGGAATGCGAAGAAGAGGGATGAGTGTTCCCCCGCTTGCTCGTGGGCGCGGCGGAGAAAGCCTGGGAGTTCGGTGCAGAGATCGTCGGCGAGCTCCGCGGCATCCTCTCGCGGGTCGGAGGTCGAGAGCCCGACCCATCGCTGGAACCGTGGAACGCGGATGGGCGGCGGGCGCGTGGATCCTGGGACAGCGGTGTAGGCTGCGAGGGTGCATCGTGTCTTGGGTCGAAACAGATCCTCAAGGAACGACGCGCTTCCATCCTTCACGCAGGGGCGCGACTGCACGAGGGTCTCGTTCCCCGACACCGTAGCGATGGTCCACGCTTGGCTGTGAGCCGCGAAGACCGCGGTCCCCAGTCGCGACGCTGCCGCGCGCGCGTACGCATCCCAGCGCGTACGCAAAATCGGGTCGAGCCACACGGCTTCCACGCACGGACGCTCGGGTACCGATTCGATAAGCGCGACGAGAGCTACTCGGTGGACCACAAGCCCATGCTAGCCGGCTCGGAGCCTCACGGCCACGCGAACGCCCAGAACGAGAAGAGGATCCCCGAGAAAGTCTCCTTATATTTGGGGCGCGCGGCATCGTTGCGGTAGCGTTCACCATGCTTCGCCAAGAAGGCGGCCTGATCGCCCGCGTCGCCACGGCGTCCGGGAACCGTCGACGTCGATTGTCTCGTATCGGCGTGTTCCTGGGGTGCGCGATGCTGGCGGCGTGCGCGTCTGGGCCGAAACGGGTGGACGCCGCCGCCGAGGAGCGAGCGGGCAAGCACTATGCCGTGGCGCTCGCTTCCTTTCACACCGGTATGTTCGAGGACGCAAAGCTCCAGCTCAACAAAGCGCTTCGGATCGCGCCGGAGCACGCTGACTCGTTCTACCTGATCGGCATGATTCGGTTGCACGCAGCGAAGACGATCCTCGACTCTGTGGACGACGAAGCGTGCCTTCGCGACGAGGCCGCGGACCGGCAGCGTATCCGGGCCGACAGGCTCCATCGCGAGGCGTACGACTCGTTTTCGTCCGCAGCGGATCGATATGTCGAAGGTGCTGCCGGACGCGGCCGCGCGTACAACTCCATGTCGGTAGTGTCCCTCCACTTCCGCGAACTGGAGCGCGCGACCGCCGAGGCCAAACGTGCGCTGGACGTCGAGTTCTACGGCGAACGGTATTCGGCCTACACAAACCTGGGTTGGGCCTACTACGGGGCAGGGGATCTCGTGGGGGCGCTGACCGAACTGCGGCAAGCCATGACGCTCAACCCAGACTACTGCGTAGGCCGATACCGCCTCGCACGCACCTACCTCGAAGGACAGCGTTTCGACGAGGCCCTAGAAGAGATCGCACGTGTGGTCCAAGATGCGCGCTGTCCGATCCAAGATGCCCATCGGGTGCAAGGTGTGGCTCGCCTTGCGCTGAGCCAACGTGACGAGGCGCGCGCGTCGTTCGAGAGCTGCATGGCCGTTTCGCCCCGCAGTTGCCTCGCTCTCGACTGTCAGGATCTCCTCTAGCGAACGCCCAGGCACAAGGTAGCGCTTGGAGTGACGCGTGGGCTTGCTGAATTCCTCGAAATCGCGCCATGCTGCGGGCGCATGCGCGTTGAGACCAGCCGACTGCGCGTCGTCGATCTGGTGCCCCCGGACACCTCGATCGATGGCGCGTCAAATGCGCACCCGACTCCGGGTGCCTACGTTCGCGATCATCGGAAACGCCGCGGCTTCAGCCTCGAGCAACTCGCTGCGGCCACCAAGATTCCCAAGCGCCAGTTGCAGGCCATCGAGGACGAGCGCTTCGACGAGTTGCCGGGTTTGGTGTTCGTGAAGGGCTTCTTGCGGTGCTGCGCGCGTGCGCTGAAGCTCGACGAGGAAGTCTTGTTGGGGCTGCTCTACGAACAAGAGCGAGCAGCCCTCCGAGGCCGGCGGCGGGACGCATCTCCCGCCCCGCGGCAGGGGACCGATGGAGCGCACTCGCGCTCCGCCGTCGCGCGAGTGCGGGCGCTGCCGCTGCTTCCCACAGCGCGGCTACTGATGTGGAGCGCGTTGCTTGTGATCATCGTCCTGTTTGTCCTTGTGGCGTTCACACTGGCGGCCAACATGGGCGGCACCGAGTTGTTGTCCTAAGGGACCGGCCGCGGTATCGACGGCCCACCGGCGGGTCCTGCTGTGCCCAAGCGTCATCTCCCACAACTATCGAGGCTGCTGCAGCGCGGAGAGGACAGCTCTTCCGTCGTGCGGGCGCTCGCGCGATTAGACGATGTCCAGTTGGCGTCGCAGCTCGACAACCTCGGGGACGACGAGCGCGCTCGCGTGTTGCAGCTGCTCAACGTCGATCGCCGCCCGGACGTGCTCCAACACATGCGGCCCGAGGCGGTTACGGGGGTGATCCGTCGCCTCGCACCCGAGGCAGCGGCTCGACTGCTCGACATGCTCGAGGCGGACAACGTCGCCGATATCTTAGGGCGTCTAGACGGCCTTCCTTGCGAGGGATCCTCGCGCGCTTCGATCGCAAAGAGGCCGATGAGATCGAGGGTCTTTTGGCATACGATCCCGCGTCCGCTGGCGGACGGATGCACCCCGAGACGATCCGAGTCGGCCAAGACGTCACGGTTGCCGGGGTTATCCAGGCCATACAAGATCAAAGTGAGCATCTCCCCGACGCCGTGTTCGCCGTGTACGTGGTCGATGACCAGCAACGGCTCGTGGGGGTCGTCGCTTTGCGAAAACTGGTTGTCTCGCGCCCCGACCAGCCCGTCCGGAGCATCATGACCACGGACGTATTGGCGGTGGGCACCGCCACAGATCAAGAAGAGGTCGCCGAGCTGGCCAGCCGTTATGACTTGGTGCAGGTGCCGGTCCTGGACCACCAGCGGCGCTTGGTCGGCGTCGTGACGATCGACAACATCGTCGACGTCTTGCGGGAGGAAGCCACCGAGGACATCCTGAAGATGGCGGGCGCTGGCGAACTGCTGGTGGATACTCGCTCGTTCTGGTCGAGCTTTCGCGTGCGGCTTCCCTGGCTCGTCACTGCAGCCGCCGGGGGACTACTCGTCGCGTTCTCCTTGTCGCGTTTCGAAAATGCCCTGCGAACGGTCCCGGTGCTGGCCCTGTTCATGCCCGTCATCGCAGGCATGGGCGGCAACGTGGGTACGCAAAGCTCTACAATCGTGGTTCGGGGACTCGCTGTGGGCTACGTGGAGACCTTCAAGATTCGGCGTCTCCTGCTGCGAGAGGCCGCTTTGGGGGTCGCGTTCGGAATCGTATGCGGATCCCTGATCGCGGGGGCTGGAGCATGGTTCGGTGAGGGCGTCGACCCTCTCAACCTCGGCGCCGTGCTCGTGCTCGGGATGATCGGTTCGATGACCATCGCTGCCACCGTGGGCACCTCGGTCCCCCTGATCCTCCACGCGGCGGATATCGACCCGGCCGTAGCCACCGGTCCCTTTGTGACCACGGCGGTGGACATCCTCGGTTTACTCTTCTATTTCGGCATGGCGACACTAATTTTGGGTATCGAGATGTGAGTACAGACGGTCTCCTCACTCCGGCTATCGTCCTTCGGACGCGACCGCTGCGAGAGGCGGACCTGGTGGTCGTGCTGCTCACGCGGTCGCGCGGTCGCCTGGACGCGCTGGCCTACGGGGCCCGTCGCAGTCGCAGGCGATTTCCTGGCGGTTTGAGCATCGGCGCCCGGGGAGAGGCGACCTTGGCCAGCGAACGCCGGGGCATGTACCGCCTCGAGGGGTTCTCGCCCGGGTGCGATCACTCCGTGGTAGGGCGCGACCTGGAGCGCTTTGCCTACGTCGCCTATATCTGCGAGCTGTGCGAGGCGTTGATCGTCGGCACCGAAACAGACACTTCCCTGTACGATCGGGTCGACCGCGCGGTACGGGAGTCCGTCGAAGGGACCGTGCGCCCCGCGATTCTTCGGCGCTACGAGTTGTCGCTCCTTCATGCCCTGGGATTTCTGCCCTTCTTGGATGACTGTGCGGTCTGCTCTGCGCCCGTGCCCTGCGCCGCCGGGGAGGGAGTTCGCGAGGTATTTTTCGACGGGCGGGCCGGCGGAGTGCGATGCGCCGAGCACCGTGCGGGTGCGGGCACGGTGGCGGAGGCGGTGCTCGCAGTGGCCCGGGAGCTTCTTCGGGATCCGTGCGCAGATCCGCTCGAGACATTGAGCCCCGTGCACCGTCGTGACCTGCGCGATCTTTGTCTGGGCCTGCTGCGCGCTCACCTGGTGCGACCCTTGCGATCGCTGGGTTTCTTCGCCTCTCTCTCCGCGGTCACCAAGCCACGGCCACACGATCCCCACAGCTGAGTTCCCGATCTGTCGGGCGAGCTCGGACCGTGGCGCGCCGATCACACGATCCAGCCCCCTGCACGCGCACAGCAGCGCGTGCGGCTTGACCGTGCACAGGCTGGAAATCGCGCTGGATGCTGTTAGCTTCGGCCCGATGTGGCCCACGGTTCGAGCGCTGAGGCGCCTTTTCTCCCCGTGATCGATATGATCAATATACCTGGATCAGTTTGGACGTCCGTGACGCGGAGCCGGTGTGCCGCGCTCTTGCTGGGCTTGTTCGGCGTCGCCACCGGATGCAAAGACACCACCTTGCCACCGAGCCCGACTCGGGTCCTCGATCGTCCCATGGATCTGGCGTTGGCGTGCGTGCGAGTCGAGTGCCCAGAGGAGGGCGATTGCGTCGTGCACAGCCTGCCGATAGCCGAATGCGGCGACGGAGGCTTGAGTTGCCGAGACTACGCGACTCGGCCGGGTGGATTGGGCGATGCGCAGCTCATCGGTTTTGTGGCCAACTCTGAGCGCAATGAAGTCGCCTTGTTTCGCCGCTGTGACGGTCGTCTGATCGACATGGACCCTGCAACACCGGGCTACAACTTCATTCCCGTTGGGGAGCTTCCCAGTCGCGTCGTCCGCTCCGACGACTCCTGCCGCGTGATCACGTCGAACCGTGGTGTTCACAGCTGCGATCTCTCTGTGATCGATGTTCCCGGCGTAGCTCGTCACGTGTTCCAGGTGCCCGGAGCGGCCGAAGCCCCGTCGGGCTTGGTCAAGCGGGTTCAGCCCCTGCGCTATGCCAGCGCCATCGCAGATCCCCGATGGGTACCGCTGGGTGCCCGCCCAGGAGAAATCATCCCAACTCCAACCGTGCTGAGCCAGAGCACACCGATCGATGGGGGGGGGGGGCTGCTGGACGCGTGCAGCCCGGAGGATCCGGGCAGTGTCTATGTGACATTTCCAGGGTGCGATCTCGTGGCAGAGATCGATCTCGTCACCCAGCAGATCCTTCAAAGTGTGCAGTTCTCCCGCACGAAGGACGGCATTTCCTGGGAAGATACAGGGGCGAGTCCCGTGTGTCCCGTCGACTGTCCCGGGGTTTTCGAGGCATCCCTGCCGCCATCCGACGTGCCTTCCGGTGATGCCCTGGGGCTCAAGATTGAGGCGTTGGAGTTGGTCGTGCCCGTCGATGGGAGCGCTGACACGGGACGCGCCGACTCCGCGATCGTGGACAACACGTTGTTCGTCGGCGGGCTCGGAACGGACTTCATCGCCGAAATCCCCGTGGACGACGACGGTCAGTGGAACCTGGAGGACATCGACTCGCACGCGCTCCAGTTGTTCGGAGCCAATGGTGTGGAACGCATCCGCGCAACGCCAGCGATGACCCTGACGAACGAGGGTTTCTCCGACGTGTACCAGTTTCTCTACCTGGTCGCGGGAGACGGCTCCACTCGCGTGGTGCGCCGGAACCTAGATCCAGGCAGTGGGGCACTTGGGGAGGAGTGTGACACCCAGATCGATCCGCGCGCCCTCCCGTTCGCACCCGACGCTCACGTGTGCGCGCCTGTGGCTGAAAGCGAGGGTCGCGAGCCCATGGAGCGCCGTGCGTTTGTGCGAGGCCCCGGCATCCGTACGCGGGATGGCTCTCGCATCACCGACTGGTTGTTCAAGAAACAGCCGGCGGCAGATCACCAGATAGAGGGGGGCGTCTTCGGCGACGCTGGAGCTGTCCTCGGTGTAGGCGTGACCAGTGCCGGGGGCGTGGTCACGTCAGCATTCGGCCAGTTCCCGCAGGAGAACCATCTTTCCAACGGGCGCGACCCGGCACGCCTGCTCGATATAGGCATCCGCGCGCACATGCTACATCCCGCAGACCTACCGACGTCGGGTGTCCCAGGCGCGCTCCCGACCATGGCGAATCAGCGTTCGCGCAGGTCGTTTCCCAGCGAGATCGGGCCCACGCGCGCACTGTCGCCCGCCCTGCGTCTCATCGATTTCGCCTATGCGAGCGTCTCGGAAGAGGCGGACTCATCGGTGACCACCACATCCGATCTGCTCGGAAACATCACCAACGCTGACGCGATGGGACGGATCGACACCGATGGCAGTGGAGTGAACGGCTACTACTCGGAACCAGTGGTCCGCGCGGTGGCCCCCGACTATCGAGCGTGGGTGAAAGGGGAGTGGGCGTTGGAGTGGGAGGGGCAAATCCCGGGAACCACGTCTTCGTCGGGGCAGATAAGATGCGCCTCGCCGGGTTGGCGCGACGCGACCTGTCGTCCGGTGGAGCCCAATGACTCTCGCCTTGTGGATGACACCGCCAGTTTCTGCACCGATGGCGTGCTCGCTGGGGATAAATTAGTGCTGGCTGGTTGTACGATAGAGGAGGGCTGCGGGCCCGGACAGCAGTGCTTGCTCGACCCTGCAGCTCGCAGCACAACCGGGATCTGCGTGTCGGCACAAGCGTACGAGACCCATGCCGCCGAGTTGCGGGAGACCTGTTCCGAGTTCATCCGCGATCCTTGCGGGCCGGTTCGCCGCGAGTTCCTGATCACCCGCGCATTCCAAGAGGAGCTGTGGCTGCAGGCCCTCGATATCGATCCCATGTCGTTCCTGGAGCGGCCCAAGGAAGAGATGGGGGAAGCGGGCGTGCCCCCGGATGAGGAGGGCGAATCCGCAGATGACGCGGGCTCGGAGGGGAAGGTCGCTGATGTTGTCGAGGCAGAGGCAAGCATGCTGTGTCTCGAGCTGCAGCCCGACGGCGGCTGCAAGACCCACGATGATTGCAGCGCGCTCGACGATGCCGATGCGGAGGACGCCTTGTGTCTCGAGGGCATGTGTCGACGCCCCTGCGCCGGCGACGAGTGCATGTTGCGGCGGCTTCCCGGCCGGGCATGTTTCGCCGAGCTCGTCCGCTATCGCGTCCAGGCGCGCCATTCGTTTCTTGTGCGCGGGCCTGGCTCGTCGAATTTCATCCACGACCGGGTGGTCGTCGGTGACGACGGCGAGTGTCGGCTGGTCGATGATGACGCTCCAGTGTCCTCGCTGCTCACCAGCCGGATCCGCTTGGGGCCCAATGATGCCAATCTCGGGCTGCCGGCTTGCGACGACGACATGACGCCCTCGGCGGCCCCAAACCCCTGTCGGATCCCCTGGCCCCGTCCTTCGGGGGGCGAGAGTAAGTCGCACTACATGTCGTACCAGCCGTCCGCGAAAGGCGACGCCGCGCGGTATCCGGTGACCGCGGTTCGATACACCAACCCGTCCATCCAACTCACCCTCGACCTGGTGGACCTCAAGAGCCTCATCCGCCCCGTGGTCGACGATGGGGGCCACTGGCCTCATGATTTTCGCGTGTACAGGCGGTCTCGTATTCCTCGCGGCTATCGTGAGACGTTTGCCACAGACTCGGGCTATCGGCACGTGAATGGACGCGTGCCGACGGGAGACGGCCTGCAAGCCCTGACGTTCCCCGTGCGCATCATCCACGGGAGCGGCAAAGACCCGAGTGTCATCTACATCGTCGACAGCAGTGGCCCGGGGTCGGGCTCCCAGATTCGCGGCCAGGTCATCCGGGCGGAGATCACTCGATGGAAGCTCGAGCCCGACTTCGGTTTCGACCGCGTGCGGTAGGCGCGGTCGAAGCCGAAGGCTTCTGCGCCTACTCCTTGAAGCTGTTGACCCGAAGCTCGGTGCGGTTGTTCTTGCGCCGGCCTTCGGGGGTCAGGTTCACCGCTGTGGGAGCCCTCGCTCCAAATCCTACGGCCGTCAGACGGTCGACGGCTACGCCCTTGCCCACGAGGTAGTTGCGCACCGCGTCGGCCCGGCCTTGGCTGCGGCTCTTCGCGTTGCCGCGATCATCGGTGTGTACGCGGATCTCCACCGATACGAATTCCGGGTGACCTGCCAGAAACGCCGCCAACTCATCAAGGATGGGGAAGCTTCGTTCCGCGACGTCCGTGCCTTGGTAGCTTACCCGCTTCTTGATCCGGATCCTGCGTTTGTTGCCGCTCACGTTCGGTGTCTCCGCTGGCAGGCTCCGATTCATTTTGACCGCGAGGTTGAACCCTTCGGCGGTGACCGTGAGTGAGAGCTCTTGGGGATCGAATCCCACCGCGCTGACGCTCGCGGTGTAGTCGCCGACCGGAAGCAACACCGCGATACGCCCGTCCGGCTGGGCATTAAAGGGTTCGTCGATGCCTTGGCCGCGAATCTGCACTGCCGCTGCGATCCCCACGCCGGCTTCGTCCGTGATGAGTCCCTCCATAGTGCCTTCGGCTGGGGCGGCGGGTGCTTCCATCGCAAAGTCGACCTGGGTATCCTGCTCTGCCGTGACGTCGACGGTTTGCTCCATCGCCTCGCTGCCCTCGATCTCCACGTTGATGGAGACACTGCCTTCGGGGAAGCGGTAGCTGATGAATCCACCGTTTTCGTCGGTCAGGATCGCGTTGGGGCTCAGGCCCGGAAACGAGACTCTGGCGCCCGCCACTGGCTGTCCGGCGGAGTCGACGACGCGGCCGATCACCCGGCCGTCGAGAACAGGGGTGGGGGGTGGCGCGTCGGCGGCGACCTCGACTTCTTTGATCACGGGTTTGGGATCGATGGACCAGCCCAAGCCGAGGATGACCTGCCACGGAGCCACGGGGGGGCCCCACTCGTAGTTGGGAGATGTCGTTCGAATGTCCGCGGCGACGCCGATCTGAAGGCCGTCGTACACGTTGCTGCGCAGACCTACCGTGACCCATCCTTGGGAACGGGGGAGGGGGGACTCTTCGTCTGCAAGGGCAGTCAGATCGCTGTAGAGCGTCTCTTCTTGGGTCGAGACATTCCACGAGTACTCGATCGACGGGTCGATGCCAAACTGACGGTGCTCGCCGAATCGGATCGGAAAATCGGCCCCGAAACGCATCCGCAGTCGGCTGTGGTTGACACCTAGGGAGAAGCGCAGGATCTCTCGGCTAACAGGGTCGTCGATTTTGTCGAATTCGACGAGCTTGTAGGAGTTGTCCAGTATCCAACCGATGTTTGTGCTCAACCGAACCGGCGCTTTGGAGGCGGTGAGGTAGCGGAGATCCAAAGTACCGATGGCGTCGATGTTGAAGTTGGCGCGATCGGTGAGGAGCTTGTCGGCGCCCGAGAGCAGGCCAGCACCCGCGATGGCGCCGAAGCCGAATCCGCCGTTGGCGACCTTGTGAGCGGCCTTGATACCGAAGGTGATATCGCCGAGGGCGAAGACCACCGGTGGGTCCACGCGGTTCGGGTCCTGACGCTCGTTGCGATTCGCTTGGTTGTACACGCCGAAATACGCTTCGGTCCACTTGGTGAACGTAAAACCCAAGTCGACGGAACCCGCAACGCGTGAGTGCGTATCCGCGCCGTAGATCGAATCCGGACTTACAGCGAAGGTTGCTTGCTTGAAAAAGGATGTGTGCACCCGGAAGCGAAAGGTGTACAGCCCACCGACGTCGGCCAGCGCGGTATAATAGAGCCCGATCGGACCTCGGAGTGTTGGACTAAAGGGTTCACGGCGCCCACCGATCATGGCCGGATCGTCACTGTCGTCGCCGTCACCTGTGCCCGCGTCTTCCGGCGCGTTGCCCTCGTCTTCCGCGAATCCGTCGTCCGGTGGATCCCCGAACGTGTCGCTTGGCTGGGCAGACAAGTCCAGTTGCGCGGACGTATCGGGAAGCGTTGCGGTTTCGCCCACACTCGGCTCAGGGGGGGCCGCCTCGGCGGTTCCGGGAGCTGCGACGGGCGTCGGCTGGGGTGGCGCGTCGGCGGGCAGAGATGGAGGTTCGGCGGCGGAGGCGACGGTAGGAAACGATAGGCCCAACCCGAGCAGGAGAGAACGGCGCATGGGCGAAGCCTCCACCCGAGAGGCCCACGCTGTCAAACGACGATGATTGCGCTTCTTGAGCTAGTTGCGCGTACCGGCCTCCGCAGGTCTTGCGTGTGCCACGTCCCCGTTCGGTGCCGTGCCGTCCCATCCCCGGTCAGAGGTCGGGCCTGATCCGAGCTTTTGGCCGCGGTCGCGTGGCTGCTACGCTGCCATGGGGCGCCTTCACTCCAGGATGACCTTCCACGCGTTTCACCGTCGCCACGTCGCGCGGATCGCCAAACGGCGTCTCGTCATGTGGGCCGCCACGTTCGTTGTCTTGATGGGTGCCCCCCGTGTCCACGCCGAACCGTTGGACGCACGTGTCGCTCGCGTTTCCGTCTCCTTGTCGGTGATCCGCGGGGGAGAGAAGACCGCCGAGGGCCGCCGAGTGCCGCGTGGCTCTGCGATGGTGGTGGGTCGGGCGACGTACCACCTTCGTCGATCTAGTCCCGGAGAACGACGCCTCTGGTTGCTCAACTTCGCGGAGGCCATCGCTACCGAGCCCCAGCATCTCGATGAAATAGCCATGCGTTCCTTTTTCGACGGACCCTTCCACGCCGGTCGTATGGAGGTGTTGTCGGTCACGGCGGACGGCGTAGCGACCACAATGGACAGAGAGGGGAAGCGACGCGACGTGTTGGTCAAGGTTCCGTCCGGCACGACAGCCGTGACGGTGGCGTATCGCGTGTATGTTCCGCAGCGCTACTGGCCTTTCGGCTGCAGTCAGCGACGTTGCAGTCTAAGCGGAGCCGTCGCGCCGCTACCCAGCGCACCGGCCGAGGGAGGGTCATGGCTTGCGCGAGGGGGTCGCGTGATACAGCCGACTGTCTGGGCAGTGGACGCAGCGAGCTTCGCTTCAGGCTTGGGGCGCGTATGGTTCGGCGGTCGTGCGCTCGCTACCGCTGGCGGAATTCCCGGCGACAGGTCTCACGGTGATGAGCTCGTCGTACTGGATCAAGCTGCCGCGGGCCAGGGCTTGGTGGCCTACCCCTCGATCTTCTGGGGCCCATCGTGGCGACGCTACCGTGTGGTGGTCCGCGGTGTCTACGTAACGGTACTCGAGACCCGACGCCGGCCTGACGGGCGCTTCCCAGAGGAGCGTTTCGGACAACTTCGGCGTGACCGTGCTGGCCGAACCCTAGCGATAGCGACGCAGGCAATCGAGTTGGCGACCCGTCGCGGCATCGGGCTGGCCCCGGATACATCGCTGGTAGCGGTCACGGGCCCGCTGAGGAGTGCGGTCGCACAAGCCCATCCAGCTGCATTGATGATCAGCGATCAAGCCTACCAGCTTTTTCCCGCCGAGCGTTTTACGAAGTTCCACGATGTGGCCATCGCTAGGGCGGCGCTCGAGTATATCGCGCGTGGCTGGATCACGGGTCACCATGACCCCTCGACCGATGTGTGGTTGTCGGGCATGCTGGGCTTCGCGCTCACTCAACTTTGGGAACGTGAACGATCGGTGCGAGATGAGTTCGCGCGGGATATCTTAGGGAAGCTGACATTCATGCCGAGCGTGGATCGCTTCTTGTATTCTGGGCAAGCGAGTTTCTCTTCGGCCTATTTTCGAGGCAGTGAAGACGACCTCCCCTTGCGCAACCATCCGCTGCTTTTCTCGCATCAGCTTCCAACGGGCCGCCGAATACACGAAAAGCTGGTGGACTTGTTGCCCCCGCCTGCGCTCGTCGGCTACTACGCCGAACTGACTGCGCGCCCCGACAGCGACCCTAAGCAGCTCGCGGAGCGACACTACGGCTATCGACTCGATTGGTTCTTCGATCAGTGGCTGGGCCCATACCCGAAGCTGGACTATGTCATCGACCGGGTCCGTAGCGAACGGATCGCGCGGGGCTGGCGGCATCATATCGAGATCGTACGCGACGGTTCCCGGCGCGTCATCGAACCCGTGCAGCTTCTCGCCGTGGAGCGGGGCGGCGGGCCCCACTATCTGATCTGGAACGGCGATCTAAACGGGCCAGGAGAGACCGCAACCATCGACGGGCAGACCGCACGGCACGTGTGGGTTCTGGAGACTGCGCGTCCGCTGAAGACCGTTCGCCTCGATCCTCGGTACCGTCTCCACGAAGTCTCCCGGGTCGGTACCTCGGCGGATCAAACTGCCACCAACTTCGACCCTCGGTTCAACAACAGAACACCACCCAAGATACGGTTCCTCTACACGGGGGTGGGCTTCAATATCGCGGCTTCAGAGCTGGCCAATGCCGCGACCTCGGTGGCGCGACTAAACGCGTTTTCGGGCTTCGCATCCTTCGAAGGTTCGCTCCAGCGTGACCTGCGGCGCACCGGAAGCATGCATGCATTCAAAGATCGAGAGACCATCGCCGCGGTGGCGGCCGGTGTGAGCTTCTACTTTCTCGAAAAGGTGAATCGGCGCAAACGTCGTTTGCGGATCCGGGTAGCGGGATCACTCTCACAGCTGGCACGGGCCGGTTTGGACGATCGCGCCGGAGGGCGCGTGACCCAGAGCCTCTCCATCGCCGACGACACCCGTCGCTACGGCTTCTGGCCGGAAAGGGGGCATCGTTTATCTCTAGGTGTGGCGACGCAGCAAGTGTCGCGAGCGGGAGACGATGATCGCTACAATGTTCGAGCTCAGGCTGCCTGGCAGCAATTGTGGCGCATCGCACATGGCCACGTTCTGGCGCAGCGTCTGTCGCTGAAAGTGATGGCCCCCATCGCCTCCGCACCCGAGTACCGTTCGCTTCATCGCCTCGGGGGTATCGGCGGCCTGTCGGGGTATCTCGCGGACGAGGTATTCGGACGCGCAGTGGCCCACGCCCAGCTAGAGTATCGACATGTGTTCACGCCGAATCTGGGGATCAACCTGTTCCACCTCGCCTGGTTGCGTCGCCTCGGTGGCGCGGCCTTCGGGGGCGTGGCGACCGTGTCGAGCTGTGACAACTTGAGCCGTTGGTTCGGATCCCAGAACTGGTACGGCCAAGTGGGGTACGGCATGATGGCGTCGGTCGGCATTCTCGGGGTGACGCCGCAGTTGATACGACTCGATGCCGCGGTCCCGCTGGCGCCACGTTCGCGCCAGCGCACGTGCCTCGGGGAGATTTTTCCCGGTTACCTGGCCGAGACCCAGGGATTGGCGCCGGAGCGCGTACACGATATTCTCCCGCGCTTCTCGATCAACCTGACCTTCGCCCAGCCGTTCTAGGGGGGGCTCGTGCCCGTGCGTTTCCAGCTGTTCGTTGACCCCAGGAAGCCCGGCGTCTACGCTGGCCCGAGCATGAAGTACTGCCGCGAGTGCGGGGCGCGGTTTGAGTTCGACGGTGCTTTTTGTCCCCACGACGGGAGTCCGCTGCTCTTGTGCCGACGCAGCGAGTCGATGCAGGCCGAGAGAGGTCGGACCGGCCGAACGTCCCAACCTTTTTCAGTGGTATCGGTGGTCGAAGGTTCCGAGCGTAGCGGTGCGCGCGTCGACGACGTTCACCATGCCTCAGCCGCCGAGCCCGTGGGCGTGACGAGACGCACCGTTGCCATCGGTTCGGGGTCGTTGGCCGGTCCACGCTCCCCGACGGCATCGGGCCCCGTATCGGCCAGCTCCGGGTCCGCGCTTCGATCACCACGCTTCGCAGCTCCAGACCATCGAGCCCGAGATCGGGGAAGCGTCGACGTCGTGGAGAAGCAAGAAGGGGGCACGGCCGGGGACGCGGTGGTGGGCGGCAAACAACCGCGATCCGCAGCGCGCCGCCTGGCCGCTTCGCGGGAGGGTGGCTGGCCGGTGCTTGGGGTCGCCTCGGTAGCGGGGGCGCTCGCTGCACTCACCGCCGTGATGGCAATGCGGTGGGCCGAGGGAGAGGCGCGCCCAACCGGGCCCGCGGTGAACGCGGGGTGGGATGCCGTGCGAGCTACGGAGAACGAGGGCGTGAGCTCCGTGGACGCCGAGCCTCGATCGCCGTCAGAAGGCCGGCGAGGCGACCTGGGCTCCGAAACTGTAGCGAACCAGGTCACCCCGCCCGGCGGCACCTCGACTGCGCGTGGCGGGGGGGTCGTACCGGCCGAAACGGAGGTGACCAGGAGGTCGGAACACCACCGATCCGAGGCAACCGCCGAACCCGATCGCTTGCCTCGGATCGGGCCGCAGCAGCCGGGAACATCCGCAACCCGCTCACCGGCTGCGATTCGACGGCAAGAAACTGAGCATTCGAACAAAGACAACAAGCGAACGCATACCCGTGATGGCGCTGATGTCGGCCGGGGTACGGGTCCATCCGTCCGCCCGCCCAAGCGATCTCGCCCGGGAACGGAACCCCAGGTGTTGCCCCTTGAACCTCCGCTCGAACTCAAGGACCCCTTCGCTGGAAAGTAAGTTACGCTTTGTGCACCACGCCGTGCGCCGACACAGCGCGCGGTTTCGTCCCAGCTGGTACATCCGGGACTTGTCTGCCCCCTAGCCTCCCATGACTGACTCAGGCAACGACGCGTCGCCCGGCGGCACCGTCATCTCCAACGCTCCCGGCATGGGATCCCAACCTCCACCGGTCATCGATCCCATGCCAGCGGCACGCGGCCGGTCCACGCCGGCTGCGGCCACCGGATCCACGCCTCCCGCCGCCGTCGCCGTCGCGCGGCGTATCGTCGGCACGATCGATCTGGTGGGGCACACGCTGCTCGATCGCTACTTCGTCCTGAGCAAGCTGGGTGAAGGTGGCATGGGCACGGTGTATCTCGCCGAGCACACGACGATCCAAAAAAAGTTCGCAATCAAGGTCCTCAGTCAAGAGTACGCCCACAAGCCCGACTTGGTGGAACGCTTTCTTCAGGAAGCGCGCGCGGCTTCCATGATCAGTCAGGAGAACGTCGTCGAGATCTCCGATTTCGGGGACACGCCGGATGGCTCGGTGTTCTTCGTCATGGAATACCTCGATGGCGAGGACCTGGCAAAAACCATCAAACGTGAGGGGTACCTCTCGTGGGACCGCGTGCGACCGATCATGCTGCAGATTTGTGGGGCACTACAGTCCGCGCACGAGGCCGGAATCATTCACCGGGACATGAAGCCGGAGAACTGCTTTCGCATCTCACGGCGGCGCACAGATGATTTCATCAAAGTGCTCGACTTTGGGATCGCCAAGCTCAGCGGACAAGACGACACGGGTGGAAAAGGGCTCACGCGCACGGGCATGATCTTTGGCACGCCAGAGTATATGTCGCCGGAGCAAGCGCAGGGCACCAGGCCGGATATCCGCGTCGATGTGTACGCCCTAGGCGTGATTATGTACGAGCTCCTCACCGGTCGGGTCCCCTTCACGGCCGACACGTTCATGGGCATCTTGACGAAGCATATGTTCGAGGTGCCGGAGCGGCCCTCGAAGGTCGCGCCTCAAGCTGAGATACCAGAACACGCAGAGGCCATCGTCCTCAAGGCGATGCAGAAGGACCGCGGGTATCGGTTCCAGTCGATGCAAGAGATGGCCGAGGCGATCGACGCCGCCGATGCTGGGGGCGCGCCCGTGGCCGTCGTTCCCGAGACCCCCATCGTCCCAGGCATTTCCCCGGGAACCCGCACCACCTACGGCGAACCCGCGCACGAGCCTTCGCGGAGCGGACGAGGCGCGCTTGCCGTGGCGCTGGTGGCGCTGGTGGCGCTCGTCGGTACTGCGCTCGTTGGGTATCGTTTCTGGCCAACCCGTTCAATACAGGTCGCCCCCCCCGTACCC
>JAZGFE010000158.1:0-13468 GCA_036479215.1 Nannocystaceae bacterium | reverse complement strand
TTCACCTGAAAGTGCCTTTTGCGCTCGGTTGCGCGTGTTCGCTGTTGCTCATAACTACACGAACAAGGGGACTTTCAGGTAAATTCACAGTATTCAGATTTTTTTTGCGCTTGTTCTAGGGCTAGGCCCCGGATCATCGCGGGGCCGGTTTCTCTACCTGCGTCGCTCGGATCGATGCATGCCGATGATGCATATGCACATTCGTGCTTCGTGCTTCGTGCATGCGCAGCAGAGGCAAACGGAGGATACACAAAGATCGCGCGTTTGGCGTTGTAGGCTGTAGGCATCTCGGGAGACACGCGCGCTTGCGTGCCGCGTTGACAAGACACCTCCTCCCGTCGACTATGTTCTCATGGTCGCAACACGAGTCTTCCGAAATGCCACGATGCTCCGTTTGGCCGCGCTCGCGTTGCCGTTCGCTTTCGTGGGTTGTGCATCCGATGTTGGCCCGGATGCTGCACCCGATGGGGGGTCCGGCGGCGAGTGGAGTGAGGATGACGATGATGATGGGAGTGAGACTGACGATGATGATGGGAGCGAGACTGACGATGATGATGGGAGCGAGACTGACGATGATGATGGGAGCGAGGATGACGATGATGATGGGAGCGAGGATGACGATGATGATGGGAGCGATGATGATGATGATGATGGGAGCGAGGATGATGATGGGAGCGAGGATGACGATGATGATGAGTCGGACGACGGGGACGACGACGACGACGACGACGACGATGGGGACGATGGCGACGACGACGGCGGCGATGGGGACGACGACGACGACGACGACGGCGACGATGGGGAAGACGGCGAGGGTGGCGGGGGGCAGGGCAACGAGGCCTGCAAGTTGGCACCGGAGATCACAAACGCTCCAGATCCCGCCATCGGTACGACTTTGACCAAGTTCGATGCTGTCTTGTCCAACGGCGACCGTTGGGACATCTGCAATATGGGCGGCCAAAGATTCATCTTGGCGCTCGCCGCCGGTTGGTGAGAACCTTGCCGCTTCCTAGCAGGTGAGCTAGCAGGAACCCAGCAGACCCCGAACACCACCGGCGTTCTCCTTGCGCTTGAGGCCGGCACATTGGGTTTTCTGGAACTCATTGTCGACGGCAATGACATGGGCAGTTTGGGGGACGCGGACTTCGTAGCTGGATGGGAGAAGGAGTACCCCAACGCATTTGTCGCCCATGCGGGGGACGACACGGTGTCCGACGATTTCTCTGTGTATACGGGATCGACGTTGGGCTGGTTCATGCCGCGAGGTGGGCTCATTGATGCGGACTACAAGTGGCAGATCCTCGATATCCGCGACGCGACCGCCTCGATCAAAGACTAGCTGATGGTCGGTCGGCTTCCTGGCTGTGGTTCGCGATCCAGCGCGACGCGCTAGATCGCGCTCACCAACATGGCCGCGACGACCATCACAAGCCCGCCGGTGACGCGGTCGAGGGTTGCCGTCGCCCGAAAGGATGGCCGCGGCGCCGCGTACCGGCGAGCCTGACTGGGTATAGGCGAGCCTGACTGGGTATAGGCGAGCCAGTGGGCCGGATTGTTCGGCCACAACTTGCGCATGTCGGGGACGACGTCGGCCTTGCCCGCGAGGTGGTGTGACGTGCGGAAGGCCCCAGCCCGCTGCGCTGGACCCTACTCGAAGCGGCGAGACCACTCCGCGACCTTCTCGTGATCCCTTACGGCGGCGAACTGTCTCATGAGCTTGGAGAAGGCCTCGAACACAGTCGCGGGGACGTAGTCGAGACCTCCGTTTACCAGCCACCGAACCACCACGAACAATTTGAGGTCGACCACGTTGAGTTTCTCACCCGCTACGAACGGACCTTCGCCGATGAACGCTTCCACGTTGCCGCCCCAGCCGTGGAGATAGCCGCTCGCAAACTCCTCTCGGGCCTGACGTTTTTCATCATCGTCTTTGGACTGGCCGGAGTTGTTGGCTTTGGCCCGCAGATCGTCTACCGCCCCCATGATCGATTCGTGGCGTGCCGCCTCCCAGCTATCGGTCGGGTGCAGATTGTGGGCCTGCCCTACGTAGCGCAGGATCGCATTGGCCTGTGCGAGCTGCCCCTTTCCCTCGACCTCGAGTACGGGCAGTGCTCCAAAGGGAGTGTGGGCCTTGCGATCGGGCCAGTTTTTCCCGTCGAGCCGATCGTCCTCGAAATCGGCGTTCGCAATGTGGAGCGCGATCCGGCAGTCTTCTCCGCGGCCGCCAGGAAAGTCGAAGTAGGTGAGTTTGAGTTTGGGCATGACTCCACTATTGTACCCCGCTGCGATTCGAGACCGACCTGAAACTCAGTCCGTCGTCTTGCGCCCTGAGGGGTGTTCCTCTCTACCGCCGAGTGGCGGCAACGGACTGCTCGCGCGAGGATTGACACGCCACGCACATCGTCGCCTCGGGCCGCGCCTTCAGGCGCGGATAGCCGATGCCCTCGTCGCACACGACACAGAGCCCGTAGTCTTCCAGCACGTCCGTCAAGCGGCTCAACGCGGCCGAGACCAGACGTAGGCGCCGCTCGCTGGCGTCTCGATTCGACGAGGCCAAGTTCGCCTGTTGGATGGCCTCCATTCGCGACAAGCGACCGATGGGCTCATCAAGGTCCACCGGCGCGGCTCCCTTGCGAGTGGCTACGACCATGATTTCGAGCGCGCGTTTGATTTCGAGCAGAGCCAGGCGAAGACGTTCCTTCTGGTCGTCGGTCAACTCGTCCATCGGGCCCACAATACGCCACTGCCGGGACTTTCAACAGCCCCTCCGTACGCTCCACAAACCGCTTGGGAAGCCACTCGAGCGTCGACCTGTGAATGGAACGTTCGCTGCCTTGGCCGCCCACTTGGCCGCCCGCGATACGAGCAGGCCCGGCATGTGCCGGCTGCAACGCCGCATCGTCGCCGACGAAACGCGGCACGCCCAGCTGTCCTGGCTGTGGTCCTCGATACAGGGCGACACGCAGGATCGCGGTCGCCAACAAGGCAGCGACGACCACCACAAGCCCGCCGGTCACCCGGGCGAGGGTTGCGTTGCCCGACAGGATAGCCGCGGCGCCGCATACCAGCGAGCCTGACTGGGCATAGGCGAGCCAGCGGGTCGGTCGGTTCGGCCACAATTTGCGCATGGACGGGACGTCGGCCTTGCCCACCCACGGGGAGAGGCGATGGAACCACACCAGGAATGGAACAATCCGGCTCAGCATACCCATGGCGATGCTACCGGCCCATCCCCAGATTGCCAGCCACCCAAACAGGAGGCCCATGCGCGGTAGGGCGGGGTGCAGGAGGGCCGTGGTAGCGACGAAGAAGGTCACGATCGCTGCCACCAGTCCGATGCGCCACAGCGCAATGCTAGCGTCGGGTCTGCGTCGACCACGGGAGGACAGCCCGCGCCAAGTCAGCACCGGGTGCACCAGCCACACGGCGATGGCGGCAGGCAGCAACGTGCCCGTCACCGCCGCCTGCCCGCCATTGAGACCTATCCAGGCCGGGGCGAAGGCGAAGGTGGAGAGCGCGAGTATGGGGCCAACGATGGCCAACGCGAGCAGCGGTACGGCCAGTCGACGCACGGCAAGCGGCGTGGGTGGCACGAGATAGAACATGGGCAGCACGTGCCACGACACCGACACGATCAAGGCACCGACCCAGCCGAGTAGCGCGATGCCGTGATGTGCCGAAGTCCAGAAACTGCGTGGACCGGGGAAGGCGATGCCCCGATATCCGCGGGTCATGAGCCACCCCAAAATCAGCACACACGCCAATCCAGCGATGGCCACGCGCATGCCCTGCACCGTTGTGTCGGTCGCTCCCCGCACCCGGACCCAAAGGGCCCACGTCACAGGTAAGACGAATATCCCCAGCGCCATCCCCATGGCCATCAGCCCGGTGGCGATCGCTATACGGCTGTGGACCGCAGCATAGCCCAGAGCAACGATCCCGCCGCAAGCGAGCGCATGCACCAGATGCGCACAACGGACAACGGGGACTGGAGCTGCGGCGAGCACGGGTACCATTTGGTAGAGTGCCCCCATCATCACGAGGCCCAGGAAGCCCAGCGTGCCCAGATGGGTGAGGGCGACGGTGGACGGCTGGATCACCGGCCCCGTGAGGGCGGAGGGCTCAAGCAGCAACACTACACCGGCGGCAACTATCGCTGCGGGAGCCGTGCAAAAAAAACTCAAGGGGATGGAGAGCGGTGGCGCCTGTTCCAAGGCTAAGGCTTCGGTCTTCATTGCGACTCCGCGTCGTCGGGTCGCGTCACGTGGAGAAGGGCCGTACCGTCGGGGCTTTCGGCGACCTCGACCTCGAGGCCTCGGGCGATGAGTATTGGGAGCACTTGGCGAGGGTTGCGAGGCAGGCGAGCGATCAGACAGCGGCCTGTTCCCAAATCGGAGACCGCTTCGATCACGCGTTCCATGGGCTCTGGGGCCTCGAGCATGGACCAATCCACGATGGAAGGGGCGGTTGGGCCGCGGACCTGCATCGACCAGGAGTCGGGTGCGCGTTCATGGCTGTCGACTTTGTAGCCCTTCCGAGTCAAGAGATTGATCAGCGGTCCGGGTCGAAACGGAACCGTCACTTCCAGTAGACCGGAAGAATGCAGAGGGATAACCGCGCGTAGGAGTTCCGACAGCGGGTCCTCGCCGGCCGCAAGTCGAGGACGCACATCCACCGTGGCGATACGTCGTTGGCCAGGTGGTGGTTCGGCCGCTGCTTCGGCGGCACGCTGGGGCTCACCGCATTTTACAGCCGCGAGCCAGAAACGAAACAGTTGCGGGGCAGTCTGGGCGGCGGCCGTGGCTTCGTTACGGCCCTGAAGTCGTAGAAGCGTGCCTCGCAGCAGTGCGATCAACATGGTGCTCGCAATCTGGGCGTCGACCGTAGAAGGAACCTCGTCGTTTCGTTGTGCCTGCCTGGTCAATTCGGCGACGAGCTCGTGCTGCATCGACACGAGGTGACGCAAGCCGTTTCGGTAGGGCGTGGGCTCTGGGTTGGCATGATCGTAGAACAACAGGCGTGGCAGCCCAGGGTGCTTTTGGGCGAAGCAACACAAGCTCGTGACGAACTGCTCAAGGGCGACAAGCGGCGAAGCTTCGGCGAGGGCGAGGCTCGCGGCCGCGGTGAGCTGTTCTCGTACCCATTCGATCGTCGCCGTGAGAATCGCGTCCCGCGAGCGGAAGTGGCGAAACAAGGCCGGCTGGCTAAAGCCCACTGCCTTCGCTATCTGGCGTGTACTCAGCTTCTCCACGCTGCTCACGGCGAGCAGCTTCAGCGTTGACTCGACGATCTGGAGGCGACGATCGCGCGAGGTTCGTCGAGGGGACACTTGTGAATAAGTTATCACATGATAACTTATTCGCGAACCCACACCTTCCGCCGCCACGAGGTATCTCGCCCGTGAACAAGCCAGACACGCCCGACACGCCCGACACGCCCGACACGCCCGACACGCCCGACGCGCCCGACACGCAGCACAATTTCGAGGCGTCGCGCGGTGCCGATCCGAACCGCGAAAGTCCGTCCCCCACCGTCGGCGCGCTGCCGGACCTCGCCCAGTTCTTCGGCGACGATCACGAGAAATGTGACCGGGCCTGGGCGGACATCGAAAACGCCAACGCGGAGGGGATCGACGTGATCAAACCCAAATGGGAGGCGTTCCAATCCATGATGGACCGGCACTTTCGCTGGGAGGAGGAGACCCTATTCCCCACATTCGAACGGGCCACAGGCATCCAGCACGGCCCCACCTCGGTGATGCGATCCGAGCATGAACAGATGCGCGCGATGTTGCGCCAGATGGCGAGCGCGGTGGCGCTGGGGGATGTGGAGGCTCTACTCGACCAGGGGGACACGCTGCACATGTTGGTCCAGCAACACAATCGCAAAGAAGAGGGCATGTTGTACCCGATGGCGGCTCAAGTTCTAGGTGGCGACTGGGCCCGGTTGCACAGCGAGCTCGCCTAGCGTCGCCTAGCGCCGAACCGAGGGTTGTCGCCGAACCGAGCGGCGCAGCGGCGAGCAGAGCGAGTTCCAAACTTGTGGGCGGCGCATGCTGTTGGGATTGCCCCGACAGCATTGTGCCCATTTATTCGGGCGGCAATCGTCGATCAGGGTCGGACGAAGTGGACCGCCGTGCGCGTTCTGGGGCCAATTTTCTTTGCAGTCGCGGACCTAGGTCGTCCCAGATCAGGCCCGCTAATCCCCACCACACCACGATCCATGCCGGTACGCCGCCAAACCAACCGAGGGCGTAGCGGTGCAGTCCTCCTAGCTGGATGTACGCGATCTCGATCGCTGGGCCCGCTGTGGTCAGGAGAACGAGGATGGTCCACCGTCTCGGGTCGAGGGGAAATAGATAAATGTACAGGGCAAGGGCAGCGAGAAGTGGCAACCAAGAGAGAACGAGATGATCATGGAATAGATAGACGAAGGGGCGGGTGATGGCGACGAGGAGGAGTTGTATGGCCACCTTTCGGCCGGGACTGGCCTGGAGTTCTCGCCATGGGAGCCGCAAGGTGTTGTCGGGTATCGTTCCGTGGCCGAGGAAGGGCTGGTGAAACAGTGTACTGAGGCTGCGCAGGATCAGGCCCCAGTAGAGCAGCATCCACAACGGCACGCAGCTCAGTTCGGGATAGTAGGTGGGTACGAGATACGCATACACGCTGTGCATGTGCACCGTATTCCAGTCGTTGAACGCTCCGATCGAGATGCAGATGGCAAAGAAGATGATCTCATCCCTGAACCGCCCACGCTGGCGGGTTTGTGGGCCGAGTTTCCACCACGCCCAGAATCGGATCAAGATCGTCGACGGCACAAGAAGCGACATGAAGTCCACGTTTGTGGCCGCGGAACAGATGGCGAGTGAGATTGCTGCGATGCTGCCAAAGTCGATGGCAGCTGAGATCGCGCTCTCGCGCTTCATCTTGTGGTCCACAGGACGCTTCGGATCTCCTCAAAGAGTCGCCAGGGTCGCCGGAGTGCGTCGGCGTAGGCATCGGTCGTGTAGTTTTGGGCCCAGTTACAATCGCCACCGCACTGAGATGGACCCTGACCGTGGAAGTTGGTGGGATCCACCAGCGAACGCGCATGATCATACAGCGCGTCGAGGTGATCGAAATCAAGAACCTGGATCATCTCAGGATCCATATTTTGGGCCGATTTACACGGCCAGAACAATTTTCCGTCGCAATCGATGTGGGGCTTGAGTGTGTTCCGGCAATCGAGGGGGAGGGACCAGAGGAGTCGTCGATTGAGCCGATCGGAGCCGGTGACGGAATAGCCGAGTCGTTTGCGGGCCAAGATACGCTCCGCGAGGCGAAGGTAGCGCTCATCGCCCGAGAGCCGACTGTCCACGCGTGGCCCGACATTGACCGGAACTGGAGAGAACTGGATGCCGAGGTCGTTAGCTAGGTCGAGGACGTCGCCTGCGTGATCGATGGAGTCCGGCTGGATCACCGTGTTGACCAGAAGTTTGAAGTTCATACGGGGTGCGAGCTCGCGCAACACCAGAAGATTGCGTAGAACATCTTCTGGGTGGCGTGTTTTCCACATTTGGGAGAGCACATCGAGATCGAGTGCGTCGAGGCTCACCACCACGATGTCGGTGTCGGCGAGCCATGTGCGCCACGCAGGATCGCTTAGGCGCCGGTGCACCACGCTCGCATTGGTGTTGATGATGATCGGATAGTAGGCGAGATCGCGAGCGGCGCGGGTGAGGATGGGAAGGTCCTTTCTGAGGATCGACTCGCCACCTGCGAAATACACCGAGGGTGTACGTGTGCGCATGATCTCGAGCAGACGCGTGGCTTCGTTTGTGTTCAGTGTTCCACTGGTGTCGAGATCTGGGTACTTTCGACCGCGGTGGTCATCGCAGTACTCGCAGCGGAAGTTGCATGCACGTACGAGTGTCCAGATGAAGTAGAGCGGCCGAAAGTCCTCGCGCCCGGATCGGAAGAGTTTCCGGTTGTAGTAATAGTTGGCAGCCAATGTCGCCGCACTCCGCAGCCGCCGACGCCATTCGTGTGCGCCCTTTCGCGGTCCAGAGAGTCGGGGCGAGACCTGTTCTACAATGTCGAGGGCTTCGGCGTGCAGCCGTTGCCAATCGGGGTGCCCGCTGCGAGGGCGGTACAGTGAAAACTCGGGGAGACCCGACGTGTGCGCTCTGTTGTGGCCCGTGCGGATCGCTGAGGGGCTGATTTGGGGGAGCGATTGCCTTTCGTGCGTTCGCGCGTTTTCTCTTGCAGGTTCCATAGCACTTCATCCGGCTCAACGCGTCGCTACCCATCGACACGCGCCCTAGATCTAGTTAAACACGGACCTTTCACGGCGCAAGGTGCCGACCGGCTGCGAGCGGCCGAAGCTGGGCTCTATCGTTGCGCAAGTCGAGGAACGAAAATATTTCATTCCGTGTGCGGCCTCTGGGCTCCCCTCCTTGAGTCGGGCGGACGCCACGCCGCGGTGCGGTGCGGATCGACCTATGTGTGGACTTCGACCGCTGTTCCCGTTTTGCGGATGCGCTCGGCGTAGGTGCGGACCCACGTGGGATCCAGCTCGGAGATGCGGTTCGCCTCTGGTTGCATGGAGGCTCGTCGCGGGCCGTAGAGCATGACATCGCGAAGTGGGATGCGCTCGCGTTTGAGTTGGCGCAGGAAGGCCAGGAAGGCCTCCACCTCGACCTCGGGGGGCGGAGCGCCATCGAGGGCAAGCACGCAAGATTGGATCCGGGTGGTGCAGCGTTGTGCCGCCAGTGCCAGGTTTCGCCGAATGTGCTCGCGTGTCGGCGCGTTGTTGTTCAGGAGCAGCGCACGCTCACGCGTGAGGGCATCGATTTTGAACCATATCTCGCCGCCGAGTCGGGCCAGGCGAGATATGCCGTTGCGAACGCTGGCGCGGTGCATGAGAGAGCCGTTGGTGATCAACACGACTTTGATCGTTCCGATGAGTTCGTGTCGGGAGAGCACCTTACCCACTCGGGCCACCGCCTCTTCGAACTGCGGGCTCGAGGTGGGCTCGCCGTTGCCCGAGAACGCCACGTCGGAGAGCCTCTGGGCGTCCGGTGGGACGCGGGTCTTCATGAACTCTCCGTGCAGAATGTCTTCGAGCTGCTGGGAAAGTTCGTCTTCGAGCCGTCCGAGATCGAGCTCGGGCCCCGCTCCGTGTACGAGGTTGGGGACCTGGCAGTAGATACAGCGCCAATTGCAGGCGTTGTTGGGGTTGAGGTTGACTCCGACCGATACGCCGCCCGCCCGCCGTGAGACCACGGGGTACACGTAGGTGAACCCCGAAGCGTCCCGGCTGTGGTCGACGGTTGTGAGCCTTGTGGGAGGCATGGCCATGCGCAGGGGTGGTGTGGCGCATCGAGTCGCCGGTGGCAAGGCGGCTGGGGCGCGACGCGACGCCGTGGCGAGGTGAGCGGAATGGGCGCCGAGTGTTGGACCCCATGGGCCATGGCCCGTTGTATCGTGGGTGTACTGTCGCTCCGCCGTAGCGGCGTGGCGAGATTTCACATGGTCGCCCCGAAGTACAGATCCGTATCCACCACCATCATCTTGTCGGTCGTCTCGGTGGGACTGAGCATTGCGTTGCTTGTGGGATGGACCTGGGTGATCGTGAAGAATATCTCTGCTGAAAAGGAGGTCGTTCAGAACACTTTCTTGATGGTGAGCGGGATCCTCTCCTTCGTTGTGATCATGACTGTGCTGGTGTTGTTCACGGTGTTCCTCGTGCGGGAGATTCGAGAGGTGCGACGGCAGACCTCCTTCATGGCCTCGGTGACCCACGAGCTCAAGAGCCCCCTCGCTTCCCTGCGTTTGTGCGTGGAGACCTTGGGACGGAGAGGACTTGCCCTCGATCGCAGCGCGCAACTTCGCGGCATGATGCTCGACGATGTGGAGCGGCTGTCTGCGTTGATCGACAGCGTGCTTGACGCGAGCCGGGTCGCGCAGGGGGGGGCGGTGGCGGAGCGCAGCCGAGTGGGCTTGTTACCTATCGTCGAACAGTCGGCCAGGACCATCAGTCGTCGCCACAAGTTGGCGACCGACGTGATCGCTGTGGATGTGCCCGATCATCTCGAACTCTTGACGGATCCCGAGGCCCTGCGAACCATCTTGGACAACCTTTTGGACAACGCTCTCAAGTACTCGGAAGATCCGGTCCAAGTGGCTGTTCGCGCGAGCGATGACGGTGGCCGCAGGGTGTGTATCGATGTGGAGGATCGGGGCATCGGGATCCCGCGTCGGGATCTGACGCGGGTGTTCGAGCGTTTCTATCGTGCACCGGAGGAGACGGTGCGCGCGAGGCATGGAACGGGGTTGGGCTTGTACCTCGTGTCCGCGCTGGCGCGTCGGCTCGGAGGTCGTGTGGAGGCTCGCTCCGAAGGCGCTGGCCGCGGTACCGTGATGCATCTCGAACTGCCGGCTGCGTCTCGACGCTGACGCGCATGCGTCGCGCGGAACGCATGTTTTGCATATATCGCTGAACCAGCCCACGATTCGCAGCGGTGTCTGAAGCCCCCATACGCCTGCTCGTCGTCGAAGACGAGGAGAATCTGGCCCGGGGCCTCAAGCTCAACTTCGAGCTCGAAGGCTACGACGTCGATGTCGCGGCTTCGGCTCGGCGGGCGAACGAACTGGCGTTGAGTCATGACTACCAAGCCATCGTCCTTGACGTGATGCTCCCCGACGATGACGGCTTCTCCCTATGTAGCGTCTTGCGAGGTCGGGGTGACCTCACGCCGGTGCTCATGCTTACCGCTTGCGGCACCACGGAGGAGCGGGTCCGTGGACTCGAGGTCGGAGCGGATGACTATATGGTGAAGCCGTTCGAACTCGACGAGCTGCTCGCCCGCGTTCGGTCGATGCTGCGGCGTCGTGAGTGGGAACAAAACGCTCGCTCGCGAGACGAACGGGCCCAGCTTGAGTTCGACGGCGTACAGGTGGACTTCGTACGCCACGAGGCCAGCAGTCGCGGCATCCGGGTGAAACTCACCTCGCTCGAGTTCGCGTTGTTACGTTACTTCGCGGAGAATCCGGGGCGTGTGCTGAGCCGGACCGAGCTCCAGGAAAAAGTATGGAAGCTCGAGAATTATCCGAACTCGCGGATGGTGGACAATTTCATCATGCGCCTGCGTCGACACTTCGAGCGGGATCCCTCGAGACCTCGCCATTTCGTCTCTGTCCGTGGCTCGGGATACAAGTTCGATCCGGGCCCGGCTCCGGGGACCGGACGGTAGCCCGGGCCGTTCGAAGTACGCAACGGTGGCGGTTGAAGTACGCAACGGTGGCGGTTGAAGGTCGTCACCTTGGTGCTGTGATCTGTCTCGGCAGAAAAAGAAAAGCGGTGCTGATACGAAGATCGGCACCGCTATTCTATTGAGACCGGGCATGGCCCGGCGGCTCACAGTCCAGTGCCGACAACCGCTGGTGGTGGTCGTGATGGCCGGAGTTGGAGCCAGCGAACGAAGTCGTAGGCGTATTGCGCGTGCTGTGCGCTCTACTCGCCGCCGCCCTCTTCTGCGGCACTTTCTTCTGCGGCACCTTCCTCTGCACTTTCTTCTGCGGCACCTTCCTCTGCACCGTCTTCGCTACCTTCTTCTTCGCTTTCTTCTTCGCCTTCTTCTTCGCCTTCAGCATCCGCTGGGGCGGCTTCGCCGGCACCGGCGGGTGGGTTCGATGCGTCGCTCTTGTCGCAGCCGGTGAACACAAGCGAGCCGGAGCCGAGGATGGCGAGTGTCGCCACGATGTCCTTGAGGTTTGCCATGCTGATTTCTCCTGATCCTTCTTGCGGTCCCGGTCGGGATATGGCGTTCGCACGCCGCTACACGTTGTGTGCGTTAGCCGGGCTCTGAGGGTTACCTAGTCCGGTCTGTCTACCACGCTCTCGAGGTCGCGTCACTGAACAACCGACTAGATGTTCCCGCATTCGGCGGCGGATCCTCCCGCCCATGATGAGCGATAACGCGCATCGATCCCGTGTTTGGGTTGGGGTCCTCACCTTTGGCGGCGCGGCAGGTTCGGAATACTAGCTTGTCTCGAGCGCGCGGGCGTGGAGTTCGCGGCCGGGGATCTGCGTCAATGGCGTGAGTCCCTGACGCTGTGCTCGGTGGGATGTCATCGCTAGCCCCGTTGCCGCGCGCTGCCACAGCGAAGCGTCACAGTGGGGGCACGATGTCTCCACTGCCCGGCAGCCCGTCGTTGGCCACTATCTCCGCGTGGCTCGATGTGTGCCCGTGGAGCCGAGGGCCGCTGGGCCGAGGTGCGAACGCAATGCTGAGTTCGGTGGGGCTCGACCGCCGTTGAAGTGGGCTTCGGCTACCCGCTGAGTTCGTGTGCCCATAAGAACTGGAGCTGTGCCACTTTGGCCGTCAATTCGGGAATGATCTTGTCGGCGTGGTCGGTGACCTTGTGGTAGTCGGGGTGGTCTTCTACGCCAAAATAAAGCGCAGGGATTCCGGCTTGGATGAAGGAGTAGTGGTCGCTCTGGCTCTTCCACTCGGGGTGTTGGTCGTAGCGGATGTCGAGGCCGACGGTGTCGTTCGCTAGCTCCGTGGCCTGGGTCAAGATCGGAAACGCTGCTTGCCCCTCGCAGAAGATAAGATTCGACTCGCCGCGGCTCACCATGTCCAAATTCGATACACCCAGGATATCGTCGAGTGGCATCGTGGCGTTTTGAACGAAGTACTTGGAGCCTTGCAGGCCGAGCTCTTCGGCAGTGAACGCGATGAAGACGATGGATGCCGACGGACGTTCGTCGCTCATGCCGAAGGCTTCGGCGAGCTCTAGCACCGCCGAGGTGCCGGAGGCGTTGTCGTCGGCCCCGTTGTAGATGCGGTCGGAGCCGGAGGAGGCTGGCTTGAGGTGATCGAAGTGTGCAGTAAATAGGATGTAGCCGTCGCCGTGGCCGGGGAGCATGCCCACCACGTTGGGGGCGTAGTTTGGGCTAATTTCCTGAAACCATGTCGTTTCGTCGCCAAAGGGCTCGAGACCGAATTCCTCAAATCGATCGGCGATGAAGTTCGCGGCCGTGCGGGCCTCATCACTCGACGCGCTACGGCCCATCATTTCGTCTGACGCCAGGTAGTCCACGTACCCCTGAATGTCTCCCGCTGTAATGCTATCGAGTCCACCGCTGCCGTCGCCGTCGCCGTCGCTGGTGTCGCCGTCGTCTGTGTCGTCGTCGCCCACGTCGCCGTCGCCCGCGTCGCCGTCACCCGCGTCGCCGTCACCCGCGTCGCCCGTGTCGCCGTCACCCGCGTCGTTCTCATCATCGTCATCGTTCTCATCATTCTCATCATCATCATCGTCATCATCGTCATCATTCTCATCATTCTCATCATCATCATCATCATCATCGTCATCGTCATCGTCATCGTCATCGTCATCGTCATCGTCATCGTCATCGTCATCGTCATCGTCATCGTCATCGTCATCGTCATCGTCATCGTACGTTGCAGAGCCACTGTTGACGT
>JAZGFE010000157.1:0-14551 GCA_036479215.1 Nannocystaceae bacterium | reverse complement strand
GGCGACGCCCGCGTCGCGTGTGCCCGTCATCCAAGCCGCACAATTGGGTACGCCGGAGGTCCAGATACCCACGCCGACCACCGCGGTGTGCATGGCCGGAAGTGAGGGCGTGCCGCTCTTCGCCGGGCTCACGGTGCCCCCATCAACACGCTGACGTTGTTGCCACCGAAGGCGAAATCGTTGCTCAAGACGCGTCGGAAGGAGCCACAGGTCCGGGTGGTGGGGACGTGGAGTTCGATTTTGGGGTCGAGTGGTGTGGAACCAACGGAGGCGGGGATCCAACCTTCCTCGATGGCGAAGATGCTCATGACGGCCTCTGTGGCCCCGGCCGCACCGAGCATGTGTCCTGTGTAGCCTTTGGTGGACACGACCGGGACCTGAGAGTCGAAAAGTTCGGCGATGGCACGGGCCTCCGCCACATCGTTGAGGCGGGTACCGGTGCCGTGGGCGTTGATGTGGTCGATGGCGTCCATGCCACAACCGGCCTCATCGAGTGCGCGCTGCATGGCCGAGCGCGCGCCGAGGCCTTCGGGGTGGGGGCTGCTCACATGATACGCGTCGGAGCTTTCACCGACTCCTTCCACAAGTGCCAGTGCGTGGGCTTTGCGTTCGACCAACAGCAAGGCGCCCCCTTCTCCGATACTGATCCCTGATCTCGATGCGCAAAACGGGCGGCAGGGGTCCGTCGCCAATGCCCCCAGGGATCGAAACCCATGCAAGGTCATGCCGCAGAGTGTGTCGAAGCCGCCGATGATGGCCGCGTCGATCAGATCGGCATCGATGAGGCGCTTGGCCGAGGCCAACGGTTTTGCGCTCGACGTGCACGCGGTGGAGATCATCCATGCGGGGCCCTTGGCGCCGCCGAGCTCAGCTACAACGCGCAGCAAGGCTCCGAATGTATGCTGACGACGAAAATCATACTCTGCCGGCAGTTCGCCGTGTGCCACGTAGTGGCGGTAGGCCGTTTCGGTGGCGGCAGCTCCAGCGGTACTGGTTCCGAGGATGACGGCGATCCGGGACGCCGGCCACAACGCACGGGCGCGTGTGAGTCGGGGCTCGAGTCCCTGGACCAGCAGGGCCGCCATGCGAGACATGCGCGTCGACCATGGCGCGAGCGCGTTGGGCAAGTGGGGGAGCTCGGCCGTCACCTCCCCGACGCAGGTGGCGAAGGGCAGCTCCATCCGCGCGGGGACGAGGCCCGTGGTGCCCAAGCGTAGTTTCTCTAGCACCTCCGCGCGGGTCGAGCCCAGCCCGTTGCAGCAGCTGTAGGCCGTCACGGGTAGGGGCTGCGAAGGCGAGCATGCCATGTTGGGCGTTACTACTCGATCGACTCGGCCGGTGCAAGCGACCCTGGGACCCGCTGTTCTTCTGTTTAGAATCAGCTCGAGCGGGGACGCCGTCGGGCGGACAACAGCATGTTTTGGAACGCGTTGTCTGTGCGCCAGATGTCTCCTGCCAGCACGCTGATCACTCCACGACGCAGGTTCTTGTCGGTGGGATGTCCGAAAAAAAAGTGGTCGGCGAAATTGGTGTTGTAGAAGCGGTGAACGAGGGCCCCGAAGGTGTCGTACGCCCGCTCCATGTGGGCACTCAGCGGCCGCATGAGATCGACTCGAGCTTCGCTACCGTGCTCGAGTGCGGGGCTGAGCAAGTCGGCGAGTCGTTCGGCACCGGCCATGGCCAAGGCCACGCCCGATGAGAACACCGGGTCTAAGAAGCACGCCGCGTCCCCCACACATGCAAAGCGTGCCCCGTGGGCACGCTGGTTGCGGAAACTGAAATTGCTGACGATGCGCGGTGCGGAACGTGCCGTGCCCGTCGCCCAGTTGCGAAGCAGGGTCGAGTTGTCGATGTGCTCGCCCAGTGCTTCGACTCGGATGCCCGGTGTTTTGCTCACGATTCCCACGCTGAGGCGTCGACCCGGAAGGGGGATCGCCCATGCCCATCCGTGGGCTGACGCGGTGATGCGGATGTCGTTTCCCGGGCCTATCTCGCGGATCGTGGCATCCGAAAGACCGTCGAGATGACAAAAGACGGCACCTTTGCCGAAATCTCGGTAGGGGACAGCGGTCTTGTTGCGTCGTGCGAGCAAGCGATCTTGGCCCGTGGCATCCACGAGGAAACGCCCGGATTCCCGACCGGAACCGGTGACCACCTGCACCGTGTCGGCGCAAATACGGGTCTCGACGACGCTCTGGCCATGTCGTACTTCCGCCCCAGCGGTCACCGCTCGGTCGCGCAGAAGTGTGTCGAAGGTCGAGCGTTCAACATGCCACGCGTGGCGCGGAGGCCCGGGTAGCGCCTCCGAAAAAGAGAACGCCGCCCGTCGATTCGTCGCCTCGCAAACGAACTCGGCTCCGCGCTTGAAGAGGAAACTCTGCTCGTCGTGCACCAGCCCGAGGCGGGCGTGCAAGGGCGTGCTCACCGGCAGCAGTGACTCGCCGATGTGAAACCGGGGGAAAGTGGCCTTTTCGAGCACCAGCACCCGATGTCCGCGCTCGGCCAGCAAGGCGGCCGTGGTGGATCCCGCGGGACCAGCGCCAACGATGACGACATCCCAGCGGGTCGCCTTCATCCGAAGCCTCCATTGATCCCGATCACTTCTCCGGTGATATACGCTGCCGCGTCGCTGGCCAGAAATCCCACCAATTCCGCGACTTCATCGGGCCGGCCCACGCGGCGCATGGGGATCTGTTGCACGACGAAATCGGGGACGGATGCGATCATCTCGGTGTCGATCAACCCGGGGGCTATCGCGTTGACGGTGATGCGTCGCTTGGCCAGCTCGATGGCGAGGGATCGGGTGGCCCCGATGATGCCCGCTTTGGCGGCAGAATAGTTGACCTGCCCACGGTTGCCCTTGATGCCCGAGATCGACGACATGTTGATGATTCTGCCCCACTTACGCCGCACCATGGGCATGATGAGAGGTTGGGTCACGTTGAAAAATCCGTCGAGTGTGGCCCGGGTCACAGCTTCCCACTGCGCCCATTTCATGGCCGGGAACGCCGCATCTCGAGCCACTCCCGCGTTGTTGACCAGGATCCCGATGGGCCGTTCGTCCTCGAGTAGGGTCGCTATCGCTGCCGCTGTCGCTTCGCGATCCGCCACATCAAAGGGACGCAAACAGGCTTCACCACCGGCGGCTACGATGGTGTCGCGCACGGCTTGCGCCGGCTCCCGCTGGCTGCGGTAGTTGAGGATCACCGGGTGACCCGCCGCAGCCAGCCGCTTGGCGATGGCCGCACCAATTCCTCGGCTTGCGCCGGTCACTAGGGCTCGTACCTGCATGTTCTCCAGCGTGCGGATACCCAAAACGTAGGAGGCTGGCAAGCAGTCCGGTGCTCTTGCTTCCTCGGCGCTGTCGACAGATGATTGCGGTTGGTGCGCGATGTCGCGGCGCGACCGCTAGGTGGATCGGCGCGGCGCGGCGCGGCGTGGCGCGGCACCGGCTCGGGCGGGTCTGAGCTCGTGGGTGGGAGCGGTGAACGGTTCGTTCGTTCGTTCGTTCGTTCGTTCGTTCGCGTGTCTTTGTTAGAGTCCGCGACGCTGACGCGTCGATGTCGCCGCCTCGGGCTCACCGTGCACCATGACCCGCGCATCCACATGCCATCGCAAACCGTGTCCGTGCCGACTTGCGCTGGGTACGGGGCGCCTGACCATGTTGCGACCGGAGTTCAACAAACATGACGCATGATCGCCGCCCTTCGATCTCGTTGGGGCTTTCAAGCTTGCGGCTCGACGACGTCGTGTTGCTCGCCAAAGGGAGAGCACAGGTGGTGCTCGATGACGAGCCTGAGTTTCGCGAACGCATCGCGGGTTCGCGGCGTGCTCTTGTGCATCGTCTCGAGCGGGGCGAACGGGTGTACGGCGTCACCACCGGATTCGGCGAATCGTGCCTCACCAGCGTCGAAAACGGCGGCGTTGCGGACCTGCCCCACAACTTGGTGCGATTCCATGGTTGCGGTACCGGTGCGTTGCTCACGCCCAATGAATCGGCCGCGGTGCTAGCTGTACGCCTGGCATCATTGGTCACCGGTTGGTCCGCCGTGCGGATGGAGTTGCTCGAACGCCTCGTCGATCTACTGAATCGCCGGATCCTGCCGCAGATCCCGAGCGAAGGCTCGGTGGGCGCGAGCGGAGACCTTACCCCCTTGTCCTACGTGGCAGCCGCTTTGATCGGTGAACGGGAGGTGTTTTTTCGAGGTCGCACAATGCCGGCCGCAGTTGCGCTGCGCGAGGCTGGGGTCGAGCCCTTTCGTTTCGAGCCCAAGGAAAGCTTGGCCATCATGAATGGCACGAGCGTGATGACAGCGCTGGTGTGCCTGGCTATCGATCGCGCGCGTCGACTGGCACGACTTGCCTCGGCTCTCACTGCCATGGGCTCGGAGGTCATGCGTGGCAATCCGGGTCATTTCGACGATCGCTTGTTTTTGGCGAAACCCCATCCTGGTCAGCGTACCGCTGCACGCTGGATTCGCGAGGACCTAGGATTGGATCCGCGAATCGCTTATGAGGGCAGAATCCAAGACCGCTATTCGATTCGGTGTGCGCCCCACGTGATCGGCGTGTTGCTGGACGCCTTACCGTGGATGTACTCGTGGACAGAAATCGAGGTTAACGGCGCGAACGACAATCCCCTCATCGATCCGCTGGACGGCACCGTGCTGCATGGCGGCAACTTTTACGGTGGACATCCATGTTTTGTGGCCGACGGGCTCAAGAACGTGGTTGCGAATATTGCCGATCTCCTTGATCGTCAGCTCGCGTTGCTATGCAGTCCCGAGACAAATAATGGATTGCCTCCCAACCTCGTTCGTCCAAGTCGAGGCGATCGTAGCGCACACCACGGTTTTAAGGCCATGCAGATATCGGCGTCCGCGTTGGCGGCGGAGGCCCTTAAACTGACCATGCCGGCCAGCGTGTTTAGTCGCAGTACCGAGTGTCACAATCAAGATAAGGTGAGCATGGGTACGATCGCTGCACGTGATTGTTTGCGGATTCTCGATCTTACCGAGACATCTGCGGCGATCTGTGTCCTTGCGATGTGCCAAGCTGTAGAATTGCGCGGTGTTGCGCAGTGCGGTCCTCGAGCTCGAACCATACACCAGGTCGTCCGTGAGCAGGTTGCCTTCAACGACGGGGATCGGCGACAAGACCGTGACATCAGCGCTGTACGCAAGATGATCGATGATGGATCGCTGCCCATCGGCGAGGCCGATCTACCCACGATGCAGATGGGCGCAGTTCGCTAGGCCTGGTGGCGTGGCGGCACTTCTGTGGTTGCGACGCGGCCCACGACGGAATCCACGATCGCGCGAAGCCAGGCCGATCCGGCTGCGATCTCCGATGGCTCAAGCGCTTGTATCCAGCGAAGGTGGTCGATGCTCGAGGGCTCGATCTTGATCGGGCAAGGCGGCACCTCTGGATCGGACCAGCGTACAGGCGCTTCACCCCATTCTTCGAGCGCGGCGTCGAGGCGCTTGCGTCGCTCTAGGATCGCGCGATCGATGTTGATTTGGGCGGCGCCCATCACCTCTTTCGTGAACGGCTGGTCGGCCGTGATCCTCGCAATCCGCACCTGCTCATACCACGCCCCCAGTGCATGCAGATTGCCGATGTAGATCAGGTTGCGCAGTTTTTTGCGCTCCGTGCCCTTGCGGGACTTGTGCGGCGTGAAAGACTGGTTGATTTCGCGCGGAACACTACCGACGATACGTTCGTCGCCGATGTCTTGGCGGAGCACTTGGCCGGCGACGGCCACACCGCCGAAGCCCACGTGCCGAGGGCCCACTGCGCCCGCCGATCCGCCGAGAAAAATCCGTGATTCGCGGAGGAAGACGCCGCGCGGAACGTCGCCGAAAAGGGAAGGCGTTGCCTTGTCTCCGCGCCTCCCCCATGGCGTGAAGTTGAAGTGAATGTACCCGCTCCCGACTTCGGAATGATCTTTGCGCGACGTGCCGCCGGCCATGAGGCAGTCGCAGAAGTTGATTTGACTGCCTAGGGTGACGAAACACAGCAGAATCGTGTGTTTGAGCCCCACTGCGTGGGCGGTGCAGGCTTGTTCTTCGAGGATCGTGCCGTCGCGCAAGTGTGCGTTTGCTCCAGCGCTTGCCCCGGCGAGGAGCACGGCATTGTTGGCATATCCACTGTCGATCCTCGCGCCGGTCCCCAGTACACAGTCGACGAGGGTCGCGGGCCCCTCGCGCCCGATGACGGCGCCATGGCTCAGCAGCGTGCGGGACCCCTCGATACGCGTCCCGGGATGCAAAACGACCCCCTCGGCGATGCGCTCAAGGTCCACATTCGCATCGATCCAAGTCTGGCGCGGGTCGACGACCGTGACCTTGTGGTCGGCTAGCCTACGCAACCGAAGGTTCACGTCCGTGATCACGCTCGGTCTGTCGTTCGTGTCGTTCGTGTCGGCCATGCCCGCATATGGTAGCGGACGTGCAACCGAAACGTCGCCCGGGAAACCCCGTGCCGTGTAGCGCCGTGTGGCGCCGTGTGGCGCCGTGTGGCGCCGTGTGGCGCCGTGTGGCCGGGCGCGCCAGCCAACTCTACGCGAGACGATCGAGCAACTGACCTAGGGAACGATCGGCCACGCGCACGACCTTGCTCGAGGCTCGGATTTGGGTCTCGGCGAGTTTGAGATCGACGATCTTGTCGACGCTGACTTCTCGGGTCAGCGCCGCGCCAGCTTTCACCATGCGTTGTATGCCGCGCTGGATGCCCGCGAGTCCGATACTGTGAGCGCTGTCCAGATTCGTCCGCATCGCTGAGTCCGTGTCCCGTCATCGGCTCACCTCAGGGGAACTTGAGATTGTGCGTGCTAGGCTCATGGTGGGTGGTGCGCTAATGCAGCTGTCTGCTTGTGAAATCGAAGAAGTTGCGGAAGAAGCGGGGATCTCGCCCGTCGAGCTGCGTCGCGCGTTAGCTCAGGAGCACAGTCGGCTACCGCGGGAGCTCCGTGCTGATCAGGGCAGCTTGCTGCCGCCACCGGAGGAAGGTACCTCCGTGCATCACGTCGAGGCCGTGCTGCCCCAAAGCCCGGTCGATGCGGCCGCGCACGTGAAACGCTCCATCGAGGAGCAGATCGGAGTGCTCGGTCGCCTGCAGCGCGGCACCGAGCTTGTGGTCATCGACGAGCGCGGAGGCGTTGTCTACCGCATCCGCGCCAAGACCGACGAGCGAGGTGGCGCCTTGGTGCGCGTGGATATCGACCCCGGCCCGAGCCGCGGGCGACTGACCCTCGCCGCCGCGGCGCTGGTGGCTGCCACGACGTTCTTCATCGGGACGGCGGGGCTCCTTTCCAGCCTGCCCTTCCTGATGGCGGGGGCCGCGGTTGCGATTTTCGGCGGGCTCGCTGTGGCCGCTGTGGGGCGCATGCGCCGGGCCACATATCGTGACGCGAGCGCGAGGTCCGCGCGGGCGCTTCTGGAGAGCGAGGACGCGTTTGTCGGACTATCCTCCCGACAATGACCCACACGACACGAGATTTCGTTCCGCTCCGGGTTGCGGTGCTAACGATCTCGGACTCGCGGACGATGCAGACCGATCGTTCGGGCGCCGTGCTGGTCGAGGAACTCGAGTCTGTCGGCCATGTTATCGGAGCGCGGGCCATCGTGACGGACGAGGTGGAGAAGATTCGCCAGCGACTCCGCTGCTGGATCGAAGATCCAAATATCGACGTAGTGGTCAGCACGGGGGGGACAGGCGTGACCCCGCGCGATGTCACGCCTGAAGCGATGGCGCCGCTGGTGAGCAAGGGGATCCCTGGCTTCGGCGAGTTGTTCCGCACGATCTCGTTCGAGGAAATCGGCACATCGACGATCCAAAGCCGAGCTGAGGCCGCATTGTGTGACGAGACCTTCGTGTTCCTTTTGCCCGGCTCGCCGGGGGCCTGTCGAACCGCGATGAGGCGAATCTTGCTCCAGCAGCTGGACTATCGCCATCAGCCTTGCAATTTTGTCGAACTGCTGCCGCGGATTAAGGGCTTGGCGCCAGGCTAGGCGGACCTATCGCGTGGACGCTTCGATCTGTTCGCCCGTGTTGAGGTCATATACATGACCCGGAAGTGCGAGTCGGAAGCCCGCTTCGCTGATCTGGACCCATCGCTGCTCCACGTCGTCTTCGTGGTGCATCAACACGATCTTCTCGCGTAGAGATTGAGGCAAGGCCAGGAGATCTGCGAACGCGCCATGTACTTGGCCTTCTGTTTCCACGAATGTGCAGTCGTGGAAAAATATGCTCACGTTGGGCTCGAGCATGAGGAGTCGTTTGGCGTCGACCGTCGAATCGCCACTCCACCATGCCGAGTGACCCGTGTCCCCAGTGGAGATTTCGAGCGCGCAGGTCGGCTTACCCCGGACGTGCACGGTCTCTCTGGTGGTGACGCTCCAGCCCGAAAGATCGAAACTTTCGGCGCGGGGCCAGGCGTGGTTGTTCGGTGGTTCCGTCCGTGTCGCCTCCATGACGTCGAAATAGTGGGAAAGCGTGCCCGAGTGGGCTCGCCCGTCTTGGGGTAGGTAACGAAGCGAGGGCCCCAGGACTTCCCACAGTTCAGCGCGCACGGCGCTGTGGGCGACGAGACGGGGTCGGGGCCCGCTGTGGGAGATGGCAGCGACGGAATTGCGACTCTCATAGAAGCGCCGTAGTGCGAATTCCTCCATGCCGAATACATGGTCACCGTGGGTATGTGTCACCAGCTGACCGGAGATGTCATGCCAGGTGATACCGGCCTCCCGTAGCTGGTCGGGCGCTTGACGGCCGCAGTCAAGGAGCCAGTGTTCGCCACTTGGCAATGTAATCAGCGAGCAGGTCGTGCCGTAGCGTTGGCTAAACGCGCCTCCCGCCCCTAGAAAACGCAGCTTCGTTCTCGTCATGAGGCCTTTGGGGTCGACGCTGTTGGCCAGAGGGTCTGTGGTTCGACCTGAATCGCTCCGGCGACGAGCATGTGCGGGATCGTAGCGCGTTTTCCTGTTGTGGTCGCTGTGCCGCTCTAAAATGCGTTCACGTTCCCGATGGGGAGTGGGGCGTGATGCCCCGCGATTGGCGGGCGGTTCGACGACGAGACATCATGAGCAAGAAGGACGCCAGATTGGTCCCCACAAGGCCGCATACCACAAGGAATAGGATTCCGACCAATCGCTGGGAGGCCGGGTCCTCCCCGACCACGATCAGGTAGCCGTCGGGATCGAGCTCTAGTACCCGATCGAGGCGGATGGCACGCGGCGACGCGAACGGAATATCGACGGTACGCTCGTTCGCATTTTTGCGAATCAGATGGGACCCGGCCATCTCGTAGCCGGGATCGGCGTGACCCGGTGGTACCCGCCACGCGTTTTGGGTCCATCGAACCTCGTCGGGGGCGACGACATATGTGGCCGAGCGAGCCAATATGAGGGCGCCCAGTTTGGGGTCCGCGTTGTCGGTTGGGATGGCGTGGCCGGCGTTGAGCTTCAGCGCGGCCGCCTCGCGTTGTTCGTCCGGGATATCGGCCGCGAAGACGTGCACATGTCGGGCGCTACGTGTCGCATGGGTGAAAGGATATCCAAGGGCGGCGACCGCTTGTTCGGCGGCGGCGAGGCTCGGCCAGGTGTGCTTGCCCAGTTGTATCGTGGCGGTGCGTCGTTGGACGACGAAATGCAATCGATCGTTCTCGCTGAGGAGCACCGTGCGGTCCTCGCCGGAGACGGATACGTGGAGCTCGCCGGAAGAAGTGCGATTTTGTCTCGCGAAGTCGACTGGGTCGAGCGCAATCGTTTGCACCATGACCTCGTTCTGGAAGAACTTCTGAGCCCAGGCGAACGCTCGTGTGTCGCCGAGTCGTAACATCCGGCCACGGAAGGTGCCGAGCACCTCGTCGCTTTTTCGGTCGGGCGGACGGGGGACCTGCACAAATAGGCTCGCTCCGCCCTCGCGGATGCGCATATAACGCGCGGTCCCTTGGGCGGTGGTGAGCTTCGCAGCATGCTGGACATCGGGGCTCCCGGCCACGACCACATACTCGTTGTGGAAGTCCTCGGTGAACTGCCCGCCCACGATGATATCGCGGGCGTGGCCCAGGTCCCGAGCGTCGTCCACGGACCGGATCCAGTGGCGGAAGTCGGGATACATGGACGAGAGCAGCAGGCAGCCGAAAAGCACCACGACCGCGGAGACGATCGGGGAGCGGCGGGGGCCACGTCGCTTGATCGGGTCGAGTTCATCGGGCTCATCGGGCTCATCGGGCTCATCGGACCTGTCCGACGAGCCCGACAGATCGGGCTTGTCGGGTGCTTCGGAACCCGAGGAACCTCGCGTCGGCGCAGTTGCGGTGGTCCTGTGCAGGGCGTCGATACCCTGGTCGAGGTCGAGTGCCTCTTCGTCGTTATCCGGCTCAGTCGGGGGGGCGCTGGGCTCGTTGGAGGGGGGAGGCTCGCTCACGTCCACTGGGCTATATCACGCTCCTGTAACTGGTCTCGACGTCCACACCCCTTCTAAGACCGCACTCGGCCGCCGATGTTCCGCGGGCCCCTTCGTCCAGAAACGACACCGCGGGTCGGGGGACTGGCTGGGCGCGGTCCCCACTCCCGGCTTCGGGTCCGTGCACAGGCGATGCGCTCAAGATCTGGATGCGGAGGGGCGAATCGGATTTGTGCTCCGAACGTTCATTGGCCGGCGTCGTCTCCGGGTAGCAGCGGGTCTCGCCGGTCTCGCCGGTCTCGCATGCCTGACTTTGCCCGCTGGCGTCTTCGCCCAAGTGCCACTCGGGCCGGCCCTGCGCCCGGCGGCGAGCGCGGAGTCACACATTTCCACCGAGTCGAGTCGTGTCCTGTCTGCGTGGACCCCCTCGGCGAGCCTGCTCACCGCCTACGACCGATGGGTGGTGCCGCAAGCGGATGATTCACAGTTACCCGCGTTCGCCTATCGGGCCACCTCGTATCTTCTCGCAGCCCTCGGTCTGTTTGACTACGCGCAGATCGACTTCGGATTGCCCTTGATCGTCTACCAAGAGGGGAGCGTGCCGAGTGACGCGACAGCGACCGGAACCGAAGGTCTGGCGACGCTGGAACCCACCGCGATAGGGGATCTCCGTGCGGGGCTCAAGGGCAGTGTTCTTCGCACACCATCTCGCGGATTCGGTTTGGGCGTGGGTTTCGACGTCACCTTCCCCACGGGCTCCATCAACGCCCTCGCCACCGAGGATGGGATGACCTACACACCCGCCGTGTACGCCGAAAATCGCACGATACGCGGGATCGAGACCGCGATCAATATTGGCTATACGGTGCGGCCCGATGTGCAGGTGGGGAGCTACGTCGGGGGGGATGCGCTGATTTACCGACTCGCTACGCGCGTGCCGTTTGGGCCGAATCTCGTACTGGCCGCAGTGGGGGAACTCGACGGTGCGGTCGGGATCCCCGACTCGGCCGCGTCGCCGCTTGTGGTCCGAGGCGGGCTGCGCTGGCGCTTGCGCAGCGGGATTGTGCTCGGAGCATATGCGGGCACGGCGGTGGTGGGGGCAATCCACGTACCTGACGTTCATGGACTCGCGTCGTTCGGATACGTGCCACGGCATCGCGTGGGCAAAGAACGTGCCTTTGCAGGCAGTCCCCGCCCCCATGCCACGGCGCTTGCCCGACGCTACGAACGTGCCGTGGCGTTGACACGCAAGCCGGAGCCGGCTCCCGTACGAGATCCACGCGACCGCGACGGAGACGGCATCCTCGCGCGTGCCGATGCGTGCCCGACCGTGGCAGAGGATCTCGACAACTTCGAAGACGAGGACGGCTGCCCCGAGTGGGACAATGATCGTGATGGCCTGCGGGATGGCGTGGACATGTGTCCCAACGCCCCTGAACTCATCAACGGCTATGCCGATTGGGATGGATGCCCCGATGTGCGTACCCGCGACGGCCGAGGTCGAAGTATGAGCAAGTTTGACCCGCGTTTGGTGTTTCCGAAGGTCGAGTTTGTGCATCGGAGCGCTTCTCTCACACCCGACGCCGCAGCATCGGTTTCCGAGTTCGCGGAACTGATGCACCTTAATCCTTGGATGGGTCAGCTCTCGATTCGTATCGAGGTTCATGCGGATCCCAACGACGACACCACCGTTGCGCTCGCCAAGGCGCGCGGCGATGCGGTGACGGCGTTCTTGCGTGAGAGGGGGATCGATGGCTGGCGCTTGCATGTGGGCAAGCCGGCGCTGGTGCCCATGGAGCGCAATGAACGTCTCCGGTTTGCGCTGCGCGACACGACCGGGGGTTTACGACCCGTCGCACCGCCTGCCGCCGTGATCGATCGGTGGGTTACCACGGCCGTCGCCCGAGCCCGAGTCGAGGCCGATCGAAAAGCGGCTGCGGCCCGACTGGCGGGGCCTCACGGCGGCGATCCGCCTCCTGCAGTGGATCCCGCAGCTGCAGATGTCATGGCGCAAGGCCCCCAAGATGCCTCGAAACCGGTCGCGGAAGTCGGAAAGGAGCCCGATCCGGGTTCCGCGAGAGCTCGCGTTGGCTCGCACGAGGAGGGCATGAAGGGGGATGTGGGCCATGGCGCGGAGCATGCCCCGGAGGAGATCCGATCATCGGAGCGGCCGACGAGTCAGCCAGACGGATCCAAGTCACCCGCGGAATCGGCTAGAAAGAAAAAATCACAGGGGCCTGCTAAGAAGAAACGAAAGAAAGCGCGACCCGCCGCAAAGCAGACCCCACTGTCGAATAGGCTGCTCGACTTGCTGCACCGTACGCCTCAGTAGTAGACAATGACCAGGAGCTCCCGCGTCCGTGTGCGTGGGGTCGATGGACCGAAGCTTCGGTCGCTGCCTGAACAGCTTCCACGCGGCGGTGCGCGGAACTCGGGAGGACGTGGTCGAACGACAATCGCGAGTTCTCGCCCCAGCGGAGGCCCACGCTAGGGGGCGGGGCCTTCTGCGGGAACGGCGGGCATCGTGCCACCGGAGGTCGATCTCGATCTCGACGGTGGCCACTCCTTGATTTAGGGTTCGATCGCGGGCGGTGTGCCCGGTACACCGGCTTCGATTGCGAACAGTCCCGAGTTGTAGCTCATGACGTATAGGACGTTCTTCTCCCAGCCGCCGTTGCCGGTACCAAAGTGCAACGAAGGCGTGGTGGATCCGAACATACCTTCGCCTATTTCGGCGAGGACCTCGACTTGGATGCCGTCCGGGCTCACGCGCCAGACTTGTCCTTGGAGGTCGGCGATATAGATATTTCCGCAAACGTCGGTGTCGATGCCATCCATGTCACCGCGCACGGGCACGTCGGCGAGAACACGTTCGGAGACCACGCTGCCCGATTCATCGAGGTCGAGCTGGTGGAGTGTTCCACTCAGCTCACCAACGACGACGGATTGGTACCCAGGTAGGAAGGAAACTCCGTCCAGATAGTCGTCCGCCGTCCAAATCGTCGTGGTATCACCTGTTTTGGGGTCGATGCGGAGGAGTTGGCCTTCTCGCCCGCCCGTCGCGTAAACGATGCCGTCGGGGGCGATGGCCAGGCCGTTCGCATCGGAGAGATTGGCAAGTTTCGTGCGGGCGCCAGAAAATGACACCTGCATGACGCCTTCATCCCCCGGACTTGCCACTACCAAGTCGCCGTTGGCAAGGAAATGGACCCCGCGAGGGTACCCCGACTGACCCGTCATCAAGATGCCCGGTACGACGAGCGAGTAGTCGCCACTGAGCGGGGTTCGACCGAGATCACCACCGTCTTGCGAGAAATTGACCAAGTTGCCTTCGCCGTCAAAGACGAAGTCCTCGCTCGCCGTGATGTTGCGTAGAGACGTCGCTGTCAGCGGCGCCGCCGGGATGCTGTCGCAGTCCACTTCGGGAGTGCTGGCGTCGTCATCGCCACCATCGCCGCTGTCATCATCGTCGTCGTCATCGTCGTCGTCATCGTCGTTGTCATCGTCATCGTCATCGTCATCGTCATCGTCATCATCATCATCATCATCATCATCATCATCATCATCATCATCGCCATCATCATCATCATCATCATCATCATCATCATCATCATCATCATCATCATCATCATCATCATCATCATCGTCGCCACTGGCGTCATCGTCGTCATCGTCGTCATCGCCATCATCATCGTCATCATCATCATCATCATCATCATCATCATCGCCATCATCATCATCATCATCATCACCGGCGTCACTTTCGCCAGGCTCTTTCGCGGAGGTAAGACCCTCATTGGTGGGATCGCCGGAACAAGCGAGAGCGAGTGCGGGGCAAAGATAGGTGAGGGGGAGCCGTAACGATCTCGGAGTGAGCATGGACATGGTGGAGTCTTGACGGTCAGTGCATTTTCAACGACCCGCCGTATCTGAGTCTCTGGCTACCTGCCAGCTGATCAGAACGCTCCAGATATTGAAGGGGCAAGCATGGCACAGACGTTGGGACCCGGAGGTCCCGCCTAGACCTAAAACAAGCGATAGGGAGGAGAGACTATGATCGGCTCGATGTGCGCGAGGCGTGGACGCAGATCCCCCGGCGACGGCGGTAGCCTCGCTCTGGCTGGGTCGGATTGTTGGGGATGCT
>JAZGFE010000156.1:0-8925 GCA_036479215.1 Nannocystaceae bacterium | reverse complement strand
TCGTCATCATCGTCATCATCGTCATCATCGTCATCATCGTCATCATCGTCATCATCGTCATCATCGTCATCATCGTCATCATCGTCATCATCGTCATCATCGTCATCATCGTCATCGTCGTCATCGTCATCGTCATCATCATCGTCATCATCATCATCATCATCATCACCTGGCTCGGGGTCCTCGGAACAATCGCTGAACTCGCAGCAAGGGTCAAATGCGATCTCCCCTACGATCTCTGCCAGCGCCTTCTCGAGGGCTGACTCGGTGTCTGCCACATAGTATTCTCCCTCACCTCCGGCTCCCCAGTCGGCCATACTCTGCAGCTGCGTTCGCGCCTCAACGGACTCGAGCCCGTCGCCATACCCAACAACGTAGGTAGTCGCGCCTTCCTCAACGTACAGCTCCTCAAGGACCGTTCGGACCTGCGCATCGGTGGAATATCCGTCGTAGCGACCGTCGTTAATCACGATATTGATGAACACGGTATCCTCGCCCACCGGATGGCCAAAAGGCGGCGAGGCTCGATAGGCTCGCAAGTTGTCGAGAGCCAGCCCGATTCCGGTGTGGGTGAACGTCCCCGATCCCGTACAGAGGTTCGGATCGAAGTCGGCGCAATCGGGCATATGGCTGAAGGTTTGCTGATTGAAATGCGGAGGGACCTGGCTGCCATCCTTAAACGTCCAGTCGATCGCAGGCCCCCCCCACGGATCGTCACACCCCGGCGCATCACACGAGCTCTCGGGATCGAGCGCCCAGGAAAAATTATCTTGCATGCAGGGTCCGTATTGGACAAGCCGCTTCCCCATACCGGGATCGCCACGGCCCCCAAACACGATGAGCCCGAGGTGCATGAGGTCTTTGAGCGGCCGCCCCATGCTGTCGACCTCGAGGTCGAAGATCGAGCTCGGACCCGATGCCAAGGCGCGGCGAGCCCGATCCCACCCCGTCTCACCTGGCTCCCCCGATGATGCTCCGACGTTGAGCATCGACGACGATGCATCGAGGATCACCATCACGCGCGGCAACCCTCTCACGCATTCGGGTTGGATCTCTTTGTTGTCGATTTCATCCACGATCCCCTCGGTCGCATCGACCATCTGCTGCGGACTCTGGGCCCCAATGGACACGTCTGTCCCGCCGGCTTCCGCCAATTCATCGGCGAAGGGGAGCGAGGCCGCGTCGCCGATGGCGACGACATGCACAGGCACGTTGTCACCTTCGTACAGTTCCGCGGCTGTCAGGCTGGGATTCTCGCCGGGCGGATCATAGGCAGGAAAAGCTGCCGGCCCCGTCCACGCCCCGTCGGTGAGCAACATGATGCCGTAGTAGCGCTCATCTCCTGGTATCGTATCCCCTGGGTGATCGAGTCTACTCTGCCGAACGACGCGTTGTGCGGCGTCCAGGGCCCCTTTGGTCCACGTACCGATCCCCGAGCAGTCGCCTCCCAGGTACAGGGGCGGTGGTGTCGTGGCCATGGACGCGATGATGGCCTCACCGTTGCATATGAAATAGCCCTCGTCGGGTTGGGCCGGATCGTACCAGCCGACATCGAGGGACTGGCCGTCCACCAGACCGGACGCGTCCAGATCGATCGACGTATCCAGCGACGCGGGATCGGGATCGTGCCCGTAGCGCATGAGCGCGATGTGCATATTTTCTTGATAGTAGCCACCTCGGGTGGTGACGAGATTCGTCACCGACTCCACCGCGACCTCCCAACGCGTCTTGCCGTTGCCGAAAGGCTGATTCATGGACGACGAATAGTCCAACACGAGCAGGAGGTTCGGACGTTTGAACGCGCACTCTCCCTCCTCTTTGCAATCACTGCTCGCAACGGCCGGAGCGCGTTCACTCAGTGCAAACACGGCTCCGATGCAAAAAAAGACAGCGAGCTGCACAGCCTTCGCCAATGCGCCTCGATGATGGTGCCGGCTCATGGTTTTCCTCGCATCTCGACGCTGGGTCCACGCCGCCCCGACCGCGAGTCTCGCACGGGAGCACAGACGATGGAACTTCTATCGGACGCCAGTCCTCCCACGATCGACTTGCTCTAGGCGATCGGATTCGTACGCGAGAGGACCCTTTGGGCGCGCCACATGCCGGATGCCGGTTTTGCATCGCGTTGTTGGCGCCGCCGTGTCTCAACCCGGGCGGGCCAGCTGACGATAATAGTCGACGATCGCGTCGGCGAGACCGTCGGCAATTCTGCGCTGCACCGCGGCGCTCCGCAGCGACTCGCCTTCGCCAGCGTGATCGAGGAAACCGATCTCCGTCAACACGGCGGGCATCTGCGCCCCCATCAGCACGTCGAAGGGACCCTGGCGCACGCCCCGGTTCACACGTTGCGGAAAGCGAGCGGCCTGCTGCCGCTGAATCGCTGCCGCGAGCTGTCCGGAGCGCCTCTGATTCGTCATGAGCCGTAGCTCTCGCAACATCAGCCCCACCGGATCGGATCCCGAGACGCCGGCCGCCGATGCGGCGTGCTCATCCCGGGCTGCAGTCGCCAACACATCGATTCGACCGATCTTGCCGTCCAGCACAAAGGTCTCAAACCCGGTCTGATCGTGACCAGGAGAGGCATTGGCGTGGATGCTCACCAGGAGATCCGCCCCGAGCTCGTTGGCGAGTGCCGTCCTCTCGGCCAGCGTCCCGGTGCCATCCACCTCACGCGTCAAATACACCTCCGCTCGGGGTAAACGCCCGGCCAGCGCGACGCGCAACGCTGTGGCCACTTCGAGCGTGAGGCGTTTTTCGGGATATGTCCCATCCACATTCACGCAGCCGACATTCGAGCCGCCATGGCCTGGATCGACAACGATCACGAAATTCCTCCCCGTGATCGGCATCGGTGCGGACCACGCATGCCCGGTGAGGAAGAGGAGCGACAAGACGCCGATGACCGCTCGAGCCCACATTGTAGTCATATGTACGTAAGGGTGCTCCGTCGTCAAATAATCTTCCCTTTCACCGTCAGACGGCGGGCGAGTTGGGTAAACTAGCGCGCAACCGGCCCGCACAGGACGGTGGCCTCCCCGCGGCCAGCAGCTTGAGCCTTGGCTGACCCCCACGGACATACCCGACCGATACGCTCGCTCGGTGTCGTCGCCATACTCGCCGCCGCGATGGAGGTGCTCGGGAGCCTTGCGCTCGCGCTGCCGCCGTCGAGCGCAATCTCGGGTGCAGCTGCCGAAAGCCCTCTCCCATACGTGGTCGCGGGGCTCGCGGCAACCGCATCGCTGACCTGTGTGTGGTTCCTGCGGCACCGTACAAGGCCGGCCATTGCCATCCTGATCGGCTGGCCCATCGCCACATACTTGCTCTTGTCGGGGCGTACGACCCCCCTCGGGCGGGCGTACTACGGCGAACTGATCGCGTACCACTTCGTTGGTTTTGTGTGCGCTGCACTGGCGTCCCTGGTCCTCTACCGATGGGCCTCGTCGTACGTGCACCTCGGCCGTCGCCGCCACGTCCCGGTCGCCGTCGGTCTTCCTGGAAGCGCGTGTTTGCTCCTGGCCCACGTCGGTACGCTTCCAGGCTGGGACTGGGCGGGCTTCCAGCCCCTGCACACCGTCGGCGCGGCGCTGCTGCTCTCGGTCTGGCCCCTCTCGCTCGTACTTTTCTGGCCCGAACTCCGACACTCCCGCGTACGCTGGCTCGCCCCGGTACTCCTCGTGCCTTGGTCCGTGCGTGTCGTACTCGGCGGGCCCGGCGGCATCTCCGGCGCCGCCATCTCGCCATCCACGACCTGGCTGCTCGGAAGCTCGATCATCGCAAGCGCCGTATGGCTAATGCTGGTCTACCAGCCACGCACACGCCTGTGGGTCCGCATCCTCGTCGCCTTCGTCTCCGTGATCATCGGAGGCGCATTGCAGCGGCACTACGAAATCTGGTACGGACGTCTCGACGACCTACTCGGCGGGCTGACGCGTTCTTTCTTCGGGTTCACGCCACCTTACCCAGCATACGCCGAGAGCTTCATCGCGCCGATGACCTTGGCCGTGATCTTCATCCTCACCACCGTCATCACGTCTCTGATCTCCACACGCGATCGCCCCATCGGGATCGCGCTCGCGCTGTTGACCTTGGGCGGTTTGGGCCTAGCGAGCCCTCACCTGGTGCTGCTGGCCGGAGCGGGCGCCATCATGCTGATCGACGGCGGGCTCGACGACGCGCCCAGCCCGGCGAACACCACTCCCGCGCGGGGTGCGTTTCTCCCGCTGGCCACGTCCCTGGCCGAAGGTCTAGGCTTTGAAACACCCGTTTCTCTCGACAGCGACGGCACCGCTGTCGTCGCCATGCACGGCCGGCACTTGGGGCACCGCGTCGAGTTGCGAGCGCGAGCCCAAGCCCACCAATGGCGGGTGGAGCTGACGGTGGGCTTGCCGGGTCGAGAGACGGCCGATGTCCAGCTCATGCCGGCTCGCCGCGGTGCCACACGCCTGGGCCACCCGGCGGGGCGCACCCACAAGGTGGTCGGCAACCAGCGCGCACTCGAGCCCTTCGGTGATGCGCTGCTCACTGCATTCGCAGATATGAAGAATGCCCGGCTCGGTATCTGGGCGGGCGGCGTGCAGCTTTGGGTCACGGGCCCCACCGTCGTTCTCGACCCCGACGCGTTGGAGCGTTTTATCCGCAGCGCCTGTGACGGACTATCGACTTCGAGTTAGCCAAGTCGTCTAGCCACCGGGAGACACGACCACACAGGTGCCTAGCGGCCTTGCCCAAGGAACTTGCGCAACGAGGCTACCCATTCGGATCCGCCGGCAACCTGCTCCAACTCCCCCTCATCAAGAAATGTGCCACCACAAGACAAACAGCGATCGACGCTGATCTTGCGATACTCGACCTCCACGAGCTCGAATCCGCATTTGGGGCAACGCATCCAATGTAGCTTCTGCTGCGCCTCTTGGTCGGCTTGGGCCATTTCCTCGCGTCGCTTCTGGGCGGCCCGGCGACGACGATCGATTTCTTGGCGAGCGATATACTCAGCCTCGGTTTCGTTTGGAGAACGTGGAGTCATCGGTTTCGGGTGCTCCGCAGCACGATACGCGAGAGACATCGGTGGTCCATCCGTGCCAGCCGAGGGTCACGGCGTAGGAGAGGGAGGAACGTTGCCCTTCTTGCTGGCGTCGACCTGTCCGGTGGACGGCGTCGGCTTCGCGGGCACGGTGGTGGGTGCGGCAGCGTCGGGTGCCGGTGCACTGGCCGATGCGGGTGCACTCGCCGGTGCGGGTACACTGGCCGATGCGGGTGCACTCGCCGGTGCGGGTACACTCGCCGGTGCGGGTACACTCGCCGGTACGGGTACACTCGCCGGTGCAACGGCAGCCTTCGGCTTGCCCGAGGCATCGGGGGCGCCGGACCAGCTCTCCACAAACGCCTTCGCCTCGCTATGTTTTGGGTCAACGGTCAAGAGCCGCTGGTAGTAGCGCAACGCCCGATCGTTGATTCCCATGCGCACCGCTACCGCCGCCGCGCCGGCCAAAGCGACGCGATGCCGCGGCGACCGAGCCAACGCGCGCGTGTAATATTGTTGCGCGCGGTGAAGGTTGGCCATCTTCGCGTAACCAGATCCGAGACAAATCAACGCGTCGACGTTGCGTGGTGCCCGGTCCACTACCTTGCGCAGCATTTTGACACCGGCACTCGGTCGACCGCGCTCGACCGATGAGCACCCCTCGTCGATCAACCTGTCGCGCGACGCCGTCACCCCGGTGGAGGCCTTGCCCGGGTTGGTTCCGCCGCCCCGCGGTTTGGTGGCGGGCCTCGCGAGCTTGCGTGCCGAAGCCGGCTCCGGCACGGACTTTTTCCCGCCTGTCCGCTTCGGTCCCGCAGACTGCCGCACTTCCTCGCCAGTCTCGACCTCTTGCTGGGCCCATCCCAGCGCCAGCAAAGGGTGCGCGACAAGACCTTTGATGCGCAGGACGTCGGCCACCGCCCGCGCCCCAGGTTCGTCCCCCTCGCGCCGCAATGCCAGCGCCAACACCAAATCCGAAAGCCCCGTCCCGGGACGGAGCCCGCGCAAACGCGCAACCACACCATCGGGGACAGCTGCCGTGGGATCTCGCCACATCACCGACGCGTCGATCAGCGCGCGCGTACCGGCACCCGCGGATGCGGGAAGCAAGGCCCGTACCTCTGCCAGGGCACGGCCCTCCGCAAGTCGCACGCGCGCACGAACGACGCTCAAACGCGACGGGTCCGGAACCGGCGAATCGAGGAAAGAGACCGCCGCGCGCGCACGGCGAGCGTCCGCGATCGCGTGGGCCTCGTGTTGTTCCCGTCCATCCGCGTCGAGCACGGCCAGTGCCTGATACGCGATGGAACGGGTCGCAAGTAGATCGACCTGGGCCAGCTGCAACGCGGCGCGCAGCTGTTCCCCGCCGGCTCGACCATCCATTGCACGTTGCAGATTTGCCTCCGCCCGGTTCATCTCGGCGAAGTCGAGCCTCACGCGAACTTCTTCGGCCCGACGCAAATCGGGCGAGGCGGCGATTTCTCGTGCAGCCGCCGCTGGGTCTTGCCGCACCGGCGTCGTGTCCGACGGCGACGGCCATGCCCCCGAGTAGTAGAGCGCCGCGATGCCCGCTGCCCCCACCACGATCACCCCCGCGAACGCGCCGAAGAATGCCGCAACGCGGCCGCTCACGGCCAACGGCGCCGGGCGAACGCGCCCAGAGTGCGAAGCACTCGCGGGCCATGCCTCGCCGCTCTCGACGATCAGGGACGGCGCCTCGAGCCCCCCGGAAACTCGGCCTGTTGGGGGCGCGTCCGACGGCGACTCCGACGCGATCTCGCGCGAGTGCGGGACGCTACGCAGAATCGGATCGGCGACACCGGGCGGTTCGGAAGCAACCGAGGAACGCGCCGCGTGCTCGGTGACGACGCCGAGCATGGAGACGGGCCCCCTGGTCGCCCCGTGCTCCACCGGGTCCTGCGCTTCTGGAGGCGGCGTGATGGGAACACCCCACGGTTGCGTGGGGCGTGCGACACCCTGCGAAGAGTCCGAGGCGCCGGAGGAGAGGGACGACGCCAGCGGGGTGCGCATCTCAGGCGCGGCCTCGGGGGCGAACGCTGCGGGAGCCGCCAGCATCGCGACCCCATCCGCGAGACTCGACTCGATCTGCGCGCGTTCGACCGCCTGAAAGACCGCGGGCAAACCCGGGAAGTCGCTGAACATCCGGGAAAACTCGGGGATCTCGCCGAGTTTGAGCCACGCGCGACCCGTCCGCGAAACCTGATCATCGGGGTGTAGGCGACCCTCCTTCACCCACTCGTACAACATGGAAAGGTCGACGGCGGTGAACAGACGGTTCTCCACCGTTCGGATCTGCCAAGGCTGGTCCGAAGCACTGCCCATAGCTGGGCTCACACGAAATACATGTGCGCATACCGAGCAGCGGACGGTGACACCCTCACTGGTGACCTGGCCGCTATCGAGCGCGAACTCTGTTTGACAATTCTCGCAGCGGACGATCAAGGCCGGTTCTCGTGGCGCGACTGTACCATCTGCAAGCCGGGACCCCTAGCCCCGATTTCGCTGCTGCGAGCCGGATGAGCAGAAGTCGCAAACGCCGACGCACCGACCCCTGCGAAGCTCGGCCTTCCCCCCGGGAACCCGAGCCAGCGTAGGCCCAAGATCCCCCCGCGTTCGAGGTCGTGTCCCCGTGCCCGAGCCCAACGACACGCCGACACGCCGACACGAACGGCCGCGCGCGCTGCGGGGATCTGCATCTACACGCGACCCGCTCGCTACACCTGGCGACCGACGGCGACGGCTGTGCTGAGCAGAGACGCTACCACCACGCTCCCTATGACAACCCCGAAGACTCGCATGGGTAGCGTCGCGGGATGAAGCGGCTCCAAGCCTGCCTCTGCCCCGCACGCGGAACAACGCGGCAGCTCCTCGGGTGGAGCCTGCCAACTGGCGTGACAGCGGGCGCAACGGACATCCACCAGATTAGCGTACGACACGCAGACCGGCGTGTCAAACGGAGCCGTGTTCAAGACATGGGCGTCCCGTCGGGCACCACACCCTCAACTCTCGCGGCCGCCACCGGACGACGACATGCCTGGAGCACCCGCACGCGTGAGCTGGGAGCTAGGTGGGCCCCGGGGTATGTTCTCGGCGATGCAGGCCTATGAACGCGAATTCGTCGATCTTCTCGTACGTTACCAAGCCATCCGTTTCGGCGACTTCACCCTGAAATCCGGTCGTCGTTCGCCCTACTTCGTCAACGCAGGACAGCTCCGAAGTGGCGCCGCGATCGCGGGCATCGGCCAAGCCTACGCCGCGGCGATCGAGCGGGCCGCGCTCCCATGTGACTTGGTCTTTGGACCCGCCTACAAGGGCATCTCACTGGCCATCTCGACGGCGATGGCCCTGAGTCGGGGTCAAGGAGATGTACCCTTTGGCTTCGACCGCAAGGAAGAAAAGGACCACGGCGAGGGGGGATGGTTCGTCGGCACCACACCCGGAGACGGCATGCGCGTCGTCATCGTCGACGACGTCGTGACCTCGGGACAGTCCATCCGAGCCGCCATCGCGTTATTGAAGCGTGCCGCGGACATCGAGGTGAGCGGCGTGGTTGTAGCGGTGGACCGTCAAGAACGCGGCCGTACGGGCAACAAGAGCACGCTGCACGAACTGCAGGAGGAGCTCGGTGTCGACATTCACCCGATCGTCACCGTGCGGGAGCTTGTCGACGATCTGCGGGAGCGACGCGTCGACGGCGTGGACGCGCTCGACGATGCCCGCTACCGAGAGATCGATGCCTATCTGCGCACACACGCGTGCGGGTGTGATGCCAAGCCCTTGGTCGGCCAGAGCGCGCATACAACGCCTGCGTTATTCGCACAAACTCACGTCCCGCCGCGCGAAACCCGGAAAGCGCCGTCGCAGAGCCCATCCTCCGCCACCTA
>JAZGFE010000155.1:0-18945 GCA_036479215.1 Nannocystaceae bacterium | reverse complement strand
TTCACCTGAAAGTGCCTTTTGCGCTCGGTTGCGCGTGTTCGCTGTTGCTCATAACTACACGAACAAGGGGACTTTCAGGTAAATTCACAGTATTCAGATTTTTTTTGCGCTTGTTCTAGGGCTAGGCGACATCGGCGCCGCAACGCATCATCCCGCGTTGTTAGAGCAACCATTGCTCCGCGTTCGCGCCTCGGCACGTTGCGCTCGCGCCACCGGCTTATGCAGCGACTACCGACAGATCTGGAACAATGCGTCGGAACTTCGATGTCGATTGAGGCTCTTCTGTAACGAGCGTGCGCCATCCATCTTTTGATCTGGCAACGGACGGCGATCGAGCCGCTCTCGCTTCAACGCGACCATCGATCGCCACGCGAGCCCGCCCGCACGTGATAGGGTCGCGCCTCGATCGTTATTTGGATCCCGCCTCTTGCGAGTCGGATCCAAGTTGACGGAGGTTCGGAGAATCGTACGATGAATCGCCCCAGTGCGCACCTGATCGCGGGCACAGCTGTGTTCCTCATCGCCATGTCCGTTCATGCGGACACTCCTGCCGAGCGGATCTACGGTGGCGCTGCAGCAGATCCATGTACTTGGCCAACGGCCGTTCACATCGGCGGCTGCACCGGTACGCTCGTACACCCCAAAGTGGTCATCACCGCAGCCCATTGCAGACCATCCAATTCGTCCATGATCCGCTTCGGAGAGGCGCAGATCGAGCGGCAAGTGCGTGTCGACTACTGTACAGTCAACCCCGAGTTCGACAACGATTTTGGTTCCGGCATCGACTGGGCGTTTTGTGTGCTCTCCGAGGAGGTCCCCGACGTACCCATCGTCCCGATCTTGATGGGCTGCGAAATAGATGCACTCTCCGCCGCCGCCGCCCAAGCGACGCTCGTCGGGTTCGGGCGGACCACGGAGGGAAGCAGTGGCAAGAAACACCATGTCACCGCCCCGATCAATGATATCAGCAACAACGAAGCGAGCGTCGGCGGGCAAGGTAAGTCCGGCTGTTACGGCGATTCTGGCGGACCCGCTTTCGTACAGCTGCAGGACGATACGTGGCGCGTATTCGGCATCGTGTCCTACGCCAACGGCGACTGCGGCACGCCAGAATGGCTCTCGCTGATGCACGCGGGAATGCAGTGGTTCGAAGGTGAGCTCGCAGCCGAGGGCATCGATCTCACCCCATGCACCGACGCCGCTGGGAACTGGAACCCCACAGCGAAATGCGGACGATTTCCACGCGCCCCCCAACTCTCCAACGGCACCTGGGAAAATGGCTGCAGCGCGGGCGCGGATCTCTCTGGGATGTCTGCCACCTGCGGTCCGGCGTTCGAATCGCAAGACTCCGTCGTCAGCATTACCGCGCCGGACGACGGTCAGGACTTCGCTCCAGGCGATATTGTACACGTGGAGGTCGAAGCGAGCGACAAACTCGGTATCGCCCGGGTTGAACTTGTGCTCAACGGGCAAGCGCTCGCTGCCGATGAGGTCGCCCCCTTTGCGTGGAGCCTCGATGAGCTCAACCCTGGCAACTACACGCTTCGCGCCGTTACCACCAACATGGCGAGCTCGACCACCGAAAGCGAGGCCATCGTCTTTGAGATGCGCCGGGCAGACGGTGCAGCGAACGGCTTCGACGACACCAACACCGACCCGGGAGCAGACAGCACTGCCAACGAAACGGGCGCGCGTGCCTTCGCAAGCCATGACATGGGCGCGAGCTGTGCGTGTACAATCCTTCCGCGCACAGCCACGGGGCTCTCGACCGGCCTGCTCACGCTTGGCATGTTCGCGTTTCGGCGACGCCGAGCACGGCGCTAGGGGGGGCCCTCGGGGTCCTCGGGGCTCTCGACAAATAGTGCGAGGAGGGCACCTTGCGAGTGCACCCCCATCTTCCGATAGATAGACTTGATGTGATTGCGCACCGTATGGGGCGAGATAGATAGATGCCCCGCGATCGCCTCCACCCACACTCCCCGAAGAAGTGCCCGAAGTACCTCACGTTCTCGTTTGGAGAGCGACGCCAATGAGGGGTCATCGAGGGTCATCGCACCCATGCCCGGCAGGGTGGACGAACGGGGGGAGGGGGACGTGTGGTGGGATCCTGCGCCACTGTGCCGCGAACCAGGTCGACCTGTGCTCGTGCGAGTCGCAATAGCTCCGTGTTCACTTGATGCTCTCGTCGCCGAACACCTGCTTCCGTAGGCGCTGTGCGCAATGACGCCATGGAAAAGGGTTTCGTCAGATACCGAAACACCCCGCCGTGGTTGATCGCGTCGAGCGTGGTGTCCACCGACGGGCGCCCCGTGATGAGAATCCGGACGATATCCGGGAAACTCTTCGCCACGCGGGCCACCAACTCCGAACCCCGCATCCCTGGCATGTGTTCATCGGACACGAGTACGTCGATCTCGTCGTGCTCGAGCACGCGCAACGCCTGATCGCCGCGGCTCGCCACGCGCAACTCGAAAGCATCGCGCTCGAAGGCTACAGTGACCGCACGCACCACCGCGGGCTCGTCGTCGACGAACAGTACCTTGGTGATGGTGGCGCCCCGAAGTTCCACAAGCTTCGGTCCAGCATAGCCCGTCGCTCGAGGGTCGTCTCGGCCCATCGCCCAGAAACGTGCTCACCGTTAGGACAAGGCGTCGCGCGGCGCCCTAGCGGGCGATCATGCTCACACCCATGTGCCCCCAAGGCACGCTCTCCTGTCCCCGGGCCGGTTCCGCGCTCGGGTACGACGGGGTGTCCCTCCCGGGCACTTCCGGGCACGCAGGCGTTCCGGCTGAGGGCCGACTCTCTGCTGTCGAGCCCGAGGGTCAGATCTCGAGTAGAAATAGGCACCCCGCCAGGCTATCGAGGTTGTAGGTTCCCAGCAGGTCGAACAAGCTGTCGCTGAAACGCTTGTCGTGGTGCATGCAACGATGGGTAGCGGAGAACACCGTGACGATGTTTTCTGCAATCAGTGCGCGCTGGAGAGAGGGCGCCATCGACTGGTCGCGCGGGTCGACGATCACGTCAAGCGTCGGTTGACTGAAGAAGAGGAAGCGTACGACTGCGAGCTCGATAAGCAGTCGCTGGACGTACTGCATGAGGTCATCGGCCTCGACATAGGGCGTACTAAACACGTAATCCGTCGCACGGTTGAGCATGGCCCCATCGAGAGGGGCTTGAGCCGTTCCGCAGATCGTCGAACGACGCCGGCGATACTTCTCCCACATCACGACCTGGGCGGAGCGCGTTGTGGAACTGGGGTCACCGACATGTTGCGGCGGTTCCGAGTAAGTTTGCGTAGCTTCGTGAACGAGGGTACGAAAGCGGGCCGTCGTGTTGCTGCGCCCGGCGGTGGCCAAGAGATCACATACGAACGCGAGGCCTGTCTGCGCGGATGGGGGCACGCCGCGCTGCTGAGCCGCGATGGCGGATTGGGCACCCGCACGTGTGATCAGCCCGATTTGATCGCGGAGTTCGTCCGCCACATCCACCTCCGACCCCACTCCGCGGTGGAAGAAGGATCGGGTGCGGTGGGCGAAGAACGCCAGCAAGAAGAGGCGCTGCGCCGCGCCGAAACGACGCGCATCGAGCACGGCCAGCATCGCGCCGCGCACGTCGTCAAAGTGACGGCCGTAGGGGCCCGCTCGCTCTAGGGACATGTCTACGGCAAGTTGGCGCGGGAGCTGCTCGGGGTCGAAGGCCTCAAGTGTTGCACCGTCGGCGGCAAGCAACAACTGCCGCGCGTACTCGGGACACGATATCAACGCACTCGCCTCGAGGCGGTCGCCGTACTGCCGCACCACACGGGGATAGAGCGCGCAAACGGCCGGCAAGCACGAAGCGCCGTGATCCCGTTGCAGCTCACACAGGCCATCCTCCGCAAGCAGCGAGCATGAGCCGTCGTCACGCAAGCGAACATGACCACAAGCACCATCCCCCGACGCCGTGCCGCCGTCGTGCCCTGCCGCCAGCGTGTCGGTGGGTGCAACCACCGACAGATGTACCCGACTTCGGACTGCAGCGGGGATCCGTTCCAGATCATCGTGGCGCAGATTCACCCTCCAACCACGACAACAGCTATCCTCGCAAGCATCGGCGATGCAGCGAAACCTGGACAACGCTCGCAGCGTTACAGCAGGAACAGTCACGAAAGGGGCTCCTCAGGAACGACGGGTCGTCGCGCACGCCTCCTCCTCCCTGTGCGACCAGGGGCCGCCCGTGCAACACCACAGTTGCGGGGGGCGCTTTCGCGGCGCCCCCCGGGTTCTCCTCACGCGCCCTACAAGGCCCCGCCGCCTACCTACCAGCTACCAGCTTACCAGCTACCTTGGTTCGGCATGGAACGCCATGGGTCCCTGGCGCCGAGGGCAGCCCCCGCCTGCAACAGCTCGATGGAGATGCCGTCCGGATCCCGTACGAAGGCCATCCGACCGTCCCGAGGGGGGCGCAAAATCGCCACGCCAGCATCCATGAGCCGCCGGCAGCTTTCGTAGATATCGGGGACCTCGAAAGCGAGATGCCCGAAATGGGTGCCCTGAGTGTAAGCGCGCTCGTCCCAGTTGTGGGTCAATTCGATCGCTGGTTCCCCCTCTGCAGTGGCCAAGAAGTAGAGGGTAAAGCGACCGCCTTCGTGCTTGTGCTGCCGGAGCAAAGTCAGGCCGAGGCCGCGTCGATAGAAATCCAAACTGCGCTGTGGATCCTGCACGCGAATCATGGCGTGTACGTACTTCATGCGCGGCACCCTACCCCATGGCACGCGTGCACCGAACGGATGCGCCCCCCCGGCCTCGTCGACGTTGCCAACTCGCGCCGGCAACAACGCTCGGTCGCCGTAGATACCGTGATCGAGACGAGGGTCGCGCGGCACGAGGGCGACCGTGACGGCGGGCGAACACAACCTGCGCCGCCAGTTTTCGCTATCATCTCGCGGTGCCACGCTCGATCTCCCGCCGTGCTCTCCTACGCACCGCCACATGGACGGCACTGGGGAGCGGCGCCGCGCCGCTCGCCTACGCAGGACCACGGGCACGCCCCCCGTCTGTCGCGGTGGCCCTCGCCTCGGCAAATGGCATCGATGCGGTCCGCAAAGCCTACAACTTGGCCACACGCCGCAAGCACCGTCCCGTGACGGCGGCTGTGCAGGGGGTGGCGCTGGTGGAGGCCGATCCGGACGATCTGTCGGTGGGATACGGCGGCCTCCCCAACGAGGCGGGCGTCGTGCAACTCGACGCATGCTGCATGGACGGCCCCACCCACAACGCGGGTTCGGTGGCCGCGATCGAGGACATCATGCACCCTGCCCAGGTCGCCGAGCTTGTGATGGACCAGACAGACCATGTGAACTTGGTAGGGGCCGGCGCCAAGCAATTTGCCCTCGACCACGGGTTTCGAGCAGTTTCCCTGCTCACGGCCCGATCCCGAGCCATCTGGCTCAAGTGGAGATCGAGTCGCAGCGGAGACGATCGCCTCTGGCCGCTAGGCGACCACGACCCGGTCAGCCCCGCGCTAGGGGGCGAGGCGAGACCGTGGGGCACCATCCACTGTTCCGTCGTGGGGCCCACAGGAGATGTCGGTTGCTGCACCACCACATCGGGCCTCGCGTTCAAAATTCCAGGGCGCATCGGCGACTCCCCTCTGGTGGGATCCGGCTTGTATTGCGACAACGTCGTGGGGTCGGCGGGCGCGACGGGACGAGGCGAAGCCGCCATCTTATCGGGAGGCTCGTGGTTCGTCGTCGAACGCATGCGCCAAGGGGACACCCCAGAGCAGGCTTGCATCGCTGCGCTGCGCCGCGTCGCCGCCCATAGCCAGCGCAGCGCGAGTTGGCAACCGGCACTGTGGAATGGAGATCGACCCGGTTTCGGCCTCACCTTCTATGCCGTTCGCACCGACGGCGCATACGGTTCAGCCACCATGGTGGGACGCCCCGGCCAGAAACAATTCGCTGTCTGCGATGCTCAGGGGCCGCGACACGAAGCTTGTGCGGTGGTGTATCCGACAACCTAAAACTGCGCGCCTGTGCCCGCAAACAGGGGAAGCGCCAGCCCATTCACGTCCCCACGCAGCCAGGCGAGGTCCGGCCGGGCAATGCGCGGGCGCGTGCGACCGGTCACCTAGGCATACCTTGTGCCGCCGACGCACCCAGTCTAGCTTGTCGCCCTATGGTCGAGCTTCGCAGCTACCTCGCGGGACAATGGAACTCCGGCTCCGGGGACGATATCACCCTCTTCAACCCCGCCGATGCCAGCAGCTACGCGACGGTGCGACGTGCCGGAGGCCTCGCGCATGCCCTCGCCTACGCCCGTTCCACCGCTGGGCCGACCTTGCGTGAACTGACCTTCGCGCAACGAGGTGCGTGCCTCGAGGCCATGGCCAAGACGATTCATGGCGAACGGGAGGCGCTCATCGCCATCGCCATCGCCAACGGCGGCAACACCCGCGGCGACGCAAAATTCGACATCGATGGCGCGACCGCTGTGCTGGCCACCTACGCCGAGATCGCGCGAGACCTCGGCGACACCAAGTGGCTCGTCGAGGACGAACCCCACGCCCTCTTCCACGGCGCAAAACTACGTGCCCAGCATATTCGGCTGCCGCGCCACGGCGTGGCGATCCACATCAACGCCTTCAACTTCCCGGCATGGGGCATGATCGGTAAAGCCGCGGTTTCGCTACTCGCGGGCATGCCGGTCCTCACAAAACCGGGCACCAGCAGCGCCGCGCTGGCGCACCGCATCGTAGAGCTACTGGTCGAACAACAGGTCCTACCCGCCGGCGCGCTCCAGCTGCTCATGGGACCGGCGGGCGACCTGCTCGAGCACACATGCCCTCAAGACGTCGTCGCCTTCACCGGATCGGCCGCCACCGGACGGAGAATCCGTACGCACGACCGCGTCATCGAAGCTGGTGTTCGGGTCAATGTCGAGGCGGATAGCCTCAACGCCGTGGTCATCGGGCCCGACGTGGCCCGCGGCAGCGAGTTGTTCGACGCCCTGGTGCGGGACTGCACGGTGGAAATCACACAGAAAGCCGGCCAAAAGTGCACCGCGATCCGCCGGATCATCGCCCCACTGACGTTGATCGAGGACCTGCGCGAGGTCCTAGTCGAACGACTCGAGGACATGGCGGCGAAGACCGGCGACCCCGCAGATCAAGCCAACCGCATGGGACCACTGGCGACGGCCCAACAGCTCGCGGATGCCCGCGAAGGCGTGCGACAACTCGCGACCCGCGCGAAACGGATGTACGGTGATCTGGAGCGGACGGACTTCAGGGGCGAAGCCACACAACGCGGGTACTTCCTTGAGCCCTTGCTGTTTCAGGCCTCGCCCGAGGCCGCGGCCGATCCGAGCGCACCTTTTCACAACACAGAGGTGTTCGGCCCCGTTGCGACGCTGCTCCCCTACGATGGCTCCGCAGAGCAGGCGGCGCAGCTTGTGGCCGCCGGCGGCGGCAGCTTGGTGAGCACGGTCTACAGCGACGATCGGGCATTCGTGCTCCACACCATCTGCAACGCGGGGCCGCATCTCGGCCGTTTGGTCGTCGCACAAGAAAAAATGGCGCGTGCATCACTGCCCCCCGGCGGTGTGTTCGCCGTGGCCAACCACGGCGGCCCAGGCCGTGCCGGCGGCGGCGAAGAACTCGGCGGACGACACGGATTGGCCCTGTACACCCAGCGCCTCGCGCTCCAGACCGCGGGCAGCCAGCTGGCACGATTGGTGGGGGGGTAGAGCCCCGTCCATTTTTGGCCCCACGCAGGCCACCTCACGCGCCGGGCGGAGCACCGGTTCTGTTTGGGCGCCTTCGGACGATCAGCGAATGCCAGGGACGTAATCTACAACGGGCATCGGGCACTGGAGTCGGACTGCCGCGCCAGATTGCTCCATGCCCCAACCTACCCCGTACATCTTCCCACTCCATGTCATCCACCGGGCTGCAGACGGTGCCTCCGACGGTGCCGTCGGGCCCGCGCCCGTGGGCCCGACGGGAGAGCGACCCGGCATGTATCTCGCGCCCCCTCGGCGAGACCACGGACGGGGCCCGGGCAGGCCCGGCGTACGAGGCCCGGCCCGGCCCGGCGTACGAAGACGGGAAGGCCGACGCCGTGGGCCACCGCTCCCCTCCCAGCCCAGCATCCGCCAACCCGGAGAAACACTTTGCTCCGGCGACCTCAACACCCTGCCCGCGCATCGACTCCTCCAACAGCTACGGACCCACGCCATGAGCGGCAGCATCACGTTTCTGACCTCCGCCGGAACCGGGAAGCTGGATCTCGAACACGGCCGGGTGACCGCGGCGCGTCTCGGCCCCGCAACGGGTCGCCCTGCCCTTCGCCGGCTGGTGAGGCTCACCCAGGGGCTATTCTTGTTCCGCTACAAGCGCACCGACAACGGTGCCAACGACGGTCCCGACAACCGTGCGAAGGACCGCAAGCCGGGACCTGCAACCGCCTGGCACAGGTCCAACGTAGTACCCATGCCGACGCCGCAGCGCTAGTCCCTGGCGCGAAAACGATGCACCCACACGAGGTGATCCGGATCCCAATCCATCCCCTTGTGCATGCGCAAGATGAGCTCGCGATACGCGGCGAGGCTCTCGTAGCCCTCGGCGACCGCTCCCTCCTCCCCCATGTCGCCCAGGCGCTCGCGCGTCAGGGAGACCATCTCGAAGCGATGTCCTTCCAGTTCGAACGTCTCTCCCGGATAGGCGTACACGCCGTTGCGCCTTTGTTCGGTCTTGCGACCCCCCACGGCGGCGCGCACAAGCTTCTTGTGGCGCACGAGCCGGTCGATCGTGCAAGTTTTTTCGGGGAATTCAGGCATCGTAGGGTCTGTCGTAACCTGTCATCCCTCGCTCGTCCATCTCTCGGAATGAGGTTGTGAACGGAACAGGGGGGACTCGGCTCGGGGGCGAGAACCGGGGCGCGCAGTGGCACAGGCATCCTCGAGGGTCCTGTCGGGCTTATCGGCGCCACCTCACGATCTCCTGGACTTGGGACAGGTGGTCGTTGATGGACGCGATCGCCTCGCCCACGACCTTGTGGTCGTCTTCGAGGCGATCCGTCAGCTGCGCGAGATACGGGAGCACATGCACGCCGCGGTCGTCGTGCTCGAGAAAGTCGCCCAATCATCCAATCCGCTGCCGCGCGCCTTCATCAGCTCCACCGACTTTCGCAGGTTGGGCAGCTTCGAGCGGGACAACACCTCGCACATGAGGTCCGCAGACACGTTGACGCTGTTGAGGATATTGCCGACGTCGTGCAGGACATCCCTGGCGACCTCCGCAGGCCCAGCCGTGTCGAATGCGGTCGTGGCACCTGAGCAAACCGCACCGTGCTCGCCACCCGATACGTCGGCATGCGCGGGGTGACGCGACACGGCACCACATCGCTTCGCTCCAGAACTGTCCAAGACGCCTTCCCATGCCCGCGAGACCAAACCGACCACATAGCCCGACAGAAGAACGCTGAAACCGGCCTCCCAAGCACCCAACCAGGCCAAGCCGCAGGCGAGTGCCGCAACGAACGCATACCGTCCCTCGGGGCGTCCATCGAGCCCGAGCCACCTCATGGCGGAAACACCGCCCCCCTGCCTCTCGCCTGCGGTCGGGTCCATTTGTGCTCTCTCGTGCGGATGGCTGGCGTCACTGAGTGTGCCGCCCAACACCGCGTATCGGCAAGATCGCCCGGCGACTTGAAGTGGCGCGATCGAGGCCGCGCCGCGCACCCGCGGGACAGCTCTAAGCCGCCTCCGTGTACCGGCGTAGGGATCCCCTCCCTCGTACGACAAGAGGATGTGCCGTCGCAGCGCCGGCCGTTCCACCCACAACGTCCGCTCTCCCGCTGCAGCGCGACGTGCGTGGACCACGTACTCTCCCTGAGGTCCGATTCCTTTGAGCACCCGTTCCCAATCCACCCGCCCAAGCGCGCTCGCTGTACGCGAAGCAGCTGTCGGACCCGCCGACCCTGGGGCACTCCAGGCGTCGCGATACGCCCAGATCTTGCGTGACCATGCCCCGGGACTACGACGCGTCGCCAGTCGATACGCGCACTCGGAGGCCGAACGGGAGGATCTGGCGCAAGATCTCGCCCTCGCTATCTGGTGCGCCCTTCCAAAGTTCCGCGGAGAAGCTTCCTTGCGGACCTTCGCGTTCCGTATCGCACACAACCGCGCCATCACGTACCTACGCAAGCGGCGAGCTACGGATGGCGAGCGCGAGGTCCTCGATCCCACCCCCTCCCCGCAACACATCCTCGAAGATCGGAGCGATCGTCAACGCTTGATGGACGCCATCGAGACGTTGCCCTTAAACCTCCGGCAGGTCCTCATTCTCAGCTTAGAGGGCATGTCCTACACCAGTGTCGGCCGAGTCGTGGGCATCACCGAAAAAAACGTCTCTGTCCGGCTGACCCGTGCCCGCAAAGCTTTGCGGGCACGACTCCGAGGTATGCAATGAACAGCGTCGAAACTCCGAAGCCGTCCCCTCTGCGCGACCTACCCTGGGATCAACTCACCGCGCTGTACCGCGGGACGCGAGACCCTGACCACCGCGACTGCCAGCCGCCGTTCTCACCCACGCCGGCTGCCAACGACGCCCCCCTCCGCGAGAAACTCTCTGCACTACCCGAGGTCGCCCTGGCAGCGGGAGCCCTCGCCGCTTCCGCATGCGGGCGCCTCGACCTTGGACTCGTCGTCATGGCCTGTACAGGCGTGCCTGCCTGGTTGGCAGCGATCCTCGCCAGCCGCTTCGGGCGGGCTCAGAGTGCGCTCGCGCTCCATCGCAGCACCGCCACATTCATGATGGAGGAACGGGCCCAGCTAGCCTTGATCGGTAGGATCTGGCGTTTCTCCGCGGTCGTGCTCGGCGGCGTCGCTTCCTTCGCCATGGTCGGAGGTCTCCTCTCCATGCTCTCCCACGACCTCGAGTTGTCTCTGCACGCCGGCCGCACGTTCCGATGGCTCGTTTTCGGCCTCTGCGTCGCCGCGCTGGGTGGCTGCGCGTGGCGACGCAAACGTCAAAACGAGCGTCTCCTTGCGGCTCATATCCAACTCACACACGAGCTGGAGCTTTCGGTGGGAGATGCCCTCAGCGTGCCATTGCACCGACTCCCCGCCATCGTTTTGGCTACATGCACATGGTTGGCGGCCATGTTGGCCGTGGTCTTCGTGTTGCGCCCCGAGAACCTACCCGATTCTCCGGGGAACGTGCTCATCGTATCCGACACCCACAACAACCATGCCCGATGGCTCTCCCGCACCTTCGGCTTCCGCGTCGAACAAATGAGTTTCGACGAGGCGACCACGCTCGCAGACGATCTCGCCGCCCGAGGAGACAGAGATCCCTTGCTCGACCTCGTGGGTGTCGCCGACGCCCGTGGCTATGGTTTTCTCGTGCTGGACCTGCGCGACGTACCGGTGGGGGTCGGTGGAGCCGGGTCCTGGACGCTTCTGCGCGGGCGCCGTGAAGCCGATCGCTTCGCCGCACTGAGCATCGGCGATGCCTCGGGCTCAAACACCGACTCGGATGCGAACTCGAGTATGACCTCGGGCGCGGCCTCAAATCTCCCCACACACTCGCAAATGGACCCTCATACCCCATGGCGGTCTGCATCCCGTGGACACCGTCTGGTGAGCTTCGGGGCATCACCACGGTGGATCGCGCATGACGATGTGGGCGCCCGCGTGGCGATGGTGCGAGCCATTTTCGGCCAATCTGCCTTTGGTGAAACCGGCAGTAGCGGTGACGAAGCCACCGGAGTCTCACGGGGCAAAAGCGCCACGTTGCTCGACGGTGTGCTCTACCACGGCCTCGCTTCCAATTTTTGGGCCCACGCGATTTGGGAGTACGACTTTCTCGAACGCGAGTTAGATGCCGGTCGGGTACACGAGGATTGGACAACACACTGAACCGCTCCTGCGGATCGCCAGCCTGGTCACGGAAGATCTCTTCTTGGGAACAATTTTCCCAAACTTCCCAAACCGTCGTGTCTCAGGTTCTGTGCTAGGCTCGAACCTCGGGGGGCGGCTGATGAGTCGTCCGACCACGGATACCCATGAGCAAAACCATTACCCAACGAGTGATCTTCCCTGGAGCAACCGCGAAAGCCGTTTATGGCGTCTACATGAGTTCCAAGAAACACGCGGAGGCGACCGGTGCCCCTGCAGAGCTCTCGCGGGCGGTCGGTGACAAGTTCACCGCGCATAACAAACACATCAAAGGGAGGAATCTCGCCGTCCAAGCCAACAAAATGGTCGTGCAAACATGGCGAGCCAAGGGTTGGGATCGCGCGCACGGGGACTCGGTGCTGACCCTGCGCTTCGCCGACACCGACGAGGGCTGCGAACTCGAGATGGTGCATGCCTGTGTGCCCGACGAGGCGACCGCCGACCTGAAAAAGGGTTGGAACAAGATGTACTGGTCTCCGTTCAAGAAATACCTAAAAAAGAACGCGAGCTAGTCTACCGGGGGGCACACGGACGCCGCCCCGGCTCCGGTTCCAACTGGGTCCTCGGTCGGCGTCCGACTGCGCTCCCGCACCGTCTCGTGTCGTCTCGCACAACGGCGCCCCCGGTTTGAGCCTCTGGTCGTGCGGCATTCTGCAAAATATGTCCGCTTTCGCTCCTCTCCGGTCCCACGTGGCAAGCCAATTTGGTATCGCGACGATCCTAGTCCTCCTCACCGTCCCCTCCGTGACGTGCGTGGACAAGCCACGCAAAGAGACTTTCGCCGGCGCACCCACGGCCCTGGGCGCGCCCGGGCATGACGCCGCGCTCTTCGGCACGGGCGGGGCGCTCACCGACGAAGCGACAATGCGACAGGCGTTTTCCGTCGCACGCGCGGTGCTGTACGACGAGCCGGATATCGAGGTGGACAAGCTAGCGAGTTTGCCGGGCCGCCGCGCCTTCGTTTGCGCATACGGGGCCAAACGCCCAAACATTTGTGGCACAGCCACGGGAACCAACCTTGCCAAGTCGGTACGCAGCGCGGCCGAGGATCTGCAGACACGCGCCCGAGGCCGGTTGGTAGCGGCAAAGAAGGAGCAACTCAAACTCAAGATCGATGTAGTCACCCAAACCAGACGCCGCGAGTTCCAAGGTCGGATCCACCGTCCGAAGAAACGCGACGTCGGTCTACACGGGATGTGGGTGACGACCGGTGCGGCGTCCCGCCAGCAGGTCGCCTACTTGCTGCCCAGCGAGATGCTCGAGCAGGGCATTTGGTCGCCCAAGAGGGCGGATCGAGGTTTTCCTCGTCGGCGCGTCATCGCGGCCCTCGAGCGTCGCAACCCAGACCTGGCGTCGCTAGAAGAAAATTTTGACTATGAACAACTCACCACCATCGCCTGGGTAGAACGCGACCAGCCCGAGCAAGAGGTGCCGGGCGTCGTCCGCCTGTTCCGGACCCACAAGTGGGAGTGGGAAGACCTCAAACCCGACACGTTGCTCCAGTTCGCGGTCTGGGCCGGCGACTACTTGCTGAGTTCGGTCGCCGAGGACGGCGCGATTCGCTACCAATACTTCGTCGACCGTGACAAGGATTCGAAGTCCTACAACTGGCTGCGGCACGGCGGCACCACCTACTCGATGCTGCAACTGTACGATCGCACCAAGTTCAAGCCCTATCTGCTGGCAGCGGAGAAGGCCATCGAGAAGATGCTCGGCAAGTGTGAACGGGCCGAGCGGACGGGGTTCTACGGAGGAGGCGATACGATGTTTTTGGTTTCGCCGAGCAAGAGACGGAAGTACAGCCCTGCTGGCAAGCGCCTCAAACTAGGCGGCACGGGGCTCTCGCTGCTTGCACTGGCGACCCACGCCGAAACGACAGGTCAACGACCTCGATACCTCGACGACGCCCGCGCGTTCGCGCGTTTCATCGTCGCGAATCAGAGAGAGTCCGGCGAGTTCATCTACTTCCCAACGTACAAGAAGAAAGACCCACAAGACCCCGAAATCTCGTTGTACTACCCCGGCGAGGCCATGTTGGGGCTGATGAAACTGTATGCAATGGACCCGAACCCGCTATGGCTCGACACCGTCCGACGGGCTGCAGATTGGTTGATCGATGTGCGTGACAGGGGCAAAGACAAGACCAAGCTCGCCAACGATCATTGGCTCATGATCGCGCTGAGCTACTTGTACATGTTCACCGAGGAACAGAAGTACCTCGACCATAGCCTGGCGCTCACTCACGCGGTCCAGTATCAGTACGAGAAGCGGGTGCAAGACAGCGACCGCTACAGAGATTTCTTTGGCGGCTACTATGATCCACCGCGCAGCACGCCAGCCGCCACCCGAGCGGAGGGCATGGTCGCGGTACTCGATTCTTGCGCCTTCGCCAAGATCGACTGCGCCTGGATCGAGGAGATACTGGGCCACACCGTCCGGCACGAACTGCTGTCGAGTTACCAGCCCGATCTGATGTATTGGGTCCGGAACCAGTCGAAGACGCTCGGGGCGTTCAACGGCGGATTGATCGACACCAGCGTGCGCAACGACTTTGTGCAGCACAATATGAGCGCTGTACTGGGTCTGGAGCGGCATCTCCGCAAGAAGAACGGCATCGCACTTCCCGGCGGGCCAGCTTGGACCCGCGATGCGATGCAGGGGGCGACATTCCCGGGGATCGGCGGCGCGAGGATGGACCAGCTGCGCGCTGCGACGCTCCGCTATCGCGGCAAGGACCGCTGGGTGAAGCTCGCTGCAAGCGAGGCCCGCACGCCCACCAAGCCCATGGAACCCAAGCCCATGGAACCCAAGCCCATGGAACCCAAGCCCATGGAACCCAAGCCCGTGGAACCCAAGCCCGTGGAACCCAAGCCCGTGGAACCCATCCCCCCTCCCCAGGCTACTACAGGGGTCGGCCGCGCGCCCTAGCGTCGCGGCGAAGTTTCCTCTGTGACCGCGAACCAAACGGCTATGAATCAGCGCATCTCGAGCCAGCAAACCGCGTGCTCGAACACACCTGGGCACATCTGGCATACGCTCCCGATTTTGGGCATGTTAGGGTGCCGCCCACAACGATGCTGAATACACCCATCGGACGTGTGCGCGTAGCCGGACTGGCTGAAGGGGTCTCTTTCGTCGCGCTGGTCGGGATCGGCATGCCTCTGAAGTACTTCCAGGGCATGCCGATGGCCGTAAAGGTCATGGGCATGGTGCACGGTCTCCTGTTTCTCATCTTCTGTGCCACCCTGCTCGCCACCAAGCTCGAAACTGGCTGGCCCTTGCGGCGGGCCGCACTGGTGTTCCTGGCCGCCCTACTCCCCTTCGGCCCCTTCCTGATCGACCGAAGCCTCAAGCGGGAGGACGCATCGCCTCCCCCGGACGCCGCCTAGCTCGAGTCGAGCCCGAGAGCGGAGCGAGAATGGTTGCGAACGCGCCCGCGAGTGGAGAGCGGCAGTTCGGCAAGGCGGCACTGGACCGCGAGTCGCATTCCCGCCTCTCCTCTTCGCGGGCCGCGTGCCCTATTCGGAGCCGAAGGCCACCGACAGGCGGATCCTCTCCCCCGCCAGCTCTTCGAGGTTTCGGATTCGGATTCTGCGATACGGGTCGTAGAAATCGTGATCCGGGGTCACAAACCGCCCCTGTGCCGACACCGACACCTGACGGATATTCTCGCCTAGGGACTGGGCGCGAAGCCACACCGCCAGCCCGCGCTCGATCTCGGGACGCGTCTCGGTAAGCACAGAGTAGCTGGGAAAGGAACTGTTGTCGTCGAAATCGACCGGTACCCGATACTCGACGAAATAGAAGGTTCCGTTGTCCAGCGGGATCGTCAGCAGCACCGGCTCCGAGCCCGGATCCTGGGCTTCCAGGGCGGTAAGAACGAACTCAGACGACTGCCTCGCCGATACGACCTGCGCGGGGCTGAGGTACCCGGCGATGAGCTTGTTGTACGCGCTGTAGTGACGCAGGCGCACGGCCATCACGTCGATCGCATCGCCATATATCCACGCTTCACACTCACCCGCCCACACGTCACGCAGCGAAGGACCCACCATGTTGGGGCACTCCCAGTTTCCAGCGTGCTTCATGCCAAATGTGTGCCCAAGCTCGTGTACGATGGGCTCGGTCACAGTATAGAAACTGCTGACCCATAGAGCCGATCCACCGCCGTAAGCGCCCTGTGTCACCCCGTATAGCACGTAGATCTGCCGATCGAATTGGGTGAGAAAATCTCCCGGTTCATACTCGCTATTCCCGGCCGCAACAGACCGGGAAGCGGCCGCGATACGATGTGTGTCGCAACTGGGGAAAAAACCATAGGTTTGCCCCTCCTGCTCCCCCGTGCCATCACAGTAGTCTGTCGATGGAGCCGACAGGTCGATCCAATCGAATACCTCTGCCACATCCATGGTCTGCCGCCCGTAAGACACGCGATGGAGATAGGCGGCCGCAGAGTGTGAACCGCCTTCGAGGACCCGCCGCACATACGCGACGTCGAAGGGCGCCTCGCTCGCGTAGTCGGAGAAACGCACCAGGAAGACCACTGCACGTACCCGCCCCACATGGGGAAGTTCGTGACAGTCCCCAGGTTCGAGATCGACTTCAACAAGGGGACCCACACGATCGACTTCCGGGCCGTAGACCGGCGCGAAGGCGTAGCGATACCTGGCAAGGGGCGAAATCCCGTCGATCCCGCCGAAGGCACCCGAGCTTGGACCCACCTTGTGCACGGGTTGTCCGTTGAGATAGACCCAGAAACCCGTTACTTCCTCGGATTGCGACGGTCCATCCCAGCGCACCTGACTGGAGTTGCAACGATTCTTGATCAGCTCGACCGATGCGTTTCGCACGAGGTGAGGCATCCTGTCGAGACCCGGCGAGCAGGCCTGCGCCACAGGGATCGCAGGCCAGGATAAACTGGACTCCACACCCAGTGTATCCACGGCCGTGACCTCGTAGGTATGAGCCGTGGCAGGCGTGGCCGCCCAGTCCTCGAAGAGCGGATGGGGAGCCGATCCGATCAGAATTCCGTCTCGATAGACGTTGAAACGATCCACCACGGGACCGCCGACGTTGAGCGACGTCCAGCTGAGACGGATGCCACAGGACAACACATCTCCCATATAGATGGGGTCCGCGCGCAACTGCGCAAGCTGCATGCATATATGCCCTTCGGCCTCGACGCGCCCCGCAGCACAACTCTCGTCCGGCCCGCAGCCGCAACGATCGACCAAGATACACCCGCCGTCTTCGTGGTCCGTGAAACCTTGCGGGCACACACACGCACCGCCGCCAAGCGCTCCGTCGTCACAGACTTTGGGCGCCACGCAAGGCTGCGGCGGGCAGGGATCGCAGGCCGGGCCGAAGTGATACTCGGCACATCCTCGACAGCCATCGCCACCGTAGGGCAGGTCACACACGCAGGTGCCGTCGACCCCGATCTCCCCCCGGCCCGCACACGGGTCGTGCTCGGTACATGCGCTTGCCACACAATCAGGTCGAAACGAGACGGATTGCTGGCATGAACCTAGTCCCATCGCGGTCATCGCTGCGGCGAGAGCTGTCCCGATTCGCGGACCCAACACCGGCGAAGCTACTCCCAAATCGCCACGTCCAAGCGCCCCTCAAGGTCACCCGCGCCGCGATACATCCCCGCCGAGTTGAAAACCATTGCGAGCGACCCATCTCGCGCGACACCGATGACACCACCATCACCGGGCGCGAGCTTTCGATGCACGACCTCCTCCGCAGCGGCCTGTAAACTGAGTTCTTTGTACTCCATAATCGCCGCTATATCGCGGGCCACCGTGTGGCGAATGAACTCCTCTCCGGTGCCGGTACATGAGATCGCGCAGGTTCGATTATTCGCATAGGTACCCGCGCCGATAATGGGCACATCGCCCACACGGCCGAACATCTTGTTGGTCATGCCGCCCGTGGACGTCGCCGCGGCGAGATTTCCCTGCCCATCGAGGGCCACGGCCCCCACGGTGCCTTTTTTTGCGTCCTCGGTCGCGTGGCCCTGTGCCTCGCGCTGCAGCGCTCTCTGCCACGCCTCGTACCGCACTTGAGTGTCAAAATAGGTAGCGTCGACCCGTTCCACCTTCATCGTGTCAGCGAACGCTTCGGCACCCGCCCCGGCGAACATCACGTGCCGCGTCTTTTCCATCACCATGCGCGCCAAACTGATCGGGTTCCGGACCGATTTTACGCCCGTGATCGTGCCGCAACCGAGGGTACGGCCATCCATGATAGCGGCGTCGAGCTCGTGCTTCCCCTCGTGGGTGTACACCGCCCCCTTGCCCGCATTGAAGCGAGGGTTGTCCTCCAGAACACGAATCACGGTCTCGACCGTGTCCAAGCTGGAGGCGTGGCGCCGCAACATCTCCACACCCGTTTTGAGCGCCGCGCGCAGACCCTCGAGATAGGCCGTCTTGGTCGGTTCGGGCATGTCGCGCGCAATGGTGCCCGCTCCACCGTGGATCACGATGCCCGGGCGCCCCACCCCCGCCGGTGGCCGAGGTGACGGAACGTGGCTATCACCCGCGCCGCGTGGCCCGCAGGCCGCCGCGAACACCAAACTGCCGGCAAAGAAATCACGTCGTTGCATGGGGCCCATGTTTGGTCATGGCACCCAAACTGTCCAGCGAACCTCGCCTCCCCAGCCGGCCCGACGGACGGTCGCACCCACACCGCGCTAGGAGTTTGTTGCGAATTGGGCTTGGCGGAAAGACTGAGCAGGGCCCATGACCGCGTCAACACGGGCGTCCCCCAGGTGGCGGCCGGGCTCGCTCGCCGGTTGTGATGGCACCACGGATGGTCGCGGTGGGCCGGAATTCCGGCCCAGCGCCCCCTGGATCAGGCCGGGGCGGCGGATGCTCGCCAGAGCTTCAAGATGTTGTGGGTCAGGCTGATGAGCGAGAACTCGCGGCGGACCTTCTCGCTACCCCGCAGAAGAAACTGGCGTAGCCCGCGGGGCGCTTTCACCTGGCCGAAGACAGGC
>JAZGFE010000154.1:0-66010 GCA_036479215.1 Nannocystaceae bacterium | reverse complement strand
GATCAACACCTTTTATCCCTCGGAGGGATGGCCTACCGTTAACACATTGTGTACTTATTCGTGGCAAAAAGTATTGGACATTCTGCCGCGGCAATACGCTGGTAAAAAGGCGAAACCTGAGTCTGATTACGTGGAACGGCATATCAAGGGGGCGGCATCCCTGCCTTTCTATCTGGTCGAATCGTATCTTGATGCCGTGCCACGAGATGTGTGGATCGTTGTCTATTGTGCATGTCCCCATGCCGAGTCCGAAGCCGCGGCGGATGTTCTACTCGATGCTGGCTTCGACAAGGTACGCGTGCTGGATGAGGGATTTCGCGTGTGGCAAGAGCGTGGTTACCCAACCGAGTCGGGCGCGTGAGCGTTGCCGGACGCGAATTTTCGCTTCCGATGACTCAGGTCACGGTGACCGGCATCCCGATCTATTCCGCCTATCCTAACCACTACCTCGAATTTCTTGCTCATCTGGTACAAGATCAGTTCGGTGACAGGAGTGTGGAGCGTCTCCAGTCGGAACTGGCCGAACAGGTTGGCTACCGCCCTGGGGCGCTTGACCCGGAGGAGAGAAGCAAGGTGGAATTCGCCGGTATGTTGGCGATCGCTGGCTGGTTTCATCACCCGAGACTCGAGCAGCTCATCCACAGAGAGTGGCTAACGACGGGTACGAACGAGTTCGATGCCCAACTCGCGTTGCTTGCTCGGCTGCCGTTCTTGCACACCTCACGCACAATCGATATCGCCGGTGCTGGAGTTTGCCGACTGGCCAGCTATCTGGCCATGTCGACTTCAGCGGAGCATATCCGCTGTACCGACTTGTCGCTGGTGGCCCTCTATTTTGGCCGTCTGCTCATGGAGGGTCGCGGCGACGCGTTGCCCGGGCGACTCCGGAAACCGCGAATCTTGCTGGAGTTTGGCCCCGACGGCCGGCTTGAGGCCTCCGCGGGACATCGCGTCTATCATCGGCATGCAGGTGGTGATGCGCGGATCTCCTACGCGGCTACCGACCTCTATCATGCCGCGTCGGCCTCCGATGCCCACCTCCTGTGCTTGTTCTACGTACTGGACGCGCCGTCGCGTTTCGATACGATGCTGATTCGCGTGTGCCAGCGACTCAAGCGTGGGCAGCGGATCTTGTTGCTGACGGCGATAAGTGATCACGCCCGGGATCCCAGGGCGATCATGGAGACGCTGGCGTGCGAGCGTATGGAGGTCGATCGTGCCACGTTCGAGCGCCTCCCCTACTCGTTGTCTCGCTGTGACTTTGCCCACGAGACGACGACCTCCAATGTGTTGGTGGTGGAGGCAACGAGGACCGCCGGGGAGCCCAAGAAGGTGCTTCGGGTGTTCCCTACTTGTCGTATCGAGCACATGCTGCGCGTGGCGATGCATCCCCTCGTGCCCGGACAACGCTACTTCCCGTTCGAGCACCCGAAGCGAATCGCCGCCGGGCTCAAGCAAGCGTTTCGTTCCCAGGAGTACTGCGAATTTGCACACCGCTTGTCCGATGCCCTCGGCGTGGCCGAAGCGGAGCTCGTGACGGCTTACCTCTGCGCACGTGAGTTCATGGTGCTCACCTATCTTCCAGATAATTATACGACCCGAAGCGATCTCGGGTCGCGTACGCGATAGGAGAGCATCGTGCCTGCGGGCGCTGCGACGGCGTGCGACTAGGGGAGGGGGAGCAGGCCGTAGGGGGGCAGCCCGGTGGGTAGGGGTGGGTTCGAGAGTTCCGTCGCGGGGACGGTGCTCAGGTCGAATATTCGGAGCCCCGAGGCACCGATGGTGGTGTCGGTGAACCAGGCATGCATGCCGATAACTTCCAGGTCTCCGGTGATCGTCTGGAGCTCGCCGGCCATCCGCTCCAGGTCCATACCACCACGGTCGAGACTGGCGCGATAGATCATATGCTGGGACCAGTCACCTTTCGCGAGTACGAAATATGCCATGCCGTCGCTACCGATGTCGAAGCTCCTGAGCTGAAAAGGGCCGAAGCCTGCGGCGGCGAAGGTGGCCGCGTCGATGACCCACTCGCTGGTACCGAGGGCGAGATCCACGCGTTCGAGCCCCGAACTGAGGAGCAAGATGCGGTGTCCCGTGTCGTCCGCCGGGTCCGCACGAAATTCTTTTGCCCCCGCGCCGAGCAGCGCGACGCCGTCGGCACCTTCGTGCGAGACGTCGAAGTCGTAGAGGGTGTCCTGCGCTGCGCGCAGCGGCACAAGATAGGTGACGTCCACCGGCTGCCAGGTCTCGTTGCGGTCGAGCCTTTCCACGGCGACGAACAACACCTCACCGCATTCGATAAGGAGTCCCATTTCCGGGATGCCGTCGTCGTCGGCGAAATGCGAGAGACTGATCGTTCTGGCCAGTGTTGGGCCCTCCGGCGCCGACATATCCACCACTTGCAGCACGTCGTCGCCAAACAGAGAAACGTAGGCTTCACCCGATGCGCTCATCACCATGGACGAGGGATTCGACGAGGCGTCCGGGTCGGTGGAGACCGAGAACTGGGCCAACAAGGCGAGTGCGTTACCGAGGTCGAGCACGTCGATATAGTCGAACCCTAGGCGGTTGATGACAAACAGGCGATCGTCGAAGAACGCCAGTGAAGTGTCGGTTTGAGCCGCCGCGAGGTCGGTTTGGACGGTGCGTGTCACGGTGTCGGCCAGGCCCACCGCTCCGCTCGCGCCGTCGCTGCTGGTTACCGCAAGGCGGGTGGGCTCGGCGATGGGGAAGCGACACGGGGCCGCGAGTGGGGGGTATCCGGCCTCGACTTGGGGTACGTCACCACCGTCGGTGCCGGTGTCATCGGACTCGGCTGCCTCCTCCTGGCCCGTGGCGGCACACGCTGCGGCGAGGCAGGGCAGCACCACGGCCGGCAAGTTCCGGGTATAAAAGAGAGCGCGGCGAGAGAGCGTGGGTGTGGGTGACATATTTGAGCTCGACGGAACGGGTTCTGTGGATGCGCGATCGCGGCCGGAGTCTCCCGTGGGGGCAGCGGATCCGCCATACCTGCCACGGGTTAACCGTTGTCGGTCGTGACCAGGCCAACTGCGAGCTCGGAGCGCCGTGGTGGATAAACCTGTTCGTGCCGGCTGCTCCCTTCGATGTTGGACAGCGGCGCGTAGATTACGCCGCCGATGCGACGGTGGAAACGAGGGCGAGACGGGGCGACCGGCGGGGGCCGCGGGGCGTCTGCGGGCAAGGTAGGGGGATCCAGTATCGTGCCGCGGATGCGCACGCTGAAGGATCTCGCCAGGCGAGCAAAACGAGAACTGAAGTCCCGTCTTCCACCGCAGTTCGTGGACGCGGGCCGACGCGTCGGCGAGGAGGTGTTGCGGCGTGCGCCTCCAGCAGTCCGCGACGTACTCAAACAGTACGCAGCGGTTCCCGTCGCATCGGTACCTGAGGTCGAAGGGGAGGCGATCTCGGGCGCGGACACGTCATGTCCGGATGACGCGACAGTCGTGATTTACACCACGTCGGACGAACGCGGGGTGGCGACGACAATTCGCAGTCGCCTGCGGGGCTACGATGTCTTCGTACGTGAGGTGAATCTGGCGTCGCATCCCCATATGGCGCGGCAGCTCGCGCAGCAAACACAGGTCTTCGTCCCTCCCTATGTCTACATTCGTGGACGGTTTTGGGGGGCAATGGACGAGATCGAGAGTTTGCACCTGATGGGGGAGCTGGGTCACGTTCTGGCGGGTGACTTGGATCGACTGAGTGCGGACGCGCGGCGGATCGGGAAACTCCGGGATACGTTCAGCGATGACATGACCGTCGAGAATATATTGGCGCGTTTGCGCCAGGGTCATATTCTTTGCGTAGACGATCTCGACTGCTGGTACGAGCAGGACAACAAGGAACCGCGTTTTTACTATCAAGGCGGACCGCGCCCGGTGGACGGCATGGAGGCGGTCGCGGCCCACATCGCCAAGGCGGTGGCGGCGGGGGAGGCGGAGGCAAGTTGGCGTTTCGAGCCGGAAGTACAGATTTGATCTGGGCCGTTGCCGTGGTGCGCCAGCGACTGGCGACTCGGCGGCGTTCGCCGTGGTGCGCTAGCGCACCACGCTGTTGTGATCCGATCTCACGATGCGCCGCGCGATTTGTCGCGCCGCAGGCGCCGCTGCGCGGCGTGTGCTGCGCGGTGTCCGAGCCCCCGATTCCCCACAAAACGCCGTTGCCGCACGAGGATTGTGGCCATCGCATGGGGTATTTAGGCGCAGGCGCGGGCGGGACTCGACAGGAGTGCCCAACTCGCGATACACGCAAGTTTCTGCTTGGGCTCGGCCGTCGTCTCGCGCAGTGAGGCTGCAGCGGCGCCCACACTTCAAGAAAGACACACAAATGGCAACAGGTACGATCAAGCGTCTCACGGACAAAGGTTTTGGATTCATCGACACGGGTGCCGGCAAGGACATGTTTTTCCACATGTCGAATGTCGAAGGCGTTCGCTTCGAAGACCTTCGCGAAGGTCAGCAAGTTTCATTTACCGAGGGCGAGGGTCCCAAGGGCCCCCGCGCTGAGAACGTTCGCCCTGCATAAGGGCTTCTTCATCACCAACAACTACTGAACGAACGGGGGTGTCATGCCTCCATTCAACGCAGAACACGTGCCGGCCTAAGGTCGGCACGTGTGCGTGGGGCCTACCGTGTTCAGCGCCGACGGGCCAACGTGGACAAGCTCGCTACAGCCACCGCCAAGCCGTGCGGCGAGCCGCTACCAGACTGTTCGCTACCAGACTGTTCGCTACCAGACTGTTCGCTACCAGACTGTTCACTACCAGACTGTTCACTACCAGACTGTTCGTTCCGGGACTAGGACTCGAACCTAGACTTACGGGACCAGAACCCGCTGTCCTGCCAATTAGACGATCCCGGAAAGCGCGGCGCCTCAGCGCGGCGAGGCGCACCATAGTCGAAATGTCCGGAGGCGACAATATGAACGACCGCGTCTGGCGCGGGCACTACCCGCCCGGATGTGGATCTCCATCCGCGATCGCCACATGGATCCGCCCGTCTTGCGCGCCGATCACCACGAGTTCGTCGCGTTTGCGACCGCGGACGCCTCCGGCCCACATGCCGTGTCGGGCTCCGTCTTGTGGCGTCAGGTCGAAGAGCACGGTCTTGAGCCCCTGCCCCGCCAGATCGTAGACGAAGACCTTGCCCGCGTTGCGGACCCCATCGACTTTCGACGCGGGCGCGCCCACCACGAGTACTGAACCCATTTTTCCTCCCAGATCGGCGCGGCCGATATGGGCGCCGAACTCCTTGGCGGACTGGCTCGGCACAATGGTTCTCGGCGGGGCCTCCAGTGTGGCAGTTGTCGGGTCGTAGAAGTACAGATGCACCTGGTTCGATCCCGGGTCACCGACCGCCAGATCCTCCATGCCGTCGCCGTTGAGATCGCTGACCAGCGATCCCTGGCCGAATCGCGCCGTGGCGCCGGCCGGTGCCGGAATCTTAGCCAGTTCGCAGTCGTAGATCGGCGCGCCTACACGGTTCTTGGTTTGGTCCGGGTCGGCGCCAATGAAGCTAAGTCCACCTTGTGCCGCGGCCACGAAGACTGGCTGTTCAGCAAGGAAGTGCCCAGCTACAAGCGACGTGACGTTCAGAATCTCGCAGAGCGTGAAGTAGCGACCTTGGAACTCGTTGGCACCCGATACGCTGGCAGGGTCCTCAGCAGCGAGTACGGCCTTCGCTTCTTGGTAGAGTCCGCGATGTTTGCTCAAGTTGTCGAACACCATCGGCCCCAGATCGGAACCAACGATGACTTCATAGTTTGGGTCGTCTTGTCCAGCGTCAAGATTGATGGCAGCCAGGCCACGGCCAAATCCCGTTACGTAGGCTCCGTTCACTCTCGTGGTGTAGATGTCCTCGCTCTGGCTGGCGTGGACCCGGGTGAATCCGGGCAACACCATCTGGACGACACGGGAATCCTCAATGTTTCCGTTGGTCTCGAAGGCCACCAATGCACGTTGGGTGGGGTCACCCGCGGTGGTCGGCGAGGGTATACGTGCCAGGCCGCGTGCGATGGCACTCTGGGCGTCCTTGATGGGGGAGATCAACGCATGGAGTGCAGCGAGCGACGCGTACTTGGGGACCATCTCGGCGTCCTCGTTGAGGCCGAACCATACCATCGACGCATCGTGGCGGCTGACCATGAGAACATGCCCGACGCCATTGTGTAGCGGGGGGTAAGTGAGGGCTACGGGGCTGTGCACGCTGCGCTGGGTGGGCCCGCGCAGTGCGAAATCCGTCACCCACGCCCCCTCGAGCAAATCGTCGTATACAAAGGGATCACAGGCCGCGAGGGCCGCTAGACTGGCGCGTATGAGGAAGCGTTGCATAGCTAGAATCTCACTTGCCCGGCGATGCCGAGGGTGCGGGTGCCAATGACCGGGGCGAGGGTCGTGCGTGCGGCGAGGCTGCGTTGGTGCTTCTCGCCGTGAGAAGCATCGCCGGTTTGTCGCAGCGCGTAGTACAACGTCAGGGAGCCGAACACTGCGGCGCCTAGAAAACAGGCATCAGCTACGTACGCTTCGATCGCTCCGTCCGTGGCTCGCGGGTCGTCTGCGTCGATTTGGACAAAATTGAGGAGGTCGTTCTCGATGGCCTGGCGGGTACGATCGGCCCGCAACGCGAATAGCGTACCCACAGCGCCAGCGCCGGCCATCATGACGCCGGTTACGATCGCGGGCACGCGGCGCGTGGCGGGCTCGAGGCTCACGTCCACCGTGACCATATCGGCACGACTGATGTTGACATCAAACTCAAGCTTCTTCTTCTTTGCTTTTTTCAGGACGATGGTGTGCTCGCCCGGTTCGATGTGCGTTTCGCAGGGTAGCGTGCACAGCGGCCTGTCCCCGCCGTCCTTGAGGTAGGCCGTGGCGCCTACGCTGGCCGGGGTCTTGGCCCGAAGACGAAGGATACCGGTGGGGATCAGCTTCGGGTCGAGCTGGATGAGCTCGACTTTCCCCTGGGGGATCTCAACTTCCATCCGAATCGGCGTGTAGCCCAATTTTTCGACGCGAACCTGCCATGTGCCAGGGGGGAGCTGATTCGAAAACGGTGTCTTGCCGATGGGGACTCCCGTCCCAGCGCCTCCTCTCACCTCGACCTTTCTGGGGGTCTGTAGAGGCTCGCCGTTTTGGTCGGCGAGTTGCTGCAGGTACACATCGGCGCCCGCCAAGGTTGATTTGATTTCCAGGTGCCCGAGAAAATACTCTTCGGATAGGGCGAAGTGGCCGATGAGCACTTTTCCGTCGTTGTCGGGGAAGACGCGATTTTCGGGCTTGTAGCCACGAGACGACACGTGCACAACGTGTTGTCCCGAGGGCAAGGTGCCGCGGAACGGAGCGATGGCGAAGATAGGTCCGTTGGGATCGTCGAGTCGAAGTTCGGCGCCTTTGGGCTTCGTCGTGATAATGGCCACGCCTTTGGTGCGGACCTGAGTGACGGTCGCGCGCCTGCCCGCACGAGCCTTGCGAAGCTGGCCGAGGCGTTCCGCTATCTGCGTGTGGTCTGTGGCCTCGGGGGAAGCGACGAGGTACTGTGCGTAGCGCTCGATGGCCTGATCAAGGCGTTCTGCTCGTTCCCACGCGACCGCGCCGTTGAACAGAAACGCTGTGAGTCGGCTGCGACCGTAGCCCTGATCGAACAACGCCGCTGCATCTACGAACCGACCCGCGAGGAATGCGACGTGCGCCTCGTCGTACAGTCGCTTGAGGGCGGACACCTCGTCGCGGGGAGCCTCTCCTGTCTCGTTGTTGTCGGCGGGTTGTGGTGCAGCGGGTTGTGGTGCAGCGGGTTGTGGCGCAGCGGGTTGTGGCGCAGCGGGTTGTGGCGCAGCGGGTTGTGGCGCGTCGCGGCTCGCAGCGAGGCTGGGCGGCGAGAAGATCGCGAGGGCGGCGAGCGTACGGGCGTTGGCGACGGAGGAGGATAGTGCGGCGAAAAGCACCGTTGTCGTTGCTACCAGACGGGTCAAGTGGAGGCGCACAGTGGGCACGCGGGCAGTATACGGCTCGGTGCGGGCACGCAACACCGCTGTCGTCCGCACCGCTGCGTCGCGTCGCGTCGCGTCGCGTCGCGTCGCGTCGCGTCGCGTCGCGCCTGCTTGGTTTGGTTTGCGGAGCGTGGCGCACGCTTCAGCAGGATCCGCGTGGTTGCGGAGCTTCGCGGGATCAGGCGATGGGCAGAGAGTGGGCGCGCCGCGGAGCGCCATGTTGGGGGCGAGCTAGGTTCTCGATTCAGGGGCGAGCCCGCCCCTGAATCTGAGCGCGTGTGCGCATCGTCAGCCCGTCCCGGTGCAGATCGATATCCTGTACTTCTGCCACGTACCAGTCTCCCCATTCGAAGCGCATTTGCAACGCGAGTCTCCGCGTTTGTCTCGGTTGCCCGGGCTCGGCGGTCCGCATTCTGATGGTGACCACGGCACGCGGTGCGTACAGTCCCGGGGTGACCTTGGTTTTCTCGACGCTCAGCTCCGAACTCTCCACGCGCTCGACGACGTTCGCCAGCGCGAAACTGCGGGCGGCGTCGAGACTGTGGAGGCGGCGCAGGGCGACCAGCGTGGCACTTTCTTGATCACGGTCGCCGAAGTGGCGTGCCGCGAGGTACGCCTGCCCAAATTCGAAGAAGAAGGTGGCGACTTGGGGGGGCGTGAGGTCGCGCGAGAGACCCGATGCATCCATGAACTCCTCAGAACCTGTGGCTTGGACGATCGTCCGGAACGCGGAAAATAGATCCGGGCCCTCGCGTGTATCCGCTCTGGCGAGCAGCTCATCGAGCCGGGCGCTGTATTCCACCAACATGGCCGAGGAGTGGGCATCGAGCAGCAGCCCCACGGTATCGGAACGGATCTGGCGCGCGTAGCTAGGAGATGTGAGTCGACGTGCGGTGCGAAGCTGAGACGAACCAAGGCCGTTGAGGTAGTCGATCGCACGAGCCTGGGCTTGGTCCGCATGGGCCTGTGCGGATTCGAACTGTGGGCGCCGATGAAGCATTTGCACCACATCTCCGACCGGAATGGCAAACCCTCCGTCCCTGTGCTTCCAAGTCCAGGTCACTACCCCGACGACGCGCCCGAAACGATCCACCACCGGACCGCCGCTTTGTCCCTGTTTCACGGGCGCAGTCAGGCCGAGGTAGGGGCCCGGGCCGACCGCGTCGTTGCGTGCGTCGAGCTGGTTGACCTTGCCTTGGTGGACGCTGAGGCGCAGCCGCGAAGCTGCGGGGCCGCGGTCCGCTTGGCTGTCGTCGTCCAGATCCTCGCGCCCCACCAGCAACACGCGTGCGCCGTCATCGACGTACGACCTCATCGGAGCAGATCCGTGGGCAGCCAGCGGTAGAAACGGTGTAGGGCCGTCGGCATCGATGCGGAGCAGCGCGAGGTCGCGTACCGGATCGATGTACTCAATGTGCACGCTGGAGTAACTTCGGGGCGGGTTCTGGGAAGGGAACGTGATCGTTTCGATATGATCCGCATCTTCGATGACGTGGCGGTTCGTGAGTATGAATCCACGAGGGTCGACAAGAAAGCCCATGCCTCGTCCCACATCCGTGGTGACGATACCCACCGCTGCCGTGGTCCGTCGGGCCAACGCTTCGTCGCTGCGAGGGCGCACGGCAGCGCCGTGTTCGATATCGATGCCACCGAGGTGATAGTTGCGCGTCGCGCAGCCTGCGAGGGCGGTCGCCAGTGCGATCAGAACGATGAAGCGGTGCGTCGCGGCCATGCCGATAGTTAAAGCTAGGGTTCCCAGGTGAGCCAGGCCACTCCCGATGCCGGCCGGACGGGCGAGCTTTACCCCGCTTGCCGTTGCCTGCCCGCGCTTCGACCTCAGTCGCCGCTTGTGACGCCACTGCGCGTGGTATCTAGGGGCATGTCGCCCTACCCACGATGGTTCCTCCTTCCCGTCGCGACTCTGATGAGTTCGGCATGCAACACGGGTGATGTGGACTCGACGGGTGCTGCTACTCCACCCCCCGAGTCCAAGGCGGTTGTGACCCAACCCGTGCTCCAGTCGGTCAATGAGCCGACCGCTGAGCTGTTGGACGTATCATCAGAAAGCGAAGAGGAGGAGCTGCCACCGGGACCTCCCCTGACGAAAGAGGAGAAGGCCTTGATCGCGCAGAAAGTGAAGGATCTCTCCCCCGAAGATCGGCGCAAGCGGGCCTACGCGATGAGAAAGAAGATCATGCAGACACCCAATTCTCCCGTTGCCAGGCAGCTGCGAAAGACCGCAGAAGCTATCCGTAACGGTGAGATTCAGCTCCCGCCCGAGTTGCTGAAGAAGGGGAGTGCACTCAAGGTGGGTGAAGGGCCTCGAGGGGGGGGGGGGTCGCCGATCTGAAGTCCGGGCAAGCGGCGGCGCCGCGCGTGGGCATGGCTGCGTGGGTAGGTTTCGAGGGCGCGGGGTGTTGGAAAATCTGGGGCGTTGGGTTGAGGCCCCAGCCAAGCGAGGGGGCGCGCAGGTGCCGGCGCACCCAGGTCCGGGCGCTCCGTCGCGCGGGAGACTCGGGCTCGGCAGGAGTTTGCGCGGGTCACGACGGCTCGCGTGGGCTCGCGTCGGAGTCGTTCAGGGCGCGCCGATCATGATCCGCTCGATGGCGAGGCCTAGTGTACCGTGCCCCACATGAGTGCCATTCGCCAACAGATCGATGCGCGTCTCCGTCAGGCCAGGATCGATCGAGACGGTCCGACCAGGGATGTCATCGGTATGGTCAAAGCCAAAGCGTTGATGGCTCTCAAATCGGGTAGCAAGGGTCGAGAAGAGGACGACCCGCTGTGGCGGGAGGTGCTGGCCGCCTATGCCAAGGAGTTGAAGAAGGCGATGGCATCGTATGCGGGCTTGGGCGAACGAGGACAGCAGGGGCTCAACGACGCGCGTTTTGAACTCGATTTTTGCGAGCAGTTTCTTCCCAAGAAGCTCGACAAAGCCGCGACCGAGGCGTTAGTTCGGCGAATTGCGACGGAGAATGGTCTGACGGAGGCGAAGCAGACCGGGCGACTCATGGGCCTGGTGATGAAGTCGCATCGCCACGAGATCGACGGCGACTTGGCACGCGGCTTTGCGCAAGAAATCCTTCGTGCCTAGGGTTGCCCTCGCTCGATCCTGCGCCGGAGAGCGGGCGGCAAGCTTGCTTCCCAGTCGTCGCGAATATGTGGGCTCAAGTCGGTGCCCGCATGGGTGTTCCAGAAAAGAATCGAGCTTCCGCGTGTCAAACGACCGTGCTGGAGGTCCCATTGGATCGCGGCGACACATTTTCCCGTGTAGGTGTTCTCCAGCCCAATCCCGTAGTCGCGGGCACGGATGAGTGCCGCACGACTCTCATCGGTGGGGACAGCGTAGCCGCGGCCTACCTGGCTGTGGTCGATGGACCAGCGCACGCAGCTTCGATGGAGCAAATGTGCGGCACTGGTCGCGCCATCCGAGTCGATGCTGCGGCGTCGAAGTTCTGCGTAGACGACTCGGAGCTTGTGCCGGAAGAGGATGCGATTGAAAATGGGGATTTCGACGGCGGAGACCAGGCGCAAGTGGGTGCCGCAGCCGGCGAGGGCGAGCCCCAATGCTAGGCCGGCGGAGCTACCGGCGGATCCGGCCGTGATGTAGATCCGTGCGGGTCGCGGGATGAGCTTGGCTTCGATCTGCGCCGCGAGTTCGAGCCCCGCTTCGACGAAACCGAGGGAGCCGAGCGGCGAGCTGGCCCCCGCCTCGACCGGGATGCCTCCCTGTCCAGGTTTCGCCCACGTGCGATAGGCTAACCCGCTCCAGCCCAGACCCGCTCGGGTGCGGCTAGACCAAAATTCTGTGCCTAGGGAGGCGAGCGCGGCGAGGTTCGTGCGGGCGTGGGAGGTGAGTACCTGGTCGAATACGAGGGCGTGCAGTGCACGGTCTTGGCGTGCCAGGAAGAGGGCGAGGGCGAGGAGATGATGGCTGCCGATCCCGCCCATCGAGACGAGTGGCTCAGGACCGTCGAACGGGGGCGTCGCCAGCAGCCACTCGAGTTTGCGTACTTTGCCGCCCCCGTAGATGGGACTCGACAGATCATCCCGTTTGATCCAGCACTCGACTCCGCCGCCGTCGAGCCAAGGGGCTCGCTGCACGGGCGTGGGCAGGTTCGCCCAGTGATGGCATGCTGGTGGTCGAGCCAGACGCGAGGTGAGTCGTCGACTCTGGGGCCCGGCCGACGAGGCGCGCGCGGGAGGGCGGGTCGTCATCTCCGACACCTATCAGGGGCGTGGCTCCCACGCGACGCGGTCGGAGGGAAGGGGGCGCGTGTGTTCCGCGATTGCGGCGAAGGACCAGCACATGGCTGGTACGCCGCCGTGCTCCATAGGGGAATCATGATGAAGCCCTGTGATAGAGTCCGACACCGTGAAAACGTGCCCATTTTGTAGCGAGCAGATCCAAAGCGCTGCCGTCAAGTGTCGCTATTGTTTTGAGTGGCTCGATCCGAGCAAGCGACCCACTTGGTCGGAAGGAGCGCCGCGGCCCGAACAGAAGCCGGCAGCGTCGCTCGCAGCGGACGCAGCTCCCGCTGCCCCGCCGGTGCCCGGACGCTGGCAGCCGACCCCCGAAGTCTCGCGTTGGAACAGCCCTGGGACCATGGTGATCGGTTCGGACGGTGGCGGCGCGGGCCGTGGTTGGCAGCAAAGCGGCGAGCTGCCGCGACACGATCGCACCACGCTAGGTGTTCCTGTGGCTCCGGTATCGAACGAGCAGGCGGCCATCGGAGAGGTGTCCTCGCATGTCGATCGCCTTCGCCAGAGCGCCGATGACTTGAGCGAGCAACTCCAGTCGCCGCAACTCGATCCCCACGACCGACGCGGAGCAGCAGCACCCGCGCCGGAGACCATCCGTGTACCCCTACCACCGCCTGTAGCGGCACCTTCGCGCGTGCCGACGGCGCGGCGTGTACCTGTGCCACAGCGCTCGTACGCGCCGACAGCTGCCGACGCCTCGGGCGATCTCCGTGGCGGCGGGCCGGTGGTACAAGTCCTTGCCGAGTCCCCCGGGCGCACAGGCTGGCGTGACGAGAAGGGAACACACGAGCCCGCGACGTCGAAGGGGTGGCACGCGGGCCCACCCGTGGGTCGAGATGCCGCGGCGTCTCCGTCTCGAGTCGATCGACTCGAAGCAAGCGAACCCGCCGCCTCGAACGCGGCACCGTCCCTAGGCGTACGTCAGGCTGACGGAGAACTTCGTCAGCCCGCCGGGTCGTCCCCGTCTCACGACGGTTCGACGGACATGAAGGACATGCTTGGGGACGGCGAGGTCGCGCACGAGCGGCCGGGTGCGGAAGGAGGCACCGGTGGCGGGCTTGTCGATCACGGCGAGGTGCATCCACCCCAAGCCTCCGACGACACGGCGTTTGGCGACGGGTCCAGCGGCGAGGCAGATGCCGTCGCGCCGTCGAGCGACGCCGGGTCGAGCGAGGACCCTTCGTCCGGAGTGGCGTACGACGCGGCGGCGCTTCCCTCCACCAGTGTTGCACTCGCAGTGGCGGGTCCGCCTCCCAGCGGTGCGACCGACTCGTTCGAAGCCGGGTTCTTCGGCGGGGACGACGAGCTTGATGCCGTCGACGGCGACGATGTGCACGATGGCGATCTCTCCGCGTTGGCGGCTCAGAAGCGCGGCCTACCCTTGGTTGTGCCGGTGGGCGTGGCGGCGCTATTCGCTGGGCTGTTCTTCTTCCGCGATACTTGGCTCCCTTCCGCGCCCGAGACCAATCTTGAAGATCAATCTGTGGCGGTGGGGCGGGCTGCACCCTCGGCGGTGGAGCCCGCGAAGGCAGAGCCCGCAAAGGCGGAGCCCGTGGCGCTCGGCGAGCGACAACCGATTGATGCGGGTGCGGTGACTCCGGCACCCGGAGCGAAAGGGGCGGGAGCTCCGTCGGCGGCGGAGCTTCCGGTGATTTCGGGGCAGGAGGTTCGCAACTCGGCAGCCGTGGCCGGGGTCCCCGCGTCGCTGGGTGAGGCGGAGGCTGCACAGCTCGACGAAGCTCGCGCACTCTACACCAAGCGAAAAATGAAACAGGCGCGCGCTGTATTGGATGCGCTGAGCAAGAACGCCCCCAACGCGTCGGAGGTGTTGGTGCTCCTGGCTCAGGTGCAGCTGGAGCAAGGCGAAGCCGGCGCCGCTTTGGATAGCGCCTCGCGCTGTGTGGCAGTCGATCCCAAAGCGTCGGATTGCTGGCTTACGATTGCAGTTTTGCAGCAAGACGCGGGCAATTTGGACGAGGCGATCAATGGTTGGCACCAGTATGTCGAGCTGGCCCCCGATGGCGCGTACGCCAAGGACGCACGACGTGAACTGAACCGTCTTCGGGCGAAGAAGAAGAAGCAGAAGAAATAGCGTGGAGCCGAAGCGTCGTACGAAAGCCGAGTGGAAGGCAACTCTCGATCCCATGTGCTTTCACGTGACTCGTGAAGCGGGCACGGAGCGGGCCTTCACCGGCAAATACTGGGACACCAAGGAAGCAGGGTGCTACAAATGCGCATGCTGCGGTCAGGTGCTGTTCGAATCGAAAGCCAAGTATGACTCGGGATCTGGTTGGCCCAGCTACTCGACACCAGCCCCCCAGGCGCATGTTGAGGAGCGGAGCGACGCGACGTTGGCCATGGCGCGCACAGAGGTGCGGTGCGGAGACTGCGATGCGCATCTGGGTCACCTCTTCCCAGACGGGCCCGCCCCCACAGGCCTGCGATACTGCATCAATTCAGCCGCGCTGGCATTCGACGAGACCACCTAAAGCGTCGGGCGCGTCGGCCGAACGCTCTTCAGTTCGTATCGATGTGTATCGACACGATTCGATGCGTGTGCTGCTGCGTCCTCATTGATGGCCCGCCGCTTTCTTCGCCGTCCACTTCTGCTAGAATGCGGGCGTCATCCATCGCACCATCGCACCACCTCGGAGTTTAGATGTTCAAGAAAATCGCTTTCACGATGTACCCCGTAACCGATATGGATCGCGCCAAGGCATTCTATGAGGAAACACTTGGCCTCCCACCGGCGAAGGAATCCGTCACGGGCAAGTGGATCGAGTTCGACTTGCCGATGGGAGGCTGTCTGGCTCTGACCACCATGGCCCAGGGGGTGACGCCCGGTAGCGAAGCGGGCGGTAGCCTGGCCTTCGAGGTTGACGACATCCATGCGCTCACCGAAACGCTCAAGTCCCGGGGCGTGAAGTTCAAGATGGAACTGTTCGAATCGCCTGTCTGTCACATGGCGGTCGCCTTGGACTCGGAAGGCAACGCGTTCATGTTGCACCAGTTGAAAAAGACAGCGGGTTAGAGACCGCGTGAGCCGAGCCGAGCCGAGCCGAGCCGAGCCGAGCCGAGCCGAGCCGGACCGTCGTCGCGCGGACCTGGCTCTCCGTGCGGGGGAGGTCGGCTCGGCGCTCGCCTCTATGGGGACTAGAGACATGAGGCCTCCCTGCAGTCTGGCTCGATCCTTCGCCGCCGTATCGCGTCGGGGGTGCTGTGGGGAACGCGATGGGTGGTCGTCGAGGAGCGTGGTACCCGAGGGTCCCCTGTTGGGCTGTTGCGGGCCGGTGCGCGCTTATGGGGGGTCGCCCCTGTCGCCGATAGGGTCGGCGGGACCGCGGGTGTGGGCGTCGAGGTCCGCTGCGGCTTCATCTCGGTACTCGCGGAGGCGGTACTGGATCTTGCGGGGAGAGATGCCCAAGATCTGCGCTGCTTTGGACGTGCTGCCGCAAGTATGTTCGAGTGTCTTGAATATCGCGTGGCGCTCCAGCTCAGCCAACGAGGCGCCGGGGATATGCGGGATATCGTTGCTTGAACGGGAACTCGACATGAGTTCCCGTGGGAGGTGGCGCGGCTCGATTTGCTGCTCGTGGCACAGGACAACTGCCCGCTCGATGCAGTTCTCGAGTTGGCGCACGTTTCCGGGCCAGGCGTAGTTCATCAGTACGCCGAGGGCTCGCTCTGAGAATCCGCCGATGGTCTTACGGTTGCGTTCGCTGTGGCGACGCAGAAACAACGCGGCGAGCAACGAAATGTCGTCGCGTCGCTCCTGGAGCGAAGGAACCCGGAGATTGATCACGTTGAGCGAATAAAATAGATCCTCGCGGAAACGACCTTCTTTGACGGCGAGATGTAGGTCCTCTTCTGTTGCGACGATGATGCGAACGTCGGTGACGCGCTGCTGAGGGATGTTTTCGTCCTCACCGGCGCGATTCTTCAGGAATCGAAGCAGCTTGACTTGGAGAGCCGGCGCCAAGCGGCCGATCTCGTCAATGAATAATGTGCCACCCGCGGCCTCGGCGATCCGACCTCGGCGGGGCGTCGGGCTGGCGGGGCTATTCCCCGGATGGCCAAACATCTCCACTTCCAGTACCGCTTCGGTGAGCGCACCGCAGCGTAGGGAGAGGAAGGGAAAGTTTCGTCGGGAACTCCAGTTGTGGACGGCACGGGCGATCAGTTCTTTGCCAGTGCCCGCTTCCCCTGAGATGAGAACCGACGCGCGAGAGTCTGCGATCTGCTGGCTCAGTTGCAGCAGGTCGGCGAAGGCCTTCGATCGGCCGATCATCTCAAGGCCGGCGGGTCGTGGCTCGAGCGGCATCGTGCGCAGTCGCTGTGCTTCTCGTTTGAGCTGCTGGTGCCCGAGCACGCGATCGAGCACCAAAAGCAGGTGATCGAAGTTGAGAGGCTTGGTGACGTAGTCCACAGCCCCAAGTTGGAGGGCCTCAACGGCGCTCTCCACCGATCCGAATGCGGTCATCACGACCACCGGTACGTTGGGGAGGAGCTCTTTGAAACGGTCGATCAGCGCGAATCCGTCGAGCCCGGGCATCCGGAGGTCGGTGACCACGATGTCTGGTGTCCAGTCGCGTACCTGGCCCAGCGCCTTGTAGCCGTCTCCGGCGGGGTGGACTTCGTAGCCCTCGTCGCGCAGTAGTTCGGTCAGAGCCGAGCGCGCGCCCGCTTCGTCGTCGACCACGAGGACGCGTGCTCGCGGCTCTTTCTTGTGCTCCATCACTGGCTGTTTTCCAAGCTGCGCTCTCGAGGCGCGAGGTGGGCTGGCCCGGTACGCATGGTGCGCGTGCCAGCGAACGTTACGCTCAGCTTGCGCTTCGCAGTCGGCCATCGCTAACCGGACAGAGTGCAAAATTTGCGTCTTCTCAAACCGCATCGCCCATCTCCTGGTGGAGGTAGCGGCGCAGGGGCTCACGCATGCGAAGCTCAAGCTGGCGGGCACGTTCTCGGCTCAGCCCCCATCGTTGGCCCAGCTTTTCGAACGTGATGGGGTTCTCCGCAAGCCAGCGATCCGAGAAAACGTCGCGGTCACGTCCGGTGAGCGTTGCCGCATATGTTCGCAGTTTGGTGTGCAGAACGGCTGCTAGCTGGGCCCGTTCGAGTTCGCCTGCCACGTCGATCCGCTCATCGGGTATCAGATCTGCTCGGGTGCGTACGGCACCGGTGCTCGTCGGGGCGGGGACGTCGAAGGATTCGTCGTACCCCGACATGTGCGCGTCCATGCTGCGTACGTCATCGGTGCTCACATCGAGGATGCTGGCGAGGCGCTCGGGCTCGGGGTCAATCCCTACGGCACGAAGGCGGGCCTGCTCTCGGCGTAGGTTGAAGAACAGTCGGCGTTGGGCGTTGGTTGTGCCCACGCGCACCAGACGAAAATTTTGCAGCACATGCCGCAGCAGATAGGCGCGAATCCACCATGCGGCGTAGGTGCTGAGCTTGGCGCCCCGGTGGGGATCAAATTTTCGCACGGCCTTGAGCAGACCGATATTGCCCTCTTGGATGAGGTCGAGCAGGCCACTACCCTTGTGGGCGTAGCGGTTGGCCAGTTTGATGACGAGTCGCAGGTTGCAAGCCACGAGCCGCTGCATCGCCTCCTTGTCGTCGCGTTTGAACCATGCGACTGCGAGGGCGTGCTCCTCGTCACGATCCAGAAGCGGGTAGCGCTTCGCCGCGCGAATGTACAGCTCGACGCCGTCTTGGCCTGGGCCGGGCGTGGGGCATCGCACCTCGGTACCATGGCGCGGGAAAGACGTTGCTACAGGGAGAGCCGGAGGAGGAACTGGCGTGCTCGCGTGGATCGGCGTGGAGTTCGGCATGGCTACCCGCCACCTACAGCAGCAAGCGTGCCATCGAGGATGGCCAACAATCACGGAGACTTCGGTGGCGCGTGCGCGAGGGAGCCCGCACTCGTTGCGCCTTTCCCATCCGGGACGCAGGATTTGCGTTTGGCGCTGGCCTGGACCTCGTTTCCCCGGCACACTCCTACGCCAAGCGCATGAGTGTTCTCCGCCCGGCAGAGACTCGAGTTCTGGTTGTGGACGACGAGTCTGCAGCTCGTACAGCCCTCGTCGACCTGCTCCGGTCCGAGGGCTATGAGGTGCTGTCGGCACCGGACGGCTACAAAGCGTTGGGGCGGGCCCGCGCGCAGCCTCCGGATATCTTGCTCACGGACCTCAAGATGCCCGGGATGGATGGCATCGAGCTCATCGCCAAGATGACAGCTCAGACACCCAGCCTGAGCTCTATCGTGATGACAGCCTATGGCACGGTGTCCACGGCGGTCGGAGCGATGCGAGAAGGCGCCGAGGACTACATCACCAAGCCCATCGATTTCGACGAGCTTTTGGTGCTGATCGAACGGGTCCGCGACGCGAGGGCGTTGCGGGCCGAGAACGTTCGGCTCCGCAACGCCCTCGTGGCGGATGATCTCGATCCGGCGCGGCGACTCGGCCTGGTCGGCCGCGCGCCGGCGTTCCGCGAGGTGCTGGAGCTGATCCGACAGGTGGCAGACTCGGAGGCGAGCGTGCTGGTGCAAGGAGAGAGCGGTACCGGCAAGGAGGTGATCGCTCGCGCGCTCCATCAACTCAGTCCCCGACGGGATCGGCCCTTCGTGGCCCTTCATTGCGCAGCGCTCAGTGAGGGGGTGCTTGAGAGCGAGCTATTTGGGCACGAAAAGGGGGCTTTCACCGGGGCATCGGGCCGTCGGGAGGGCCGCTTCAAGCAGGCCGACGGCGGAACGTTGTTCCTCGACGAGGTGGGTGATGTTCCTGCTGCGGCTCAGGTCCGGCTGCTTCGTTTCCTACAGGAACGCCAGTTTGAGCGTGTGGGTGGGAACGAGACCATCGAGGTTGATGTACGGATAGTGGCGGCGACGCACCGGGATCTGATGGCGGAGGTCGGCGCCGGTCGTTTCCGTGAGGACTTGTACTATCGACTCAACGTGATCACGGTGCGTGCGCCCAGCCTGCGCGAGCGGGCGGATGATATCCCGCTGCTCTTGTCCCACTTTCTCACGCTGTACGCAGCGAAGAACCACAAAACCATCTTGGGCTTTCGTGATCGAACGCTCCAGGCTCTGATCAGGTACGGTTGGCCTGGGAACGTACGCCAGCTCGAGAACTGTGTGGAGCGGGCGGTGGTGCTGTGCCAGGGGCGGGAGATCGAGCCGCGGCATTTGCCACCCGAGGTGTTCAAGGCGGTGTCGGGCAAGGATGAGGTCCCGGTGGTGCCTGGGGCCAGTCTTGCGGAAATGGAGAGGTATATGATTCTGCGCACACTCGAACACGTGGGCGGGAGCACGAATAAGGCATCCGAGATCCTCGGTATCTCACCGAGAAAGATACAGTACCGCATGTCCGAATATCGAACCGAGCTGTCCGACAAAGCGGGTTGATCGTTCGGACGGGCCCAGACCAGGGCTTGTGGTTCCTCCACGGACTCACGGGACAATGGGCACGCAGTTATTTCGTTTAGGCTCGTTCTCCTCGAGACGATGCGTGCTCCATGTCTCTACTACAATGGAGCGCGTCCCTCGATGTTGGCGTGGGCTCGATGAATCGTGAGCACCATGTTTTGATCGGCCTAATGAACGTGCTTTGGGAGGCCGATCGGCGGGGCGCCCCTCGGCCCGAACTCCTCTCGGCCCTGAAGAAACTTGGAGATTATACGGTTGAACACTTCGAGCATGAAGAGCGGATGCTCGCAGCGATCCGGTTCCCGCAGCTTGCGACACACCGAAGGATTCACGCGAATCTTCTCGGCGAACTGAAGGCGTATGTGGACGCCTTTGCCGTATCCGAGGATGCCAGACTACCGAAGAAGCTGTTCACGTTCCTGAAACTGTGGCTCACAGCGCATATTCGGGGTATCGACATCAAGTACAGCGCGCTTGCCCAGAGCAAGGGTCTCGCCGCGTGATCCTGTCTTGCGATCTCGCCTAGTGATCTCGCCTAGTGATCTCGCCAGCCTTGCGAGCTGACGCGCGTGTTTGCTGCGGCGTCATGATCAGGCCCTGTGCTGGCGTGTACTCGGAGATCGCGTGTACACGGGTGTAGGCGTTGCACAGCGGCGTTGGAATGTCCCTGGTGCCCCACGAACGGGCTCCTGCCGGGCTCGAGAACGAGCGGCTTGATCACGTTTTTCGGACCGGCTTGGGTTGCGAGTGTCTTTGCGCGCCGCACATAGTGCGGGTGACCGAGCCTCGGCTGTCTCTATTCCGGCATCGCGCGCTTGCGGCAGGATTTCTTCTACAGGTCGCTCTCATCGCGTGCCGCGGTTCCCTTGCGGCCGACGATGCCCTATGCGTGCCAGGCACAGAAGGTTGTAGCTGCGATGTGGGCGAGTGCGAACCGGGCCTCACGTGCCTCAGCGAACTGTGCGTCGACGAACTTTCGGCGTCCGAGGATGCCGTGGCTACGAATGGAGATGGAGATGGAGATGGAGATGGAGATGGAGATGGAGATGGCGTCTCCCAGACCGCCACCTCGATCAGCGGCGACGAGAGCGACGAGAGCGACGAGAGCGACGGGAGCGACGAGAGCGACGACAACGCCGACGATCCTGGTCCTGTCATCTGGCAGCGCAGGTTCGACTTCGGCCTGACCGAGGCGGTACAGGCTGTCGGTGTGCTTCGAAACGGATCGGTGGTATTCACCAGCGGCTCGGCTGCCGACGATATTGTGGTGCGTGCACTCACATCCACGGGCGGAGACCTTTGGTCCATCACGTCCGGCGCTCCCGATGCCACCGGCCTCGCCATAGGTGTCACCGATGTCGTCACGGTTGTTGGCGTGGCAAATCGCTTGGGAGAGCCGGAGAGGGCATGGGTGGGTCAGTTCGATCACGAAGGAGCCCTGCGATGGGTGGCGAGTCACCACGTGGTCCCGAATCGTCGGACGCTCCCGGCGGCCGTGACGACACGGGCGGATACCGTCACATACGTGGTTGGGACCGTTGGCGAACCGGGTGTCGACCAGAGCAGCTGGCTTCAGCGGTTCGACCAGAAAGGAGAACTCAAGTGGACTTACACAATTCCCGACAGCGTCGACGCGCGGGCTGTGGCCACAGATGACCAAGGAAACGCTTTCGTCGTGGGTCAGCGTGAGTTGGACGGATCTGTGGTCGCACCAATTCTTCGTGTCGGCAACGATGGCGCGCCTGGATGGAGCGCCCTTGTGCGTTATGACCTTTGGGCGAGCGGTTGGGATATCGTGATGTCCCCCCGAGGTTCGTTGGCGTTTGCGGGGAGTGCCGTGGTCGACGGTGTGAATGCCACCTGGGTGCAGGTGTATGGGACCGATGGTGCGGAGGGGTGGGGCGCCAAGGCCGACCACGGTGGGCTGGCAGACTGCCGGGGTATTGCTGCCGGGCCGGAAGGTGACTTCTATGTGGCCATCAGCGAACACGGTGATACCGTTGACGAAGCGCTTGTGTTGCGCAAATACGACGCTGCGGGTCACGGAACCTGGACTCGGCGCTACCCCGGGGTGCGGCTAGGCGGCACACGCCGAGCTTTGGTCAGCGATGGCGAAGGCAACATCATCGTGATCGGGGTGGTGGAAGGCGCTTGGGACCCGGAGGTGTGGGTGGCAAAGATCCCGGGCTAACGATTTCGATCCGGTGACATCGGGTAGGCGGCGCTAGCGACGGTGTTGCGTTGCCCCCAGGTGCGGGAAGCTTGGTGTTTTCAATCGTTGGATGGACGGGGCGAAAAAATAGTCGCCGCCGGTCATGGTGACATACTCAGATCTGATTCTCCCGCGTCGGCTATTGCCGAGTAGTTGGTCGGGCCCACCTTGGTGCTGGCTATTTGCCCATTGCTGGATGCGTTCGTACTGGTCGACGAGGCTGGACTGCCAGCACATGAACAGTAGACCCACCTCATTCTTTTCTCGATAGGGCATGCCGCGTCGCACGATCCGCGCGCCGCCGGTGCGAGGGTGAACCTTGCGGACATGTGCGGATAGCGGGCATCGCTCGCCGTTGGGATCCTTCGAATAGTCGAATGCATTGGCCGGGAGATCCGCGTGTGCTGTGGGAGGGGTGTCGATGAGGGGGGCACCGTTTTTGTAGCGGCCCACGAGTTTCGCGGCGCATTCAGCGTCTGCGCCATATCTTTCGTCGAATAGCGCCTTGTTCTGCCGCAGTCGGCGAAACACCAGATAGCTCCCGCAAGCGTCGGGAGTCCCCGGTTCGGGCAGGAGCACCGTGCGTAGCGGGGAGGCGGACTGTTCCCATGCGGCCACACGCGCGGCGTCCAACTTGGTGTCACCCCGCGGCTCCGGAGTGAAGAAACGGGGCTGGCTGATCCCATCACGGAAGCCGAATGCTTCGCGGTGCTTGGGTAGTGTGGCCCCGCTGACACACTGCCGCGCGGAAGTAGGTAAGATTGCTTCCCCTGCACACTCGAGGATCGCCTCGAGGCACGCACTCGCTGCCTCGGGGTCGTCTGCGGCACAGATGAGCATGCAGTCCGGGTGGGCCTCAAGCTCCCAGTCCTGTTCCCGATCACCGAGCTGGCGGCTGCGCGTGAACATACCTTCCTCGAATGCACTATCGCGGTGCGCAGGCCAACCGAGGCGTCTGCGTCCGCGGGCGCTCACATAAAACCCCACGAAGACATCGCCACTGGCGACCCTCTTGGCGGGGTTGAGCACATCCCAAGCGGACCAAACGCGGGGGGCGACGCTCGAACGGATGAAGCACGTCACTGCGTCGTCGTCGGGACCGAAGCGAAGCTGCGCGATCTTGCAGTGGCGTCGGCCGTGCCCCACGAGGATATGCCCCTGCAGATCTTGTAGGCGCCGGCAGACATCTTGCGGAAGATCATTTCGCGGAATATTGTGCTTGGCGCCAAGGGCGAGAAAATCTTCGATGGTCATGGTCGAGGCGATCTGTGGAGGATGGAACTAGTCGGGCGTGGGTCGAAGACGTACGGCTAGGTGTACGGGGGGCGCGTGCGCACTCCGATCAAAAAATTGAGGTGCTGCGGAGCGAGAGGCATGCTCGTGGTCTCGCTATAGGCTTGCAGGATACTGGCAACATACCAGTAGCCACGGTAACCGGCTGGATCCGTGGGGAGGGGAGGTTTGGCTTCCCAGAACATCTTTGCGCCGTCATAGGTCTTGGGTAGTGCGTACAGATCTTGTGTCTCCGTGACTCTTTGGACCTCTGCGCTGTACTGGGCGGCGAGTCGCTCCGTCGCCTCAAACCGTACTCGGATAGCCGCGTGAGCAGAGTTTTCCGTGTTCACGGTGAGTTCCATCCGGCTGTCGGAGTCGACAACAAAGTTGTCCTCGCCGTAGTCGACGCGCAGTCTGATCTCGCCGTCTTGCAGGTCGAGTTGCGCAGAAACGAGGAAAGAATTTTGTTCTTCTGTGGTCGCGCCCAGGTATAGACGCGTAGTCTTTGGATAGACTCGGTACGACATGATGAGATGGTGCTCCTGTGGTTAGGCTGTGGTTAGGCTGTGGTTAGGCTGTGGTTTAGCGAGTTGAAACTACTCGGGGAATTTTCCGACGATCTCGGCCGTGATTTGGCTCCAGTCGGAATGGGGGCGGGCGCGGTGTCGACTGAATTCGGGAAGCGTCCTGCTACGGCCTTGGCGGGCGCGGGCCAAGCGATCAGTGTCGCCCATCGCACTGGATCCTGCCACGGCTCTGTCGAAATCAGAGCGGGCAAATTCTATCTTGCCGAGCGCGAGGTAGCTCGCCCCCCGTGCCATCAGGACATCGAGAAATCGCGGATGCTGGTCGGGGCGCGGAAAGTGTTCCGTGAACGCTGCGATGGCGGTTTCATAGCGTTCTACAGCCTGATCATGGGCACCCAACGCCGCCAGGGAGCGACCCACCCATGCAAGATTGTTCGCCGCGTGGTCGGTGATATGGGGGCGATCAGTTGTTGGTCCCTGGATGACCAGGGCCTCCTCGGCATATTGCAGCGACGCCTGGAAGTTGCCGAGTGCGTACTCGGCCCGCGCAAGCAGCACGATGGGATCTGCACGGTACACATCATCTTGGTCGCGCGTGCGATCATAGATATCGCGAGAGTGGGTGGCAAAGCGTCGCGCGGCCGTGGGGCGATGCTGCTTCAGCGCTAGCTCAGCATTGGCAGCGTAGATCCAAGCGAGGAGATCGTCGTGATTGCCGGGGGCGTCCTCATAGATGGCTTGGGCCTGTGCATAGGCGTGTGCAGCCGCGTCGAACTGCCCCGCATCTGCTCGGGCGAGGCCGGCGTTCACCAACAGGGTGGCAAAACGGGGGTGGCGTGGTCCTAGAACAGTTTCGGCCTGCCGCAGTGCGGTGTCGTAGAGGCGCAGCGATTCGCTCCATCGACCTTGTTGGGCGTAGATGTCGCCCAGGAGGGCTGTCGAGTGAACGATACCCGGGGAGTGAGCATGATCGGAGGCCTGCAGCAGGCCGAGCGAAGTCTCGGCCAAATGAGACGCCTTATCAAAATGGCTCGACGCCTTGTAGATGAACGCCATGCTGGCGTGGGCGCGAGCCGTGCGTTCGCTCGCATTCGACCTCAGCCGTTGTATGGCGGCCTTCGTTCGTCGGTAGGTTGATTCGGCGACAGCGAGGTCCGTCGGGTCGGTGGTCTCCCGGGCGATGAGAAGCAGACGGTCCCAGGCATCGGCCGACGCCAGATCATGTCTTGTCGATTCCGCGAGATCCACTGCCGCGTTGAGATACGCTTCGGCCGTGGAGTGATCTCCGACCCGGTAGTGCAGCCAGCCTGCGCTCGACAGGGCTTCGGCGAGCAGGGGCTCATACTGCAGCGCCTCCGCATTTTGATAGGCTTGCTGGGCCCGCGACAGCCCCTCCTCGTAGAGGCCAGCCAGTTCGAAGGCATTGGCCTGGGACAGCTCGCCACGGACGGCGTCCACCTGGGCTGCAAGTTGGAGTTGGGGCGGGGTCAAGTCGGAATCGATCGTCGCGACGTTGTTGCACTCGGATGCTGGGATCAGACGTTGGGCCGTCGCGGCCGCCCGCCGTACCAAGGCAGGGTCGGATCGGAGGAAGATTGCGCCAAGAGAGCTGAACTCGAGCCGGCGCCGTTCCAAACAACTGGCGCGGCGATCGAGTACCGTGGTCGAGTAGCGCTCGAGCTCCAACGTGTCCCTACATGCCGCCGCACTGGTCTCGCGCCACTCATCCGCGTAGGCGTCGAGCGTCGCCAAGGTCGCGCGGGCGTCCGCTGCCGCGTCTTCATCCACACCCACGAACCGCTTCTCAATTTCCGCTCGGCGTGCGTCGTTCCAGACCTCGTCGATCGCTGCTCCTTGGGCCTCGCATACCGACCCCTGCTGCGAGGCGAGAACAGCCCACCCCGCGAGGCCAGCCGCGATCACTGCGCTGGTGCCCGCGCTCGCGAAAAATCGCCGACGTTTCCGGCCCGTCGCACGATCCAAAGCGAGAAGCAACGCGTCCATGTCTGTGAAGCGTTTCTGCGGATCGGCAGCCAGCCCTCGCTTGAGAACGGTCGCTGCGCGGCCGGGCGTCCCCCTTGCGTCGATCGTCTTGATCCGACCACGTTGGATGTTGGCGTGGAGCTCCCGCCGTGTGCGCCCTGCGAAGGGCCGTGTACCGAACAAGGCCTCATGGAGCGCGACGCAGAAGTTGAATTGATCGCTGCGTGGATCCGCTTTTCGCCCTTCGTGCTGCTCGGGCGACATATAAACGGGCGTGCCGAGGATCACACCCGTGCGCGTCAGTCGTTCCGCCAGCAACGCCGCGGAGGAATCCTCCGTGGCGTCCGTTCCTAGTCGAGCCGTGGGCAGGTGGGCTCGATCCAACGCGTCCGCGGGACCCATGCCCCGCGCGCTGCCGAAGTCGGTGACGAGTGCCCGGCCGTCGAGCGATAGCAGCACGTTCGATGGTTTGAAGTCCCGGTGTACGAGGTCTGCCGCATGGGCAGCCGCTAGCCCCCGGCCCGCCTGACCGAAGACCTCTAGGATCTCTTTTGGTGTACGTCGCCCGGACTCAAGCCAGCTCCCGAGCGTGGTCCCGTGGACGAATTCCATGGCGAGGTAGACATCCTCGCCGTGCGTGCCCACGTCGTACACATGGACGACGTTCGGGTGGGAGAGCCGAGCCATCGCTTGGGCTTCGCGGAGCATGCGTTCTTGGGCGTTGTCGTCGACCAGCGTCGCTTGCGGGCTCAGGAACTTCAGCGCGATCTTGCGGTCCAGTTGCTCGTCGTACGCCGCGTAGACCACCCCCATTCCACCCTCGCCAAGTTTCTCGAGCATATGAAATCGACCCACCCGATGAGGGCGCGCCGGTTCGCCGAAGAGTTTCGCTCGGATCGCTTCTTGAGCGATGCTGTAGGGGAGCGAAGAACCGTCTTCCGCGGGTGGGAGCATCGTTCGCGGGGGATGGGATTCGGACACTGTGCGGACGCCCCAGTTGCCAAGACCGGAGCCGGTTCGGAGCCGCGGCGCGCCCACTTGAGCTGTCGCCGGAACCAACCATCCTCTGCCTCCGGCGTGATCGTCAACTCGCGGTAGCTGCGGAAACCTCACGTGAAGGTAGTCGGCTCAGACGCAAAAACGATCCACTTGGCTTAGAATGACGTTGCGACGGCCGGTATCCGTCGGGGAGGTCGCTGAATCAGATCGGCGTGGAGCGTCCGAGGGGTTCCACGTGCCCCCCCCCTGCGGTGGGGAGTCGGGGTTGGGGGTTGCGCGTCGGCGGCGGCCTTCTGCTGGCGCCGAGCAGGATCAAGGTAGGGGCTTGAGTCGCCGCGTTATCCCCTCGGCCAAGCGTCCCCGCAGCTGCGGATCCTGGGACAGTTCGCGCAATTCGGTGCGGTTCAATAGCCCAAGCAAACGCAGCGCCGTGGCCAAGGGGAGCTTGGGGTTGCGGATCAGGGCAAACCGAACGCGGGGCCGACAGGACCATCGTCGCGCTTGTATGATCAGATTCAATACCGGTCCGCTGCTGCGCCGAGCGGTGGCGATCTTCAAGATATCCGCTTCCGTCACATGGGGGTTGGCGAGCAGCAATCGGACGACATCGGCGTGGGGGTCTACGATCAGTCGCTCCAGTACGTCCCGGCGCCATGACCGTGCCAGAGACTTGCGTTCTCCCAGCGTGAGAGGCCGGGTTCCGGGCGTGAGGGGTCGCGGGATGGCAGCGCTGCGGTCCGGGGCCACATCTTCGGAGTAAAGCAGCTCTTGTGCGGCTTCGAGGCGATGTTCGCATGCGGCGGTGTAGATTCGCGCCCGTTCTTCGTCGTCGAGCCGTTCACCGCCAGCCAGGTCCACGGCGGCCAACAAGCTGAGATCGAAAGATGCTCCGCCGGCGCGGCCCACCGTGGCGAACGTGTCGAGGAGCCAAGCGGCGCGGGCGGGGCTCAACCTCTCAAGGATCCCCGCCAACACGGCCTCCCGCATGGCTGGATCCGGGAGGCGAGCCAATCGATCGGCAACCGCGGGGGGCTCGAAGCCGGGATCAGAGTCACAGTTGGCCCCGCAGGTCGTGGCGTCATCGGTGGGATCGCGGGCCACGGCCCTAAGCTTCGCATCTGTTTGCGGATCGTGCGAAGTCAGGGTGGCCGCCGCTATCTCGGCCGCTCCGAGAGGCCTGCGGCGCCCCTACGTCGGTGCGCTCAGAAAATCTTGGAGGCTGAGGCGCGTGAGCGGGCCGTCCACGCTGTGCTCCTCGCTGGCAACCTGGATCTGCCCGTCTTGCAACATCAGGTACCAGGTGACATTTTGGCCCAAGTTGCGCGCCAACTCGCGGACGAGCCCGCGGGGCAACTGTACAATCTCGATCTGCGTGGCTCCGTGGACGACGCGGCTCGACCACGCTTTGCGCAGTAGCACGGCGGGCTTGTCGGTGAACACCCGCAACGTCCGCGCCGCTTTGCTCGCCCGGTGCAGGCGATCGGCGCTGGGCATGCCGACCTCGATCCATGTCTCGATCTCTCCTGCTGGGGAGTGACGCCACAGTGCAGCATCCTCGACGTTGGAGAGACCACGTCCGAACGCAAGCCCGGGCTCGTGGGCGATAGCTCGCGCCAAGACCCGCACGACGACCCGGTCTTCGTCCTCGGAAGGATGCCGCGCGACGCGCAGGTCGAGGCTTTCGTACAATCCATGGTCAATGTCGGAGAGGTCGATGTGAAAACGATACATCGTGGCGGATTGGGCCATAGGTTTGGAGGGGGGGATTCGCGTCGGACGCCCGACGTGAATACCCATGCTACCCCCCACGCGCAAAGAAAGGTGGAAAAACCGCGAGAGAGTGGTGGCGTTGCCGGGGCAGGCGATCTCGAGGTTCGTCTGAACCATACCCTATGTGTACACCCTGTGCTCAGGACACGGACTGGCGCGGATGGGGAGTTCTGCGTGCTGGATCACTGCCGTCTGGCGGAGAATATACGATGTCGGAGTTACTTGGATTGTAGTACCAACGCGAAATGTGTACTGTCGACATACGCTCCCCGTGGTCTTTCAAACGATCTGACGCAGTCTTGGTGCCGCAGCGATATCGGGCTGGCGAGTCCCGTCGCTATTCCGAAGAGAGAACGCGCGTAGCGAGGCGCGCACAGACCGTCGGGCGCACCCGACGGTCTCGGTACGTGAGGGGCTCGGTACGTGAGGGGCTCCGAGGCGCTCTTGAACAACACCGCGCTGGGTAGTCCGTAGCGCCATACGTGTTCTCGTGCTGCTGCCGTCGATGCTCGTTGGCACTTGCCCTCGCGTGTGGGTGCTCGAAGGATGGCGATGTTGATCTTGATGTTGATGTTGATGTTGATGGTGATGGTGATGGTGATGGTGAATGGTGAATGGTGAATGGTGAATGGTGAATGGTGATGGGGAATGGGAAAATACGTTTGTCGGAAGACTGCAAGTGCGTGTCGTTGCGGACCATCCACTCGAGTGGCCTGAGCGGGTCCAGAGCGTCGCGGGGCGGGTCACGACGCGATGCGAAGCGACGGTTGGAACGAGGCCTATCCGAATGCGTGTCGAGTGGTGCCTATACACCATAGTATGGAAGTCCAAACGTCGAATGGATCATCTTGGTGGATAGGCTATGGCGGCGTGGATGACTTGGAGATGGGAGCCTTGGATCTGGAAATTGGCGACGAAATTGAAGTTCGTGCTGCAGCGATGCTCGACCCCATAGAGGGGTGTGGATCGCTCTCGGATCACGCTGCTTCGACAAGTGCGGAATGGCCGCATGAAAATCGCTGCCAGAATGCAGGCAATCGTTCACTTTGGTCGATGGCGCGAAGCGTGAGAACTCAACGAAGTCCCGTTTCACTCCAACGTTGGCCGCTGCGCTTCGTCCTGGCCCCAATGACCGTTTGCGCCGAACTCTCGGTGACACTGCTACCGACGGGTAGTCGGTGCAGTCGGAGCTTCGCGTATCGCACCCGTTCTCGATTGTTGCGTATGTAGACGGCGGAACTACGCCGCGTCCAACATGTATTCGCGCAGAATCTTGCGAGCGCGGTGGAGGTGGGTCTTGACCGTTCCCAGCGGCATGTCCAAAATTTCAGCGATCTCGGGATACGAGACCTCTTGTACGTAGTAGAGGACAACCACCGCGCGATAGCGTTCGTCGAGTCCGGCGATGGCTCCGGCCAGGTCTCGGCGGAGGTCGCAGCGGCGTGCACTCTCGGCCATCTCTGGTGCAGGCACGCGGGTGTCGAAGCCTTCGGGAAGGCTCCCGAGGGTTTTGGATCGACAGCGATGGTTCAGATACACGTTGTACGCGATGCGGTAGACCCATGTGGAGAACCGAGCGCGACCTTCGAAGCGGCCGAATCCACGAAACGCGCGGATAAAGGCCTCTTGGGCCAGGTCATCGGCGAGGGTGCGGTCTGCCGTCAGCCGCAGCAAGAGACCGCGCACGCTGCCCTCGTGTCGCTTCACCAGCTCGACGAAAGCCGCGGTGTCGCGTCGCTCGCCCGCGATTCCACGCGTCGCCGCGGAGCGCGGAGCGGCGTGGAGGTGTGTGGAGGAAACTGAAGGGGCAGTTTGGAGTGGAGTCATGACGCGGGGGGCGGTTGGGGTGCCACCCCCTAGGCGTGACGAACAACGGAACGCTGTGACCTCGCCGCCGCGATCGTCGCGTGCGGTAGGAAGGGCACGTTGTGGGCGACGTGGGGATGGGGCGTGGGAAGACGCGGTGTCGGCGTCGGTTACTTCTGTTCTCCTTGTTCCCATGAATGTCACACCACCGGAGCGCCCAGGCCCGGCAAGGAGCAGGCAGCGTACGGTGTCGCGCGCGCCGCAGCCTGGACGCGTCGCTGCGCACGCGCAAAACTCAGCGCGTGCCTCATCGCACCCATCCCCTCGTGGGCCGCGGCCGGGAACTCGCCACGCTCGCAAGAGCCCTCGACGAGGCCGCAGCGGGACGTGGCAACTTGTGGCTGATCTGTGGCGAGCCGGGCATCGGCAAGAGCCGACTGCTGGAAGAAATGGCGACCCTTGCGGCCGACCGGGATATGAACGTGCTGTGGGCGCGTTGTTGGGGTGGGTCTGGGGCCCCGTCGTACTGGCCGTGGATCCAGGTGCTACGCGCCGTGATGCGCGGGGAAGACTCGGCCACCGTTTCGACATGGTTGAAGGACCGCCGGCCGGCGCTCGGCAAGTTGTTGCCCGAACTCGACAATTGTGTCGTACCGAGTTCGGAGCTGCGAACCCCCTCGCTCGACGTGGACGCGAGCTTTCAGCTGTATGACGCTATCGCCGGAGTGTTGACCGACGTCGGCGAGTGTCGGCCGACACTCGTTCTGATCGAGGATCTGCACGCCGCGGACCTGTCGTCGATACGGTTGCTTGAGTTCTTGGCGGGGCCGATCCGGAGTGCGCGAGTGGCGGTCGCCGGCATGTACCGCGATACTGCGGCACGGGATGCCGAGGCCGGTCCGGCGTTGTTGCGCCTCGCTCGCGAGGTTCGGCCGATCCATCTGGCACCGTTGTCGCGAGACGCGGTCGTTGCGTTCCTTGCGCAGGCGATAGGCGAGACGCCCGGTGCAGACATGGTCGACACGGTGCTCCAGGCCACGGGAGGGAATCCCCTGTTCCTCAGTGAAGCCGCCCGCGTCATCGCGCAAAGCGATGCTTGTTCGGCTTCGTCGTCGGTATCCTCGGCAGGCGACGGTGCGGTGCTCTCTGACGGGGTCGCCAAATCGATCTCGGAAGGGATCGCAGCCCTTTCGCCGGGGATGTGCCAAGTGGCCGTGTCGGGCACGCGCTCGAACGCGGGGATACGGCTGGAACGAGAGGGGGAGTACTGGCTCCTCATACACAGCCGCGGCCGGCTACGACTCAAGGACACCAAGGGCGTGCGTCTGCTCGCACGTTTGGTGGATGAGCCGGGTCGAGAGTTCCATGCCATGGACCTCGCATCGGAGGGCCGTGTCCCCGGAGGCAGTGAGCCCGGACCCGGGGGAGAGATCCTCGACGCGGACGCGCGTCGTCAGTATCGGTGTCGTGTCACCGAACTGACCGCGCAGCTCCAAGAGGCCACATCATGGAACGACATGGCTCGGGCGGAACGCACGCGTTCGGAGTTGGCGTTCTTGACCGCGGAGCTGAGCCGAGCGGTGGGGTTGGGCGGTCGTTCCCGTGGCGTCGGGTCTCCGGCGGAGCGCGCTCGAATCAGCGTCCAGCGACGTCTCCGTGATGCCATCCGGCGGATCGAGCAGTGCGATGCCGAGCTGGGGAGGCAACTGACGCGTTGTGTTCAGACCGGCACGTATTGTAGCTACACGGCCGACTGAGAACGTTTCGTCCCGCAGAAACGCGGATGGCGGTCTGCTGAGACGTTCGTAGTCGCGCGTGAGCAACACCCGAAAGAGCGGCCACGTGGTAGCGTTGGTTCATGCACGGGGCGAGTGGCGGTCGGCTTTCAGTGGAAGCACTCTCAGGGTTTGTGTCCGCCGGGCCCGAGGGCGGTTGTTTGCTCACGCAATTGGCGAACCTGTCCGGTCAGGCTTTCCTCCAGGCGCTAGTTGCGGGGTTGCGCCGTGCGGCCGGGGTACAGTTTGCATTCGTCGGCGAACTATCCGGTGCCCGGCGGGACATGGTCGAGACTTTGGTCGTGGCCACCCAAGCGGAGGGCCTGGTAGACAATTTTTCCTATGATTTGGAAGGTTCGCCTTGTGCGGAGGTGGTGAGCCGTCGTGAGTGTGTGTTTCCGCGTGGGGTGGCTGATATTTTCCCCAGGGACCGCCTTCTCGCGGATATGGGGGTCGAAGGCTACGTCGGCGTCGCCTTGGTGGATGAGGCCGGGATACCACTTGGGCTCTTGGTCCTGTTGTCCCAGTCGCCGTTGGCGACAACGAATGTGCTCAGCGAATTGCTCACCTATTTCGAGGGACGCGTGGCCGTAGCGCTGATGGAGCGTCGCTATCGCGCGGGCCTGACCAGTGTCGCCTTACCGCTGGGCGACGAAAGGGGGAACGATCCCCTCGCCGAACTGTCCGAGAGGCTCGCCCAGGCGGTGCACGTTGACGTTGTCCGGGTGTGGGTAGGGGACGACACGGAGGGCCGCGGGAGGTCGGGTGCGTCTGGGGGAGAACAGCCTATCCTCAGCGCGCCGCAAAAAGCCGCGTTTCGTGAAGGTAGGCTCCACATCATCGGCGCCGCTGGAATCGAATTTCCTGCGGGGCACCCGCGAGCTTGCCAAGATGTTCATACCTACGCCGCTTTGCGGATCGACGATCCCCACGGGGGCGCGCTCGGGCTGATCGAGGTTCTTCATCATTGTGGGTTCAGCGAGAGCCTGCTTGGGAACCCGCTCTTCAGCGCTTTCGTCTCTCGAATTGAGGCTGAGCTGCGCCGCGATCGCGCGGAGAGGAGGCGAGTCGCGGTTGAAGCTAGGTTGGTGCAATCGCAAAAACTCGAAAGTTTGGGGTTGCTCGCAGGCGGTGTGGCCCATGACTTCAACAATATTCTGCTGGGGATCCAGGGCAATTGTAGCCTCGCTATACGGCAAGCGCCTGACGACTCGCCGCTGCGGGCCTACCTTGAAGATATTGATGTGGCCACACAGCGAGCGGCGGATCTCGCCGATCAGATGCTCGCATACTCGGGAAAAGGGCGATTCGTCGTCCGTACGCTCGATGTCAACGATCTTGTGCGCGAGACCGTTCTCCTCGCTCAGGCCTCCATTTCGAAGAACGTGCGCGTCCATATCGACGTATGTGAGGACGCCCTACCTGTCCGCTGCGATGGGACACAGGTCCGCCAAGTTGTGATGAACTTGATTCTCAACGGATCCGAGGCCACCACGGGGCCTGGGGGGCGGGTGCGATTGACCACAGGTCGACAAGATATCGACGCGGCGTACCTGAGAACCGTAACCTTGGGTCAGGATGTCGGCGAGGGAACCTATGTGTTTGTGGAGGTTTCCGACAACGGCTGCGGCATGCACCCGGATACGGTCGCAATGATCTTCGATCCCTTCTATACAACCAAGTTTACGGGTCGAGGCCTTGGTCTGGCAGCGGTGCAGGGGATCGTCCGCGGTCACCTGGGAGCACTCCGCGTGTACAGTGAGGTCGGGGAGGGGACCTCCGTCAGGTTGCTGTTCCCAGAAGGTCGCGAAACCTCCTCCCGCCTCAATCCGGTTGCTTCGAGCGATGTGGAGTGGAAGGGACGCGGACTGGTACTGGTCGTCGACGATGAGCCCGCATTGTGCCGGGCCATGTCGAGGATGTTGGAGTTGATGGGATTCGAGGTCTTGACTGCGCCCGATGGTGTCGCCGCGTTGGGACTGTATCGGCGTCGTGCCGCCCAGATGGCGGTCGTCCTTCTGGATATGACGATGCCCGGACTTTCCGGTGAACAGGTGTTTCGAGAAATGCGTGTGATCGACCCCAAGGTGCCCGTAATTTTGATGAGCGGGTACAACGAGCAAGACGCGACATCACGGTTCGCGGGAGAGGGGCTCGCCGGCTTTCTTCAGAAGCCGTTTCGGTACGACGCACTGCTCGACATGGTGCGCTCGGCCGTCTCTGTGCCACTCGGATCCTGATGAGGGAATCGCTTAGGCCTCGCTCGAGAACGCTTGGATGACGCCAAATATGGTGCCGCGGCGTTCCGCCGGGTACTCTTCCGCCGGGTACTCTTCCGCCGGGTACTCTTCCGCCGGGTACACCATGTTCGTGGCACACTCGGCGATGAGAAAGATGCGAGCCGCAAACCCTCGAAGAATGTAGCGACGGACAGGAAGGAAAATAGGCATTTTTGGTACGGAGCCAGTGGGGTCATGGGCATGACGCGTAGCGAATCGAGTCTCGAGCCGTTGCCTCGCAAGTCTTCGTTACCCCGGATCTCGTCTTCGACGTGCGCCGGAGGGGGTCGCGGGGCTTTGCGTCGTGATCTCATGATCTGCGGGGCTGCGGCGGGCTGCGAACGGAGGGGCGAGGGGGGCGAGGGGGCCAGGGGCAGGCGCAGGTTGATCGTGCTAGTGGGTTCCCGTGCGCATCAAGGATCGCCTGGCCCACAAGCGGCCTGTTTTTAGCTTCGAGTTTTTCCCCCCGAAGACCGAGGAGGGCGAGAAGGTGCTGTGGCGTAGCCTCGAGCAGCTTGCGTTGCTCGAACCCGACTTTGTCTCCGTGACCTACGGCGCGGGGGGGAGCACGCGTACACGCACCGTGGAGTTGGTGGGGCGCATCAAGCGAGAGCTGGGGATCGAGCCCATGGCCCACCTGACCTGCGTTGGCGCGACGCGGGACGAGCTCGCAGATACCCTCGATCGTCTCGGGGATCTGGGAATCGAGAATATATTGGCGCTGCGCGGCGATCCTCCCCGGGGGGAGACACGGTTTGTCCCTCAGGACGGCGGCTTTCGGTACGCGTCGGATCTGGTCCGCTTTATTCGGGGTCGGGGCGACTTCTGTGTGGGAGCGGCCTGCTACCCCGAGACCCACCCGGAAGCAGCCTCATCGGATGAGGATCTCGGGTACCTCAAGTGCAAGGTCGACGCTGGGGCCGATTTTCTCATTACGCAGATGTTCTTTGACAACCAGACATTTTTCGAGTTCTCGCGGCGAGCGACCGGGGCGGGCATCCGCGTCCCCATTCTCCCCGGGATCTTACCCGTCACGAATGTCGACCAGCTCCAGCGCATCGCGTCGTTGTCGGGCGCGACCATTCCGGCAGACTTGACAGAGCGCCTTGAGCAAGCGGATGGGGATCCGCACGAGGTGTTCTGGACGGGGGTCGCAACCGCGGCGCACCAGTGCCGGCGTCTTCTCGAGCCGACCCCACCCGAGCCTTTTGTACGCGTTGCCGGAGGCGTGCCGGGTATCCATTTCTACACGGTGAACCGTTCGCCGGCGACGCGCGCAATTTTTGAAATCCTCCGTCTGACGCGCGCCGCGAGCTGACCGCCCCTCGACGATAGATGTCGTCGTCGGCGGGGGTTCGCCGTGCGCGGTCGCATATCCGAACTCCACGCGGTGCGGCGCCGTGTTTGGCTAGGCAGATCCAGCAGCGTACGGTACTGTGCGGAGAGGATCCGGCATGCTCGACTTTCCCATCGCAGAGCTCGTGAGCCCCGAGGAGCAGGTCGCCGTCGCGCGTTGTGTGGCCATCATGGCCTCGCGTGACGGGAAGATCGCCGACGCGGAGCGACACTTCGTCGAAGAGCTGATGGGCCAGATGATGTTGCTGCCTGAAGAGCGCGACTCGGTACGGAAAGAGTTTCTGCACCCCACCGGTTTGGTGAACGCGGCACGGGGCGTCACCCATCGTGAGGCACGGATCTTCCTTTTCTATCAAGCGTCGTGTGCTGCCATGGCCCACAATGTGGTGGAGCCGCGCGAGTGGGCTGCGTTGGCCGAGTTGGCCGAAGCGCTGGGCTTCTCCAGCGAGGTCGCCAGGGAATTCGTCCGTTGGGTACAAGATAGCGTCGAGCTCCGCGAGCGTGGGCAGCGACTGCTCGTCGAGATGTAGTCCGCCGTTGTGTGGCCGAGGCCTCACTGTGCGTGATATCCGCGATTTCTATGGCGCAGGTTGCGGGGATCCGCGGACCGGCGTGGACAAGGGTGGACATGCGCGTGTGCGATTCTATACTCCGCGAACTATGGCCCGGGTCACCGTCGAAGATTGCCTTGCTCGAATCGAGAACCGCTTCGCCCTCACCGTGCTCGCCTCGCGTCGAGCTCGTGCGCTCTGCGAAAGTCGTGGCACGCCCATGGTCGAGTGCTCCAACAAGCAGGCCGTGACGGCGCTGCGTGAAGTTGCGCAGGCGCGGGTTCGGTATGTGGAAAACGTGGCTGAGGTCATGGCGGACTACATCAGCGATCAGCGCGCGAGTCTGCGTGGCGATGATACCGACAGCACGTTTCTCGAGACAGTGCCCTTCAATGCTGGAGAGGTCGGTGGCGAGGAGGATACGGAAGACGGGGTGGAGGAGCTCACGTCCGATCTGCAGTCGTTGGGGACGGCGGGTGCCGACAAACCCGAAGACGACGATTCCCCCAGCGCCACGCAGGCTGCGGAAGGGCCGGGTGATGCCGGCACCGAAATGCGTGAGGTCGGTGGCGAAACGGAGCCGAGCGCCGGACCTGAAGATCTCGGTGTTGGCGCGGCGGTGGACGATTTGGGTGGGGAGGATGAGGAGGAGGGCGACGCCGCCGAGGAGGAGGGCGACGCCGCCGAGGAGGAGGGCGACGCCGCCGAGGAGGAAACTGGCGGGGGCAGTGATGACACATCCGATCCTGCGTAGGGCTTGTGCCACTTCATGACCCGGACGGTCGCTTGCTGCGGATTCCCGCGCGTGTGCTGATCCCGTTCGCGGTCGCGGGAATCGGTTGCGTGGACGCCACGCCGCCGCCACGTTGGCCCCAGCCTCCGCCGCCCGTCGCCGCCGAGCCGGTCGCCGGCACGATGACGGCGCCAGCGCGCGGCTCCAGCCAGCCAGCCGCCGCACCCGATACCGTAGCCGCACCCGATACCGTAGCCGCACCCGATACCGTAGCCGCACCCGATACCGGGGCCGCGGGCCACGCTTCCGCCGAGCCCGAAGCCGTGCCCGAGCCAGATGCTTTCGCTGGGCCCCAAGCGTTCGCCGAGACTCCCCTCGTGCCAGGGCAAGAGCCAACCCCGTGAAGGCGAGGCCCGCAACCATAATACGTACGCTGTGCGTCGCCAACCGCGGGGAGATCGCGTGTCGTGTGTTTCGGACTTGCCGTCAGCACGGAATCCGCAGCGTCGCGGTGTACTCGGATGTCGATCGCGCTGCGTTGCATGTTGCCGAGGCCGACTGTGCCGTGGGGATCGGGGGTGCCAGCGCTCGGGAAAGCTATTTGAATGTGGAGCGCGTCGTCGCTGCGGCGATGAGGGCCGGGGCCGATGCGATCCATCCCGGCTACGGCTTCGCCAGCGAGAAACCCGAGTTCGCGGCGGCCTGCGAAGCGGCTGGGCTGCGATTTGTGGGCCCGCCCGCCGGCGCGATGGAGGTTATGGGGGACAAGACACGTGCGCGTGAGGCGATGCAACGCGCACAGGTGCCGGTCATCCCCGGGGTGCAGAATATCCGCACCGGGCGCGAAGCGCTGGTGGCTGCGGAGCACATCGGTTTCCCGATCATGCTCAAGGCCGCGGCCGGGGGGGGCGGAAAGGGCATGCGTGTTGTGGCCACCGCCGAGCAGGTCGCGCCTGCGTATGAGGCGGCACAGCGCGAGGCGGTCGCCGCGTTTGGCGACGGGCGAATCTTCGTCGAACGAGCGGTGCTCAACGCCCGACACGTGGAGATCCAGGTGATGGCGGATGGTCATGGCAACGTCGTGTGTCTCAACGAGCGCGATTGCTCGATCCAGCGTCGCCACCAAAAAGTCGTCGAGGAGGCGCCATCGCCGAGCCCCGCCATGTCGAGTACGGTTCGCGAGGCGATGTGCCGCGTCGCGGTCGCGGCTGCCCGGGCGGTGGACTATCAGGGGGCGGGGACCGTTGAGTTCTTGTTCGAAAACGGCCGAGACGGACCCCAGTTCTTCTTCCTCGAGATGAACACGCGTTTGCAGGTGGAACATGCGGTGACAGAGGCCGTGACCGGGCGCGATCTTGTATGGGATCAGCTTTGCGTTGCGATGGGCGAGCCGCTTGGATATGCCCAATCCGACGTGCGTCTAGATGGGCACGCCATCGAGTGTCGGGTGTATGCAGAGGACCCCGTTCATTTCTTGCCGAGCCCCGGCACGATCACGCGCTTGAGGTGGCCGCGCGGTCCGGGGATCCGGGTGGATGCTGGCGTCGAAAGTGGCAGCAGCGTGCCGAGCGAGTATGACCCTATGGTGGCCAAGATCATCGCGTGGGGTCAAGACCGTGCCGAGGCCTTGGCACGTATGCGGATGGCGGTCGCCGACACTACGATCTTTGGGATCCACACGAATCTCCCCTTTCACGCCCGCTTGCTCTCGGAGCCCGACTTCGTGGGCGGGCGGTTTGATACGGGGTATGTGGCCTCCCACGCTGACGTGCTGTGCCCGCCAGCGCTCGACCTGCCCGACTCCCGTGCGGTGGCTGCAGCGGCAGCTCGAGTCGCGTTGGCCGCTCAACCGGGCGATGGGGGCGCGAAAATGCGGCACGGCGGGTGGCAGGCAGCTGTCCGTTGGCGCCGCTGAGCCGCGTTGATCTTGGCTCGCTTTAGTGGCACCTATGCGCAGTGCGGCGCAGCGACAAGCGAACGAAATTTATATTTGTTACCGGCGGTGTTGTGTCCTCGCTAGGGAAGGGCCTCTGTGCCGCGGCGATGGGCGCGTTGCTGGAAAACCGAGGACTGAAAATCGCGCTTCAGAAGCTCGATCCCTACCTGAACGTTGACCCTGGAACGATGAGTCCTACGCAGCACGGAGAGGTCTTTGTCACCGACGACGGAGCTGAGACGGATCTCGACTTGGGGCACTACGAGCGCTTCGTGTCCCATCGTATGTCTCGTGGCAGCAACTACACCTCTGGGCAGATCTACGAGGCGGTGATTCGCGCGGAACGCCGCGGAGATTACTTGGGCGAGACGGTGCAGGTGATCCCGCATGTCACCGACGAGATCAAGCGCTGCATCCGCCTGGCGGCCGATTCTGTGGACTTGCTCATCGTCGAGATCGGTGGGACCGCGGGTGATATTGAGGGCCTTCCCTTTTTGGAGGCGATCCGGCAACTGAGGCTCGAAGTCGGACCGAACAATGCGCTGTTCGTGCACCTGACGTTGTTACCTTTCCTGCCCATGGCGGGCGAGGTGAAGACCAAACCAACGCAACACTCGGTCATGAAAATGCGAGAGATCGGCATTCAGCCGGACGTGTTGGTGTGCCGCGCAGATCGGCCGATCAGCGACGAACTGCGGCGAAAAATCTCGATGTTTACGAACGTGCCGGCGACCAACGTGGTTTCCCTTCCCGACTTGGACACGATCTACCGAGCCCCCCTGGTGCTGCACGAGGCGGGGGTTGACGAGCGTGTGTGCGAGCTTCTCAACATCTGGAGTCGAGAACCGCAGCTTGAGGTTTGGGAGGGCATCGTCAAAGTGATCACGAACCCGCCCAAGACGATTCGAGTCGCTTTGGTCGGCAAGTATGTGGGCCTCGCGGAATCCTACAAAAGCCTAACGGAGGCGTTGACCCACGGCGGCGTTGCGAACGAGTGTGGCGTGGAAGTCGACTATGTGGATGCCGAGCACATCGGTTCGCGTGGGGCGAAGGCACTGCTCGGTGGGGCCGACGCCATCTTGGTTCCCGGGGGCTTCGGCGAGCGTGGAAGTGAAGGCAAGATCGCTGCAGTTCAATACGCCAGGGAAGAACGGGTCCCGTTCCTCGGAATCTGCCTGGGGATGCAGATGGCGGTGGTTGAGTTCGCGCGCAACGTGGCCGAGATTTCGCCCAAGGCGCAGAGCCGTGAATTTTCGAGTGACGCCGAGCACTGCGTGATCGACTTGATGCCGGACCAAGTCGTGGTGGACACGAAGGGGGGCACCATGCGGCTGGGAGCGTATGGGTGTGAGTTCGCGTCGGGTTCGCAGGTAGCGCGGATCTACGGCGCGTCGAGCTGCTCGGAGCGGCATCGCCATCGTTACGAGGTCAACAATGTCTACCGTACGCCCCTGCAGGAGGCGGGTCTGGTGCTGTCGGGCTTGTCGCCGGACGGTCGCCTCGTAGAGATGATCGAGCTGCCCGAGGCGGTCCACCCGATGTTCGTCGCGTGTCAATTCCACCCTGAGTTCAAGAGCCGGCCGACCGCGCCGCACCCGCTGTTCACGGCCTATATTGCGGCTGCGCTGCGCTGTCGTCCTGGGGGCTGATTCCGGCTTCAGCACCGATCCGAGTTCGGGATCGGTCCGCTGTGGCGTGTTGTGTTTGGCCGTCGCGCGGCGAATCTGTTAGATTGAGGGCGCACACGTTCGAGACGATTGATGGCCGGACCACAAATGCAGCAAGTGCAGGCGATGACCCAGCAGCTGGTGATGACACCCCAGCTGCAGCAGGCCATCAAACTGCTTCAGTTGTCGCGGACCGAGCTGTTCGATCTTGTGCGGGACGAACTGCTCGAAAACCCACTCCTCGAAGAGGGGCAGGAGATCGGGACCACCGCCGAAGAGCCGGTCTCAGCCGTCGAGCTTCAGGACGGAGTCGAGACTCAGGCGGCCGCCGACGCGTTCACGCCGTCGCAGGAGACCGAAACGGGTGTCGCCACCGAGACGGCCACCACGGACGCGAACAACGCAGACAGTTTCGACTGGGAGGGCTACCTACAGCAGCAGAGCATCTCAGGCCCCATGCCCGCGAGTGCGCCGCGGCCTGACGATGAACTGAGTGCGGAGAGCAATCTCACCCAGCCCGAGACGTTGGTCGAGCACCTGCTGTGGCAGGTCCGCCTATCTTCGTTCGATGCCGACGACGAACAGCTTGCAGACTATGTGATCCGTAGCCTGAACAGCGCCGGGGAGTTGCGGAGTATCTCTGTCGCTCAGATCGCGCGGCGAAACGACACATCCGCATTGCGCGTGGAAAAGATATTGCGTCGGGTTCAGCAGCTCGATCCCATTGCCGTGGGTGCCCGATCGTTGGCGGAAGCATTGTGGGTTCAGGCCCGTCGCCCGGACAGTGTCATCGAGGACCCGCTGGTGCTGTCGATCATCGCCAAGCACCTACCTACGTTGCAGCGGCGTGCGTACCCGGTCATCGCCAAAGATATGGGTGAGCCGCTGGAAGAGGTGTACGAGGCGATCAAAATCGTGCAGGCGCTCGAACCCAGGCCCGCGCGAGCGTTCATTTCGGAACAGCCGCAGTATATTACGCCCGATGTACACATCCAGAAGATCAGCGGTGAGTATATCGTCACGTTGAACGACGATGGACTGCCCAAACTCAAGGTATCGGGAGCCTACCGGGGGGCGCTTGGTCGCGGAGGTCGTACCAAGGACTACGTGACGGAACGACTTCGCGCCGCGCATTGGCTGATCAGCTCCATCCAGACACGACAGCGCACGATCATGAAGGTCGCCCGCAGCATCCTCAAGTTCCAGCGCGAGTTCTTCGAGAAAGGGCCGCAGCATCTTTGCCCGTTGATCCTCAAAGATGTGGCCGAAGATATCACGATGCACGAGTCGACGGTGAGTCGCGTGACCACCAACAAGTATGTGCACACTGCACAGGGACTGTTCGAGCTCAAGTACTTCTTCAATGCGGGTATCAGTCGCGGCAACGGCGAAGAGCTCGCCTCAGAGGCAGTGAAGACCAAGATCAAGAAATTTATCGACGCGGAGGACTCCCGACATCCGTATAGCGACCAGAGACTCGTGGAACTGCTGCGGGACGAGGGTATCAGCATCGCTCGACGTACCGTCGCTAAATATCGCGAAAAATTGAACGTTCTGTCCAGTTCTAAACGACGCAAACTCTTCTGAGAGTGAGAAGGATAGTCATGCAAGCTCAGTTTCATTTTCGTCATATGCCCTCCTCCGACGCGTTGCGAGCGTACGCTGAGGAGCGGCTAGGAAAGATCAATCACTATTTTTCCGACCCGCTTAAGGTCAACTGTACGCTGGGGGTGGACAAGCTGGCTCACGTCGCGCAGTTCGATGTGACCCTCCGCAACGGGTTGCAACTGCACTCCTCGGAAACCACCGAGAGTATGTACTCGTCGATCGATTTGGCGCTTGCCAAGATGGAGCGCCAGGTGAGGCGCTACAAGGAGCGAATGAAGAGCCACAGGCCCCACAAGGGTCGTGTGACCAAGGTGCGTCAGGCTGTGCTCAGTGCCGAAAGTTTCGGGGCGGTGGACGCTATCGATCCCGAAGTCGTGGACCCCAAAGGTGTCGCGCCCGTGAGTGACGCGAAGCCTAGAATCGTGCGATCGAGGGAGTTTCGGGCAGAACGGCTTTCGGTCCATCAGGCGGTCATGCAGATGGACTTGCTCCACAAGGCCTTCTACGTGTTTACCAATCACGATACCGGCGAAATCAACGTCGTGTATCAGATAGACGGCGGTGACTACGGTCTCATCGAGACCCGTGGTCACGTCAGCGAGCCCGTAGCCTAGCGGGGGCCTGGCCCTCCAACCGGAACGCTATGCGCAGGGAAAGCTCGGTTTCGGTCGACGACCTCCTGGACAGCACGGCGGGCAGCCTCGAGTTGGAGTTGCTCTCCGACTGGGGTGGCCTTGAACGGAGAATCCTGCGACCACGGATTCAGAAACCCGGCCTGGCGCTCTCTGGCTTTGTGAAACATATCTACAACGATCGTGTGCAGGTACTCGGGCTCACGGAAGTCGACTATATCGTGAGTTCGGATCCGGCGGAGGCGGAGCGAGGCCTTCGGGCCTACTGTTCTCGAAATCTATGTTGTCTGGTGCTCACCCGAGGGCTTGAGCCTCCGGACTTGCTACTGACCGTGGCACGAGATCATGCAATCCCATTGTTGCGTACCCCCTTGCTGACATCGACGTTCATCTCGCGTGTGGTCAGGAAGCTCGAAGACCTACTATCCCCGCGTGCCAGTATCCATGGGGTGTTGCTGGATGTGCTCGGCGTAGGATTGCTCCTGATCGGACGCTCCGGGGTGGGCAAGAGTGAGGCCGCCCTCGACTTGGTGCTGAAGGGACATCGGCTGGTTGCCGACGACGTGGTCCAGGTTGTGGTTCGCCCACCGGATACCGTCTGGGGCGCGGCCACAGAGTTGCACCAGCACCACATGGAAATCCGGGGGGTGGGGATCTTGAACATCACCGATCTATTTGGAGTCGCGGCAGTGCGCGATAACAAGAAGATCGAGGCGGTTGTCGAGCTCAGTGACTGGCACGACGACGAATATGATCGACTCGGGATCGACAGCAACGTATGGCCGATTCTTGGCGTCGATGTTCCGCTTGTGCGTATCCCCCTGCGGCCGGGTCGCAATATCGCGTCGCTCATCGAAGTGATTGCGCGCAATCAGCTCCTCAAGTACCGGGGGCACGATTCGGCGAAGGAGTTCAGCGACAAAGTCGCCGCCCAAATTGCCCTAAACGGCGAGGCTGCGGGCGTACCGGCGGCCGTGCCGAAAACCAACACTCGACCCATTTCTTTGACCGAGGTTGAGTAACCGTGCACCTGTTGGTGGTCACAGGGATGAGTGGGGCGGGTAAGTCGACCGCATTGCGAGCGCTCGAGGATCTGGGCTACTACTGTGTGGACAATCTACCCGTGCAGTTGCTCGGTGATCTGATCGATAGGATCGACCAGCATAGTTCCGATCGGAAGGTGGCGGTTGGCATCGGAGCCCAGCTGCCCAGCCAGGCCCAAGCGTTTCCTGAGGTTCGGCGTCGTTTGGTGGCGGCGGGGCACGTCGTGAAACTTCTGTTCTTCGAAGCTTCGGTGGATGCGATCATTCGGCGATACGCCGAGACGCGCCGCCTTCACCCCATGGGGGCCTTGCCCGAGGCGATCGAGCGGGAGCGCGGCTTGCTGGACAAATTGCGGAACGAGGCATTTTCGGTCTTGGACACCACCCCGTTGGGGTCGCGAGAACTTCGTCGCGTGGTTCGGGAGCGATTTGCGGAGAGCGGCGTGATGCATCTCGCATTGGTCTCGTTTGGCTTCAAGAACGGGTTGCCTCGTGAGGCGGACCTGGTATTCGATGCGCGTTTTCTCGGTAACCCTTTCGACGATCTACAACTGCGACCCTTGTCGGGTCTGGACGCTCCCGTAGCCCAGTTCGTGTTGCAGCAGAACGACGCGTGTGAGGTCCTCTCCCACGTGGCATCTTGGCTGCGTTTTCAGGTGCCGCGAGCGCTGCGAGAGGGTCGATCGTATCTTACCGCTGCGATCGGTTGCACCGGCGGCCAGCACCGCAGTGTGGCCCTCGTGGCAGCTCTCCACGCCGAGCTCGGCGCTGGTGCTCCCCTCGCCGATCAGCCTCTCACACTGAGTGTGCGGCACCGTGACCTGCAGGAGAGGGCTCGTGAATAGTCGCGCAGGTGGATCGCGGGTGGGCGTGGTGATCGTCGGCCACGGCCGCGTGGCTACAGGGCTACTGGAAGCCGCACTACCGATCGTCGGCGATGGGCTCCGCGATGTCATCTGTGTGGATGCGGGGGCTGGGCAGACGCCCGATCTCCAAGACCAGCTGTGTCGTGCGATGGAGACGGCCGACGGTGGTCTAGGCGTGCTGCTTATCGTCGATCTTATCGGCGCGAGCCCCTGTAGCTGTGGCATGAAGGAAGGTTCGGGTCGCGAGTTCGCGGTCGTATCCGGGATGAACCTCGCTATGATGCTCAAACTCGCTTCCTTGCGAGATCGTATCCAGCGGCCTCACGAGCTCGCCGCTGCCTGTGCCGAGTCGGGCAGGCGCGCCATCACCGTACAAGGCAGGGATTGTAGCAAATGAGCAAACGATCAAAGTCCGGCGACCTCGAGATCATCAATCCTTTGGGTTTGCATGCACGGGCCGCGAGCAAACTGGTCTCTACGGCGAATCGCTTCGAGGCTGAAGTATGGATCGGGAAGGATGGGCAGGAGGTCAACGGCAAGAGCATTCTCGGGGTATTGATGCTGGCGGCCGCCATGGGATCACAGATCCGCGTGCGTTGTGAAGGGGTCGACTCCGGCGACGCGTTCGCGGCAATCGCCTCGCTCGTGCGCGAGGGCTTTGGCGAACTGTGAGCGCCGCCGCCGGTTCCGGGCCCCACACCGTCGCACCCCTGCAAGACCGCTTCGAGCGCAGAGGGGTGGCCGCTAGTCCTGGCGTGGTTGTCGGCCTCGCCCATGTCGTCGATCGTCGGCGGGTGCATGTGCCACGCCGCCACGTCTCGAAGCATGAGATCGAGGGGGAGGTGAAGCGTTTTCGGGTGGCGACTCGGCGCGCTCTCGAGGATCTGGAGGGGATAAAGGGGCGACTGCCACATGGTGAGCACCGTCAGATCCTCAAGGCGCAGCAGCTTATGCTGCGCGACCCGGATCTTGTCCAAGACGTGGAAACGCGTATTCGCGAGGACGGAAGAAACGCCGAATGGGCGGTGGCTCAGTCGACGGACGCGGTGTGCGAGACGCTATCGAAAGCTTCTGACGCACGCTTTAGGGAGCGTCAGTTCGACGTGACGTTCATCGCGGAGCGTTTGCTTCGTACGCTGCGGGATGAGCATCCAGGCGAAGTTGCGCCTCCTGCGGGATGCTTGGTGATCGCCTACGATCTTAGCCCGGCGGATATGGCCCAGATGCACGATCATGGGGTTGCCGGTCTGGTGACGGAGATCGGAGGTCAAACATCACATACGGCGATCATGGCGAGGGCGTTGGAAATTCCGGCCGTCGCGGGTGTGGAGGGGCTGATAGACCAGGTGAAGACTGGAGACCTGGTGGTTGTAGATGCCGTCCACGGGGTTGTGATCGTCCGACCTACCGAGCACGAGGCCGGGGTATTTCGGGGCGAGGCTCGTCGTTACCGTGCGTTTGAGGACCGTGTCCAAAAAGAGCACGGTCTGTTGGCGACCACCGAGGACGGCTTTCATGTCGCGCTGCGTGCCAATGTGGCCCTCAACGAAGACCTTGAATCGGCGGTATTCCACGGCGCGGAGGGTGTGGGGTTGTACCGTACCGAATATATCTACTTGAATCGGAGCGACCCCCCTTCAGAGGAGGAGCACTACCAGATAGCGAAGAGTGCACTGCAACGTTGTGCTCCCTATCCCGTCACCTTCCGTACTTTCGATCTCGGATCGGACAAACCATGCGAGCTATTCGCCCACGCGCACGACGAGGCCAACCCTGCCATGGGCTTGCGTTCGCTCCGCCTTGCGTTGCGTGAAGAAAATCACTTTCTCGCGCAGCTTCGCGGCCTTTTGCGGGCCGCACTGCACGGGCCCGCGCGGATCATGTTGCCGCTAGTCGGAAGTCTCGATGAGCTCCAAACCGGCTTGGCAATGATCAACGAGGCGAGGAGTCAACTCGAGCATGCGCGGGTGGCACACGCGGGGGAGGTCCCAACCGGTATCATGATCGAGGTGCCGTCTGCGGCGCTGATTGCCGATGTACTGGTCCAGCACGTCGATTTCATGAGCATTGGGACCAACGACTTGATCCAGTACACGCTGGCTATCGATCGCGAGAACGACGAGGTCAATTATCTCTATCAGCCCCTCCATCCGGCGATCTTGCGACTGTTGAGGATGGTATGTGAGGCGGGTGTTCGATACGATGTCCCCGTGTCGATCTGTGGCGAGATGGCAGCGGACCCTTTGTTCACGTGGGTGCTGATGGGGCTCGGCTTGCGAGAGTTCTCGGTGAACCCGGCGGCCGTCCCTGTGCTGAAAAACCTCATCCGCGCAACGACGATGGCGGATGCGGAGCGCATGGTGCGAGAGGTTGACAAGACCCCGACAGCACAGGGTGCTGAGGCCATCGTATTGGCCGAGATGCGGGAACGCTTCCCGGAGCACCTACTGCACGGCGCGGGAGCGAGCTCCGCGACCGCTGGGTGAAGTGATGACCCCTCCAGGCGTCGCCATCGCTTCACGGTTGGTGCAGCTTGAGCGGGGCCGTATGTTCGTGGGGGACTACTTGCCTAGGGGCGGCGAAGGGGGCCGTCTCCCCCTTCTGCTCGTTCACGGGTTTGGATCGACCGGCCATACATGGGCAAATGTCGTGTGGGGCCTCTGTGCTCGGCGTCGCGTTGTGGTTCCGGATCTTCTCGGATGCGGTGGCAGCGATCGCCCACGCCCGATGGACAAAGAGGACTACGGCTGGGCTTGGGCCGCTCGCAATCTGCACGAGTTGTTGTGGCGCCTCGAGATTCCGCGAATCGTGGTGGTCGGGCATGGCTTCGGCGGGGCAGTGGTTGCCGGACTGGCTGCCCGCGCGTCGGCCGGTGTGCTTGGGATCGTGCTTGTCGGGGCGCTGTGCCCTGCCTGGAAGCGACCGTGGCGGCTCAAGATCCTTGGCTCGAAGGTGCTCGGAGGTGTCTGTGCGCACGCCATCCGGCGTCGTGATGTGGAGCGTTTTCTCCGACGCGGCCGGTTGATTCCGGAGATCGGCGATCCCGACGGTGTGGACCTGCTGTGGGACCAACTCCATCGACGGGGAGGCCGAGACGCGACTTTGGCGGTGTTGCGCAGTATGGCCAGACCCGACGCTGCTCTCGGCCGACTGTACGCGCGGATGACCGGTCCCACCCGTGTCGTCTGGGGTGATCGAGATCGACAGATTCCAAGCGCCGTAGGGCGTGCGCTCGCACAAACGATAGTCGGTGGGAGTTTCGAGATTGTGGAGGGCTGCGGACACGCACCTCAGGAAGAACGCCCGGGCCCCTTCGGCGCGCTCCTCGAGCGCTTCGCGGACGACATCGACGCGGCGGCGATGCCCGGACCTGGCCAATCGTCGGCGGTTGGAGTCACCGCACCCGTCCCCCCGAGCCATCGCCGTCCCCGCAGATTCGAATCCGGGTAAGCTGCGAGCGGGTGCGTGCAGGCCGAAAAACCACCGCGCTTCGGGCCGATCTGCGGAAGCTGAACCCTCCGTTGTGGATGGCACTGCTGGTGAGTGTGTTGGCGCTTGTCCCGATCCGAGCGTGGGCCGACCCGTCGGACCAGATGCGAACGTTGGAGACTGAGCATTTTCATGTTCACTACTACGCGGGAGATGAGGAGGTCGCGGACCGGGTCGCGCGACTGGCAGAGCGTGCCTACGGGCGGGTGACGACCACCTTCGGCCATCGGCCGTCGCTCAAGACGCATGTCATTCTCAACGATCGGACCGATACATCAAACGGTTCGGCGAACGCGATTCCATTCCCGCGCATCCGCCTGTTCGCTACGGCGCCCGGGCCACACAGTGTGCTCGGGTCATTCGATGACTGGCTGGACATCTTGATCACGCACGAGTTTGCGCACGTCGTGCATATCGATACGATTCATGGCTTGCCGCGACTGGTGAACGCGGTGTTTGGGTTCGGGGTGCTGGGCAAGACGATCGCCCCGAATCTGGTCCAGCCGCGATGGATCGTCGAAGGTCTGGCGACCTTTGAGGAGTCGGACCTCGGGAGTCAGGGACGCTATCGCAGCGCCATTTTCGACATGACATTGCGTATGGGGGTACTGGAGCATCGCTTGATGACCATCGAGCAGGTATCGAGCGGAGGCCGAGTTTTCCCGTTCGGTACCAGCGCGTACCTTTACGGTTTGCACCTCATGCACCATATCGCTACGCAATACGGTCGAGACAAGCTGGCGGAGTTGGGTCATCTCTATGGCTCGCGCGTGATTCCGCTTGGGCTCAACCGCGTGCTCGAGGACGTCATCGGGGCGGACTTTCTGCAGGTGTGGGAGGAATTTCGGCGTTCTGCGTATCGGCGTTTCCACGCGCAGGCGCGGCAGATCCGAGCCCGTGGTTTGCGGCAAGGGAGAAGGATAACCTTCTCTACTGCGGATAGCGCAGGCGGCGGACACACCCGTTTTCCGACTTGGGCCTACGATGACGCGTCGCTCTATTTCTATGAGGATACCGGTCACGTATCGGGGGGAATCCGTCGCGTGTCGGCAGTGGGCGCCGAGTTGCGAGAGGGGCAGGGGCGCGGGAGTGAGGGGATGCAACTGGGGGTTAGATCAGTCCTGCGGACGGCCGGTCCGGCGCGGATCAGTTTTGTGGGGGGCACGGGCCATGCTGTCTTCGATGAGATCGGAGTGTACGACCAACGCTACCGCTGGAGCGATCTCTATCTGTGGCATGGCGTGGACGCGCGACAACGCGAGCAGATCACGTTCGGTCAGCGCGCTCGCGAACCAGATGTATCGCCCGATGGTCGAACGGTTGCCTATGTTCGCAATGACTTGGCTCAGTCGCGCCTGGGTTTCATCGACCTGGCGACGCGGGAGCATAGCGAGGTCGCGCCTCTCGAGCGCTATCAGCAGGTATCCGGTCCCCGGTGGTCGCCCAGCGGGGATCAGGTGGCATATTCTCTGTGGCGCGCGGGTGGCTACCGTGATTTGATGGTGTACGACCGTGCGTCGGGAAAACACGCCCGTATCACGGCGAGCCGACACCTGGACACGGCTCCGACGTGGAGCCCCGACGGGCGTTATCTGCTGTTCACCAGCGATCGAACCGGCGTGTTCAATGTGCACGCCTACGACCTTCAGAAGGAACACCTCTACCAGGTCACCAACGTCTTGGGGGGCGCATTCGAACCAACGCTGAGTCGTGACGGGACGAAACTCGCATACGTGGGCTATGTGAGTACGGGATTCGACCTATGGGTGATGCCCTGGGATCCTGAAACTTTCCTTGCGGCGCTTCCTCAGCAGGACTCGCTGCCTCCCGCGCTCGCCCCCGAACCGGAGCCTCAAGACTGGGAAGGTCGGCCGCCGAGCTACCGGTCGACACGCTATCGTCCATACAAGACTTTTTATCCCCGTTCGGTACTACCGTCGACCTTCGAATTCGAATCGATCGGCAGGTTGACCCAGGCTGGTTTGGCAACCGAGGTATCCGATGTGCTCGGCACGCATCGCCTTCTCGGCGCGTTTCGGATGCAGTCGGGGCGTCCGGCTGGATCGGCCTCGTACCGCTACGCGCGTCGTTTCGCGAACCTTAGCCTCGGTGTCGGGCGATCTTTCGCCACCCGCGACGATTACCATCGCTACATCTACGATCATCCGGCGGGCATGTTCGATGACAACGCCTATTTCCAGTCGCGCTACGAGGAGCGGGTCACGCGTCTCGCTGGGACGGCATCACTTCCACTGCTACGCCCCCCAAACAAGGCGTTCAGTGTGGGCGCGGAGTTGGGCTATCGTTTCACGCGCTACGAGACGGTGGGCGCGGCGAGTCTGCCGGTGGACCCAAATGCTCCGGCGACTGGTGCGCCCGAGGTCGGCGATACGGCGGAGATGAGCCTCAAATTGTCGGTGGCCAACGTAGAATCGTTTCGTTTTGGCTATGGCAACCAGCGCGGGCGACGACTGGCGATTCGACTCGGTCTTCTCGACGAGCATCTGGGCAGCGACTACGGAGACTTCGTGATCAACGGTGCGTACACCGAGTATGCTCCCCTGCCGTGGCGAGGGCATCACGTACTCGCGGCGAGGCTCTCGGGCGGGGCCTCGGCCGGTGGGTTGGCTCGCCGCGGTGCATTCTCGGTCGGTGGGTTTCCCGAGACTCAAGACGTCGTTCGCCGCGTGCTTGAGCGAACCGCCTACACTCAGGCGGGTGTGCTCAGGGGGTATCGGCAGGGATCTTATACGGGGCGCTACTTCACTGTGATCAATCTCGAGTACCGGGTACCTGTTCTCGACGTGGACCGCGGGCCTCGCTTCGTGCCTCTGTTCTTCAGCCGGGTCGTACTTGCCGGCTTTAGCGACTGGGGCTACGCCTGGACGGGAAAGCTCGAACGCGACAAAATTGTGGGCAGCGTCGGTGCGTCCCTCATCTTCGCCTTGTCGGTGGGTTTCGGGGAACGGGTAGACTTGATGGTACAGTATGCGAAGGGACTGGATAAGGAGAAGGGCGTCGACTACTTTCGTGCTATCGTGGCCCGCTCGTTTTAGAGCGCATCGTGCCTGTTCGTGCGCGCCCTGCTGACGTTGCGGCCCTCGAGCACGGACACCCTGGCGTCGTGGCGCGGCAGCGGGTATTCGTAGTCCCGTGGATCGCTGGCACCGATGTCTGGTCTTCGTCTTCGTCTTTGTCTTTCTCTTTGGGATGGGGTGTGGGTCGGCGGCGGTGCCCGACGACGCTGGAAGCGTGGAGGGAAGGACCGCGTATACAGGAGCGGCGCAAAAACCGCACATGGCAGAAGCGCAAGGTGCCGCTCACCCACCGCTCGACGCTGTGCCCTCGCCGCTACCGCCACTCTCGCCGCCGTCCCCGCTACCACCCCCTCCCGCGTCGGAGGCGGGAACCTGTCCGGCGAAAGGGAAGCGTGACCCTTCTGTTGCCGCGTTGGTGAACCCATTCCGGCCCTCCGTGGGACGGCCTGTCACGGTCCTTGCCGCGACGCTGAAAGGCGAAGGACCTTTAGCCGTCCGCGTCGAAGATCACAAGGGCCGACCCATCGTCGCTGAGATCCAATATTACCGGGGCGTTCCGGCGACGACGGTCGTCAAGTTCACACCGCGAAAGCGCATGAAGATTCGCGTGGTCATCGGCCGGGGGGGGAAAGGTCTTCGCTGCCTCGTGTTCTGGGCGCGTCGTCGGGCGAAGGCGGACATTCCCGAAGCGGATCTGGAGCAAGTCTGGTCGAGTAAGCGTCGGTGGAATTCGGGTGAAGAGGCGCTCTACAGCGCTTGGGTGCGGGAGTTGTTCCGTGCGCCAAGAGGCGAGGACCTGGCATTTTCGGCCCTGGATCGTGTCACATCTGATTCAACGCGAAATCTGCTCCACAACGCCTTGGGTTGGGGGGAGGACCACAGGACGAAGGGGATGCGGCTCAAGCCAGATTGCGCCGATACACCCTACTTCCTGAGGGCGTACTACGCTTGGAAGCGGGGGCTACCGTTCGGCTTTCGACATTGCTCGCGGGGTGGCGCCGGCCTTCCGCCTCGCTGCCGCGATTTATTTACCAACGAGGGCGCGCCCGAGCTGCGTCGCGAGTGGCGGGACATACTCGAAGATCCCGAGCAGGAACTGGCGCTCAACCGGCTTGAGGTCGTCGGGCATTTCTTTCGCCGCACACTCGCGTGGGGGGTACACACGGGCAACGGGCGAGCGCCCCACAGTGACTCGCGTAGCGATTTCTACCCCGTGGCGTTGGAGCGCAGGGCACTGCGCCCCGGCACTATGTATGCCGATCCCTACGGCCATGTGCTTGTGGTCGTGGACCTGGTGGCGGGCGAGGGCCCCCTGCCCGGAGTCCTCTATGCCATCGACGGCCAACCCGACGGAAGCATTACGCGCAAGCGGTTTTGGGAGGGCAACTTTCTGTGGAACCCCGATCCGACCCTCGGTGGTAGTGGCTTCAAGGGCTTTCGACCGTTGGTACACGAGAAGACCGATCGGAAGGAGACAGAATCGGGGCCAGAACGGGTATGGGTGACGCTGGATAATCGTGCGATCAAACGCACGGCGGACTACGGCGATATCGATGAGACGGTGGGGGAGCTAAGCCCGGAGGCGTTCTACGATCGCATGGAGACGCTTATCACCCCAGGTACGCGCGACCCTGTGCGAGCCCAGGCCGAGGCGATTTTGGCCCTCGCGGAGGCCGTGCGCGCGCGTATCACCTCTGTGAGCAACGGAGAGCGATTCGTGGCTCAAAACCCCGGGGTGGAGGTGACGATGCCCTGGGGACACACGATATTCGAGACGGTGGGGCCATGGGAAAACTACTCCACTCCGTCGCGTGATTTGCGCATACTCATTTCCATGGATGTCGTACGGACCTTCGGCGACAAGGTGGCGCGACAACCGTCTGCATATGGGGTCGCGGAGGGAACGCCCCTGCGGGAGCTCCTTTCGCGTTTGGCGTCGCAGCGGGAGGCTATGCTGGCGGACACGCGCCAAGCGTTCACGTACAGCCGTTCCGACGGAAGCGGGCAGCAGCTGACGTTGTCGGAGCTGCTTGAGCGGATGGATCGTCTGGAGGTGGCATACAATCCCAACGATTGCTCGGAGGTGCGGTGGGGCGCGGCCCCGGGGAGCGACGAGATGCGCACCTGTGGGCGGCGGGCACACGACGATCAACGCCGTAAGATGGAGGCCTACCGCGGTTGGTTCAGGAGCCGGCGCAGACCGGGGCGCGGAGATCCCGGGCCGGATGTCCCCGGTGTGTCCCGGCTGGAGGTGAAGTGAAGTTTCGGGACTGCATGGTATCGCGCGCCTAAAGTTGGGCTAAGCTAGTTTGCTGGGGCACCGCGAGCCACACCGTCCGCGCAGCCACGGATTCACTGGAGCCAACATGGGCACCGAGAGACGCAAGAGTCAACGGTACGCGATCAACTTTGCAGTGGAGATCTCCAGCAGTGGGCGGGGGCTCGAATGCGCCGGGGCCGACCTTAGCCTAGGGGGGCTGCGTCTGGTCGTGTCCGATCCGCCGGTTCTGGCGGTGGGAGATCGGGTGGAAGTCAGCTTTCGCCTTCCCGCGTTGGAGCAGATCGTTCGCGTGGGTGCGATTGTACGTTGGGTCGATAGGGAGGACGATCGCAACTGTGGGTTGCAGTTCACAGCGGGGCTGCGGGCGCGCGAGGTGTGGGCGATCAATCAGATCTTCGACTCGGTGGCGAGCTAAAGCGTCACCTCGGTGGCGATCGCGGGAATGGCGCAGTCTGGTTCATTGCCTTCTGTGAGGCCTGCCGTAGCGATTGACGGCGAGGCGGGCGTCGCGGTGCTGTTCGCTGCGAAACTATCTACCTCATCACATCTTGCGAGGTGGGTCGGTTGGACCCAACGTGAGCGCGTGATGTCGCCCGTTGTGCCCCGCCCGTTCCGCTGTCTGCTCTGGACCGTCTTGGGCTTGTTCCTGTGGGCATCAACTCCCACGCGTGCCGCGGCGGACACGGGGTTGCCCATCGGATGGGCGCAGGCGTCTGCCACCGAGCAATTGCGGGTAGGGAGGATGATCGTATATCACGAGCCCGGTCTTGAGGACGAGGCTCAGGCGATGCTTAGCGAGCTGCCCACACTTTGGTCTCGCCTCGAAGGGACCATGGGTAGGGATTTGGACGATACGCTACGAATCCGCTATGTCGAACACGCGGGGCAGGTGGCTCGCGCGACCGGTATGCCCAAGTGGGTCGCTGGTGTCGCACGGTCATCGACGGGGGACATCATGCTCGCGCGCTTCGGCCCGGACGGCTCACGCACAAATCTCGATGCGCTGTTGATGCACGAGTTGACCCATGTTGCGTTGTATCGCGCCACGAATGGGGCCCCGGTGCCGCGTTGGTTCAATGAGGGGGTCGCCGACTCGCTTTCCGAGGAGATCGATCTTCTGGCAACCGATCGGCTCGCGGGAGCGGTGTTCGGCGCTGGCGTTCCGGTGCTAGACGAACTCGACGCGACCTTCCGAGCGGACCGCGAGCAGGTTGCGCTCGCCTACGCGACGAGTCGGGATTTCCTCACTTACCTGCGATACTACGACCCCAAGCGCCGAGCCTTCTCGGATCTCCTGTTCGGCTTGCGTGCGGGTCTGGGTTTCGAGACCGCCGTGTTGACTGCCTACGGCAAGGGCCTCCACGAGTTGGATGCCCAGTGGCGCGGCGGGCTGATGGCACGCTTCGCTTGGTTCCCACTGCTGAGCGCGGAGGGAATGCCCTTCGTCGTGGTCGGGCCACTTGTGGCTGTCGCCTGGTGGCGTCGACGCAGGTTCATGCGCAGAGCCTGGGATCGACTGGCGGCCGAGGACGCAGTCTCGCCGACAGAGGTCGCCGCCTGGTCCTCCAGGGCGACGGCGGGTTGAGGTGAGAGGGTCCCGAAACGACCGGCCAGCCGATGGCGCCGGCCTGCGCGCGACCCGGTGAGGACCGGCGTGGCCGCCGGTAGCCGACGTGGCTCCGCCTGCTCGGTCAAGTTGAGAGAACGGTTCGACGATGGCGGAGGCGTGGCCCGCTCGAACCATGCACGTCGGGCTTCTCCAACCTCCCCCCCACTGGGGGTTGGCGACGGAGACCTCGACGAGACCATTGTTCGGCGCCGTGTCGCGGAGCCCGAGTCGGGGTCGGAGTCGGTCGCCGCAAACCATGCTCCGAGATCGCCGAGCATGGAGCTGGAGTGGGAGTCGGAGGCCGCTGAAGTCTCGCTACTGCTCACGGGAATGTCGAAGCCAGGTGCGAATCGACTGGCGCGATTGTTACGTGGTTGCAATCAGCCCGCCCTGTCGTTCGGTTTCGCGGCTGATCCCTCGCGGGCAGGGAGCGAGGCATCCCGCTTCGAGCTGGTGTTCGGGCACGAACTGTCGGTGGACGAGGCCGTGGGTCTGGCGAGATCTGCCGATGCGCCCTGCCTGGTGATCGCGGAGCCGACTCCAGTTGATCAAAAGGCGCGGACGCGTGAGGTACTGCGTCGGGCGGGGGCGCTCGAGGTGTTGTTCGCCGACGAGATCACCTCGGCGCTGCTGGAGCATGCGATTCGGAGCGCGCTACTGTGCTGGCGACTCGTACGTTCGATGCCGGATGGAGCGCGCGACGACGCCGGATCGAGTATTGATGTGCTCACCGGTTTGCCGGATGTGCAGGCGTTCATGTTTCGCGTCGCCGCGGCTGTAGAGCGCAAGCGGCACAGCCCGGGAACCGAGTTTACGGTGCTGCTCATCGACATTGTCCAATTTTCCTACCTCAGCGGGAGTCTTGGGCGGGAGGTAGGCGAGGAGGTACTGACCTCTGTCGCGGCGCGAATCGCCCCCTGTCTCGAGCAGTCCGACCTGCTAGCTCGTGTGAGCGCCCACAATTTTGCCGTCTTGATCGAGGGCGAACCCGATGATGAGCGAGCTTTCGAGTTGAGTGCCAGAATTCACGCCCAGATGGAAAAACCGCTTCGTCTGGTAGGAGACCCTGTCTACGCGACCGTACGGATAGGGCTCACTGCCGGCGCGCGGGAGTACTCGGCCCCTGAGGATGTCATGAGGGACGCGAGAGCCGCGATGCTGCGCGCGCGGACAGAGGGCCGGGATCAGGTGTTCAAGACCAGTTTCCATAGTGAGGCGGTCGATCAATTTCGCCGGGAGTCCGCACTGCGGGCGGCGATCGATCAGTCGCAGTTTCTGCTGCACTACCAGCCTATCGTGTCGTTGGTGACCAAGCGTCTGGTTGGCTTCGAGGCATTGGTGAGATGGAACCGCGGTTCTGCGGGTCTTGTGCCACCCTTGCAGTTCATACCGCTTGCCGAGGAGACCGGGCTCATCGTTCCGATAGGAAACTGGGTCATGGCTGAGGCGACGAAACAATTGCGATCGTGGGATACCGAGTTCGAACTTGAAGGAGGTGCGCTCATTTGTGTGAACGTCTCCGCTCAGCAGGTGGCGGAGCCGGGATTCACCGCCGAGGTGGAGAAGAGTCTGCGAGACGCGGGACTGCATCCCTCTTGTCTGAAGATCGAATTTACGGAGACAACGCTCATGGACGGCCCCGAACGGGTTGTCCGCGTGATTCACGAGCTACGCGAAATCGGCGTACACGTGTGGATCGACGACTTCGGAACGGGATACTCGTCGCTCAGCTACCTCCAGCGATTCCCGGTAGACGGCCTCAAAATCGACAAGTCCTTCGTCGATCCGCTCGACGGAAGCGACGGTAGCGCGGCGATGGCGAGGACCATCATTGGGCTGGCCGATGGCCTGGGGCTCTCGACTGTAGCGGAGGGGATCGAGCACGAGGTACAAGCCGAGCAGTTGCTCGGTATGGGTTGTGTCAACGCACAAGGGTATCTCTTCTCGAGACCGTTGTCGGTGGCGGACGCCTACGGATATCTGGCGCGGTGCGAGGGCGGTGTCCCCAGTTAGCGGTCGTCTCGCCCCGGCTTGAACTGGGGGAGACGGGATGGAGGCGTCCATCTCGCCCTTGCCGACACAGAGACTGTGGCCGATGACCTGGATGGGATATAGGTGGGCCCGTGCATCGTATCGTAGCGGGCGTGCTCGGCGGCAGGCAACTCATGCCTCTTCCGCAGTCCATTTCATGCGTGCGCCCATCGTCGTCTCGGGTGCGCAGCGCGATCTTTGATCGTATTCAAACCCAGGGCCGAGGCGCGATCGTGCTCGATCTATTCGCGGGATCCGGTGCGTTGTCCATCGAGGCCCTCAGTCGAGGTGCCGCGAAGGCGACGTTGGTCGAGTCGTCGAGCGATGTGGTCTTGTTCCTGGGGCACCAGATCGAGCGTCTCTCGTTGCGGTCGCAAGTAGAGTTGTTTCTAGAGGACGTCGAGGTCCATCTCGCCCGGTCCGCGAGTCGCCGCTACGATCTGGTGCTCCTCGATCCACCTTACGCTCGTATCGGCATCTACTCGCGGGTAGCCGCACTTCTGCTTCGCTACGGCTGGCTAACTCCAGATGCCGTGGTCGTCGTCGAGCGCAACGCCTCCGGATCGAGTGCCGAGTCTCGGTCGTACCCGTCCGGGTTTCGAATCGATGCTTCTCGAAGGCATGGAGGGACGGTCGTGGATTTTCTCAGCGTCCGAGGTGTGGTGGACGACGGGGTATCGCTAGGGGGTGTCGCAGAGGATACTGAGGGCTAGCGTCGCCGGTTCTTCTTGCGAGCGTCTTTCGCCTTCTTACGTTTGGCCCGCGCATCAGCTATCGCCTTCGCGTTTGGCTTCGAAGCAAGGGGGAGTGCGGACGCATCGCCTGCTCCGGGCATGCCGGGCATGCCGGGCATGCCGGGCATGCCGGGCATGCCGGGCATGCCGCCGCCCATCAACGCCTGCGCCGCTTGTGGATCCTTGGCCAGCTTGCGCATGGCATTGATCTGCTTGAGTTTGCCCATGCCTGGTATCTTGCCGAGCAGACCACCACCGCCCATCATGTCGCCGAGCATTCCAAACATGTCGCGCATGGCCAGAAAGCGGCCGACGAGGCCGCGCACGTCCTCTTCGTCGCGGCCGGAACCCTTCGCCACTCGACCCACGCGGCTGGTTACGAAAGCTTCAGGGCGGAGGCTCTCCGGGTCTCGCATCTTCTGAGCTGGTTTCTTCTTTTTCTTCCGGCGACTGAACCCGGCCGCCTTCGACTCCTGGCATCGTGCGCCGTCGAGGAGAAAAATGTTCGGGTCCCGGCGTTCATGTTTGGTCATCGACGAGACGATCGCTTCGACCTTTAGCAACTCCTTGTCATCTGCTGCCTTTTCGAGCACATCATCGGGGATCTCGCCCCCGAACATTTGTCCGAGGGGCATCTTCTCCATCAGGTCCTTCATCGACCCCATCTTCTGGATATTCTTAATCTGAGCGACGAAGTCGTCCATTGTGAAGTCGCCGCCCAGCATCTTTTCAGCATCGCTGGCTGCTTGCTCCTCATCCACGACCCCTTGGAAGTCCTGCATCAAGCCGACGAGGTCACCCATTCCGAGGATCCGGCCCGCCAAGCCTTCGGGGCGGAATTCCTCCAGCTTCTCGAGCGTCTCCCCCATGCCGAAAAATTTGATCGGCTTGCCCGTGGCGGCGCGGATCGACAGCGCCGCGCCGCCGCGTGCATCACCGTCGAGTTTGGTCAACACGACACCGGAAATATCGATCCGGGAGTCAAATTCACGGGCCGTCTGAACGGCGTCCTGGCCGATCATGGCATCGATCACAAGCAAGATGTTGGCCGGGTGAACACGCGACTTGATGTGCGCAAGTTCGTCCATCAGGGTGTCGTCCACGGTCAGGCGTCCGGCCGTGTCGTAGATGATGTAGTCAATACCCTGTGCTGCAGCTCGGTCTGTGGCTTCGGCGCAGATATCCACAGGTTTGCCGCCCGCGCGGCTGAACACGGGGATATCGAGTTGTTTCCCCAGCACCTCCAGTTGGTGCACTGCGGCCGGCCGGTACACATCGGCAGCCACCAGCATCACGTTTTTCTCCTGTTTTTGTAGCCATCGGGCGAGCTTCGCACTCGATGTGGTTTTTCCCGATCCCTGCAGACCAACCATCATGATCCCGGTGACGCCTTTGTTCGCGATGGCGAGCGTGGTGTCGACGGGTCCCATGAGGTCGATGAGCGCCTCATGGCAGATCCGCACGAAGTGGTCTTCGGCACGGACACGCAGCTTGGAATTGCGGCTGCCCGCGACCGTTTGCACCTGGTCGCCGAGAGCTTGTTCCTTGACGTTCGCAAGGAATTGCTTGACGACCTTGAATTCAACATCGGCCTCAAGGAGGCTCATGCGCACATCCTTGAGCGCGCTGTCGATGATGTCTTCGGTAAGTTCAGCTCGGCCGGTCAGTCGCTCACGTGCAGCCCGAAAGCCCTTGGAGATCGTGTCAAACACGGCGCAGATCTAGCACATCTACGCCAGCGTACGGGGCCGTGGGGGCTTGACCGCCGCGGGTGACGACCCCACGGCGAGCGCCACAGACACAGCGGGGGAGGAGGAGGGGTAGGAGTGGGATGAAGCTCGGGGAGCGCGCGGTCTGTCGTGGTGGTACGGAGAATCAGTACGACACGAGGATAGCCGCACCGGCCGCGTCGCGGGTGACGAACGGCAACGCCGCTGCGGTGGGAAATGGCCCGCTGCGGAGCCGTTTGCGACCTCTGAGGCCTTTGGCGAGGAAAATGCCCCCCCCTACTGCGCCCGCCAAGAAAAGCAGGAAAGAGACACCGGCCAAGTTGGCGGCCGCGTCCGTGTCCGTTCCGTCGCCACCGGCGGCCCCGGCCGCCGAGAGGCCGACCAGCCCGAACAAGGCTCCCATACCCAAGCCGGCCGAGCCCCCGATGATCATGCGCTTGTATCTGCGGTCTCGTTGCCGAAGTTGTGGATCGATCTTGAGTTCGCGCATGCGTGCCAACTTGGCTTGTGTCTCCGCCTCGCGCTCGCTGTATGGCGTTGTCGATGTGGGTGCTTCCAACGCGGCCGCGTTGGCCGATCCAGCGTCGATTTCAGCCGGTAGCACGGTCCCTGCCGTTGGGGTGGCCGCTTCTCCGCGAGACTCGGCAGAGGCGAGCTTGTGCTTGAGTCCCTTGAGGCGTGCTCTCGCGCCGGCACGGCTCCGCCGTCGCGTCTTCACCCTCGCCGTGCAGTGCGGCGTGCGTCGCCAGGTAGTCCTCAAGAAGAATTCTAGCCTTGCGCAGATGTGCGATATTGCGGGTGACTTCGTAGGCTTGGACCTCCGCCTCCGAAATGTTGTAGACCAACGGGTGCCGGATGACGCTGGCGGCCTCCGTGTCGGGAAGGAGCCCGTAGGCCCGTTTCCAATAGAGGAGGGCCTCCTGATATTCGGCGGTCTCGAACTTCGCCTTGCCGTGTCTATAGAGCGTCTCGGCTTCGCGCATGCTCTCGTCCGGCGGACGTGTCTCCGGCGCTCGCGCGGGCCCGGCCTCCACACGGTTCGCGGCGGAGCCGATCACAACCGCTACGATGCACGCTGTGGATCGGAGGCGTGTCTGCAGCACGGGCGCGACTATAGCACCGCGATCGGGCAACGACCTCGGCTGGTGGCGTGCCTCGGAGTGGTCGAGCGGGCAGGCTCGCGCGCAGTGCGGTTGCGGCAACGGAGTGGTGCGGTAGGTTCCGTCGCGGTGGATCCGTTCGCGCCCTGGCCAGCGGGTAGGCGAACGCCGGACGCGGTTTGGTGGGGCCACGGCGATTGGGGAGCGATACGAGGGCCCTGTGTTCCGTTTCGTGTAGTGTCGCGCCCGTGCCTGACAGACCGAGGGCGAAGCGTCGCCAAAGCGGTACGAGTACGTCCAATCTGATCCACTCGGCGCGCGTTGGAGAGAACGCCGAGCTATTCGCCGATATCGTGCAGCTGCATGTGGACGAGGGCGCGACGGTGGCGGACGTGACCTTCGGCCGTGGGGTGTTTTGGCGGCGGGTTCCAGCCGGGAGGTACCAGGTGATCGCGTCGGATATCGCGTCGAACGATGCTCCACCGGATTGCTCATTCGAGTACCGAAGCCGTGTCGACTGCCGCGACCTTCCCTACGCGGACGGTTCGATGGATTGCATCGTACTCGACCCACCCTATATGGAGGGTTTCTATCGGCGCAGTGCCGTTCACTTGGCGGGCTCGGGCAGCCACGCGAACTTTCGCAATGCGTATTCCACGGGAGAGGCGAACGCTGCGGGCGACGGTCCAAAATGGCATGACGCTGTGTTCGAGCTGTATCTGCGTGCGGGCGTGGAAGCTTGGCGCGTGCTCAAGCCCGGCGGCGTGCTCATCGTCAAGTGTCAAGACGAAGTCAGCGCGAATCAGCAGCGGCTCACCCATGTGGAAATCATCACAGCCTACGAGGACCTTGGGTTCTATACGAAAGACCTATTCGTGCTGGTTCGGTCCAATGCGCCTGGCGTGAGTCGCATCGTCAAGCAGGTGCACGCGCGGAAAAATCACAGCTTCTTTCTGGTCTTTGTGCGACCTCTAGGCCGCCGACGGCGACCCAGAAACGCTCGGTGCGCTCGAACAGGAGGTGAGCGTTCGGATCGAGATGGAGCGAGCCGTGGCGGCGGCAGCCCGACTCCCGAGAAGAACGAAACGAAGACGGGGCGCCCGAAGAAGGTAGTGAACAAGGTCACGGCCAAGCGTCCGGCGGCGAACAAGACGGCCCAGCGAAAAGGTGGACCCAAGAGGCAGATTCGGCCATAGCGGACTGCCGGTGGCGCGGGGTGGACGACCGGGGAGGCTCGAATCCGAGGATATGGGGCTGCAGCGGGTCCTCGGTAGTTGGCGACCTCGATCCGATGATGAGGTGGGGTGTCTCGTGCGCAGTCGGTGGTCGGCGGATCTTCCACTTCCCTTCTCGCGTCACCGGTTCAATCCGGGCCATTTCACGGTGAGCGCGTTCGTTCTCTCGGCTCAGGCCGACGCCGTGCTTGTGGTTTTTCACCGAAAGATGCGACGCTGGGTACAACCGGGCGGGCATATCGAGGCTACGGACCCCGATCTGCTGTCGGCGGCACGTCGAGAAGTCGCTGAAGAAACGGGACTCGTGGACGTGGAGGTGATGCAAAGTGGGCTGTTTGACCTCAATATCCACCAGGTTGCGGCGCGAGCGTGCGAGCCGGCCCATCAGCACTTCGATCTGAGTTTCTTGTTCCGCTCGACCGGCGGTGGAGCGGTGGAGGGTGACGGTGTCTCCGGCGTGAGGTGGGTGCCTATCTCGAAGCTGTCGACGTTCCCGGACGTCGGCTTGTTCCGCGCCGGCCAGCGTCTCGTGACTCGCTGGTAGGAGCACGGTCCACCCGAAGCAAGTACGCCGAGGGGTGGGGGGCGCGGCCACCGACAGAGCCTGTTGATAGGTGTCGGTACAGTCGTTGCGGCTCAAGCGGGTCGGCCGCGAGCCGTCCGAAGTGACACATTCGTGGTGCTCAAGCGCTCGCTTGGGCAGACGATGGGCCCGAGGTCGGTGGGAAGATGAGTCTTCGTTCTTACGTATGCGAAACGGCGATGGCTCCGGTCCTGGCGTTTGCGTGCGTGTTTCCGGCTTGTTTCGCGGAACTAGATGCTTCGGTCCTCGGCGTGACCGGAGGAGGCGCGGACGTCTTTGCGTCGGCGCCATCCCAACCCGACGCTGGCGGTGGTGCGGGCGCGTCCGCCGGTGGTGTTTCCGACAGCGAGGCCGGGGGCGTGAAGGTGGATGATGAGGGCGACGTGGCGGGAGATGGTGATGGAGACGAAGACGGAGACGGAGACGGAGACGGTGATGAAGACGAAGATGAACACGAAGGCGAAGACGGTGACGATGACGACGACGACGACGACGACGATGATGCCCCGGGGTCGAAGGCCGAGGGGGGCGGGGCAACCGGGGATGTCGGGAACGGTGAGATCGATCCTGGCATCGAATACGACTTCGACTGTGTCAAGATCGATCGGGTCGGATCTCCTCAGATGGTTCCGCCAGCGGGTATGCAGCTGGGGTTCCGCGTGCTCGATTGCGCGGGTAACCCCGTGCCTCTTCTCACCCGTGCGTCGTTTGAGCTTGTCGACGATGTGACCGGTGACCGCTTCGATGTGGGTCCTATGGGCGGATCCACATCCAGTCTGGCGCTCCCGTCGGACTACGGCTTGTATTCGGTGTTGGCCCTCGACTTGTCGGCTTCGGTCTCTGACGTTGTTGCGGTCGATGAAGTGGTCGATGCGGCGCTGGCCTACGTTGACGCTATCGACGATGGGCCTGGCGGTGCCATCATGCACGAGTTCGCGGTGGTGGTCTTCGGACAGGGCTCTGAGTCTAGATTGCTGCAGGATTTTGTGATGGATCACGAGCTTGTGCGCGCTCAGATCGAGTCTCTACGCGGTAGCGTAAGAAGCGGACTCGCGGACCTCTATGGCGCATATTTGAGGTCGCTACAGCTTCTGGGAACGAGGGGGGATGGCGTAGCGAGGAACGAAAAATTCTTGGTTGTGTTCGCCGGAGGTACGCAAGAAGATGGCGGCGATGGGAGGCTTCGTGAGAAGGCCATGACGTCCAAGCGCGAATCCGGTGCGAGTATTTACACCATCGGCATGAGGCCAATCGCTGACATGGCGAAGATCGCGGAGTTGGCTTCCAGCGAACAAAATCACGTCGTGGTCGAGCGACCCGATCAGCTGCGAGCGGCCGTCTTGCGGGCGGCGAATCGAGCGAACGGTGTCGTTCGCAGTAACTACGTGATCGGTGTGTGTACTCCAGCGCGTTCGGGCGAACCATCGGTGACCATGAGCGTGCGGATGGAGGGGAATCGCGAAGTTGTGCTATTCGATACAGTGACGCTCTTCTATCCGACTACTCAGTTGGACGGATCCGTCGCGTGGTGTGACGCGGAGGATATCGTTTCCGGGAGGTTGTCTTGCGACGATAGTAGCGTGTGTGAGATCTCGTGCCTTCAGATGGAGTGCGGCTGCGACCAACTCGTATCTTGCGGGCTATGCCGTGCCGGGCTCCGATGCTCGGACGACAATGCTTGTGTGGAAGGAGAAGGGCCCGGCGCTGGATCAGAAAATTGCTCGCGAAGCGACCAGGCTCGGGGCATCCGATTCGGTACGGTGGAGGCCAACCAAGGTGTCGGAGTGGACCTGGCGGTCGCGGGGTCTGTCGTGAGCCACAGCGACCGCAACGCTAAGCTTGTGGCGGGGCGAGAGATGCTCGTACGCGCAGGGTGGAGCCTGGCGCCCGACTGGCAGGCGCGGGAGATCGAGGCGCGTTTGCATATCGTCTACGAAGGCGGCGATGCGAGCGAGATCAGAGTTCGAAAATTTGTCGAAACGGTCAGCAATTTTTCTTCTCTGGCGACCAGCTTTTCTTGGATGTTGTCGGAAGATATGGTGCGTGAGGGCATGCGCTACCGACTGAGCCTGCATGAGGTTGACGACGCGATGAGTGATACCTCCCTTCCAGCTCCGTTCCCGCGGGTCCCCGCGATCGGGACCGCCGACCTGGGCGTGGAGGGGAACGAGCAGGTGATTCGTGTTGTACTTGTGGCGGTAGCGCACACTTACCGGCATTGCACCGTCACGGGCGATGCAGCAGCGGTCTTAGGAGGCTACCGTGACATCTTGTACGCGACCTACCCTCTGAACGACGTGCAGATGCGCGTGCGGGACGAGGCGCTCGAATGGGAAGGCGAGCTCGACATTGATGGGTGGATCGAACTACTCGGAGCCATCAGCCAGGCGCGGGCTAAGGATGATGCGCCAGCGGAAGTGTACTACTACGGGGTTCTGAGTCCCTGTGTGTCGACCATGGGCATTGCGGGCATCGGCTACGTGCCGGGTAGCCCCAAAGAACCCGCCGCGGCTCGATATCGGACGGCAGTGGGCGTCGCGTCGGCGTGGACCTTCGTACATGAACTGGGCCACAATCACGGAAGGAGGCACGTGGAGTGCAGTGGAGCGGAGGGAAACTCGGATGCCGACTATCCCCACGTGGGCGGGCGAACTGGGGTGTGGGGTTTTGACCAGCGGACGGGGGAGCTCTACGACGACCAGCATACCGATTTCATGAGCTACTGCTCCGATGACTGGGTCTCCGACTACGGCTGGAACCAGGTTTCGGATGTGATCCAAGCCGTTGGGCTGTGGGCTCGCGGTAGCGAGTCGAGAGCGTCTAGGAAGAGGAAATCGGCGTCGGGCATGATCCTCGCGGGGATCTTGCACCCCACTGGGGCACGAACTTGGTGGACGGAGCCCGGTTCCGTTGATCCCGCCTCGTTGGACGCTCGAGGACCGAGCGTGGATATCTGGGCAGGGGAGGAGTTGCTTGGGCGGATGCGGGCTGAGTACACGCTGTTGTCGGACGATCAGAGCCTGTCCATTGTGCTGAACGTCCCGAGGGGATTCGAGCGGGCGACGCATATCGAGCATATCGACCCACAGGCGCTGAGACACCTACACTCGAAGCTCGGCGCTCCGCGTACGCTCACGCCCCTCGATTCCCTGCGGCGTCACAACGGCTGGCGCTAGATCACGTCAGGTGCGGGAACGCGCGATGTGGATGTGCGGGGGCAGGGTTCGCGGACGGGGTTCGACGACGCTCGGCTCGGTGGGCGGTGGGCGGTGTGCGAGAAACTTCGGAAATGGAGCCCCTTGTTGTAATGCGGACCCACGCACCGAGATGACGGTCCAACTGCCCTGAGTGATCCCCTCATTGCGAGGCCTTTTGTTCGTTTGGGACATTATCGCCAGGGAGTATTTTCGCGATATAGACTACAAAGAAAACACTTGTGGTTTTTTTGAGAATGGACGATGAGATG
>JAZGFE010000153.1:0-9150 GCA_036479215.1 Nannocystaceae bacterium | reverse complement strand
GCTCGCTTCCCCGGAGCGCCCGGTTGGGGCTGTGGGCGCCCCCGCTGGCGTGGAGGGGCGGGCGCCGGCTCGATCGTAGTCCAGCTCCAAGCGCCGGGCGGGTCGCGGGAGATCGGGACTCCCCGCGGCTGGCGAGGGGGTGGGCAGCGGCATCGGCGCGACCGACGGAGGGCCTTCTGTTGCGGTGGCGTGCGAGGAGGCGGGCGAGGAGGCGGGCTGGGTTGCGGGATGCGCTGTGGGGGGGGGCGGCGTGTCGCGCGGCGCACGGAGGGATGGCGGAGGGTCCTCGTCGAGCCCCACGAGGGCGTCTTCTGCCGGCGTCTCGCCGTCGCTCAACTTGGCCAGAAGCTCCGACATCCGAGCGTCCATCGCGTCGTCGCGGTCTGGGGCGCGACCGGTTTTCGGCGCGGGAGGGGGATGCGACATCGACACGAGCATAGCCCACGCGAGGCGCGTAGGCCGGCTGTACATCCACCTCTTCCCGGCACAGGAGCGCAAAGATGCCACGGGGGGTGTGGCGGATTTTTGATGCGCCCGTCCCGGGCCACTATGCTGCGCGCATCGTATGAGACCGGTCGCGCGCGCATCTTCTAGCGGTCTCCGACCGCCGTTCCTACTTGCGAGCTGCATCGTTGCCCTGGCGATGTCGGCCGCGGCGTTGATCAGCATGCCGGCTCATGCCGCCATCGGGGTGGAAGGGACGCGCCGCCTGGCGATGGGTCAGTCCACACGCGGCTCAGCTACCGGCGCCGCCGCGGCATTTTCGAATCCAGCGGCTCTGTCGGTGAAACCACTGTTCGAGGCCCAGTCGTACTATCAGTTGGGCGTGTCGGATCGCATGCACGGTTTGGCGGCGCTGGTGGTGGACTCGTTGAACAACCCGCGGCTAGCCGTCGGATTGATGTACACTTTCTTCCGCGCGTCGCCGAGGGTATATTTTAGCGCGGTCGATGGTGAGGCACGAGCGTTGGAACTCTCGTTGCTGGGTCACCAGGCCGCGGTACCGATCAGTGTGGTCATGCTTCGAAACTGGTTATCGTTGGGCCTGAAGCCAAAATATCAGTACCTGAGCTTGCGCTATTTGAACGATGATGGCATCGCTGACGACGCGCACAGCAAGCTCAAGTCCTTGGGTCTCGATCTCTCTCTACTGTTCGTGGCGGGTCGTTGGATGCGGATCGGCGTGGTGGTGGAGAACCTTTCGGGCGCTCATCCACCGGCGGTTACCGAGGAAAGAGATCTGGCGCTCGTCGGGGTGGGTCTCGATGCTGAGGTGTCGGTGGATACCCATGAGCTGGGTCGGATCAGTGCCTATCCTCTGTCCGTCAGCCATGGGCTCGCGGTGTATCCGTTGGGTCGTCCTCAGCTGAGTTTGAACGTCGACGGTAGCTACGACTTCACTTCTTTCGCGGATGAGCAGCGGGTGCGCCCGATCCTCGGAGGGAGCGCCGAACTCGTGCTCGGCCCGGTGCCCGTGCGGGTGGGTTCCTATTGGGACGGCTACGGGGGCGGCGGTGACGACGATCGTGTGTTCGTATCGGTGGGTGTGGCGTACGTGCGCGACGCTCGGGTCGGCGGTTGGGGGGTCGATCTCGGGGTCGGCGTTTCCCAGCAAGTCAGTGGCCCCAACTTGGCGACCGTAGTGGGAGCGAACCTCGGGATCCGCATGCATCCGGACCGTTGACGGGCACGAACATGCGAGATCCTAGGCAGGCTCGTGAGGGGCGGACTTCGACGAGCGGGGAGGTACCGGCACCCGAACTCGACGAAGAGCGCCAGGCGATCCTGCGTCGCGATCGGCGCCTCGTTCGTCGACTGAAACAGGGCGAGGAACGGGCATTTCGTGAGCTCGTGTCCACGTACCAAGACCGTATATTCGGACTTACGTACAGGATGCTGGGTGACCGTCAGGAGGCAGAGGACCTGGCTCAAGAGGTATTTATCACCGTATATCGAGCGATCGGCAACTACCGCGGTGAGGGAAAATTTTATACATGGTTGTACCGGATTGCATCCAATACCTGCAAAAATCGGATCAAGTATCTCAAAGGGCGTCATCATCATCGGCGTGCCGATCTGGATGAGACGCCTCAGGCCCATCTGGCGGCCGAGAGCGGCGGTCCCGTCGTCAGCCTACAAAGCGTCGTGCCCAGTCCCGAGGCTGTACTCGAGGGGGATCGACTGGAGTTGGCCATCCAAAGGGAACTCACCGGCCTTGAACCCGATCATCGGTTGTTGATCGTGCTGCGCGATATCCAGGGCCTGACGTACCAAGACATCATGAAAATCACCGGGCTCGCTGAAGGTACGCTCAAATCTCGCCTTCATCGCGCGCGGTTGAGCCTGCGCGCCCGGCTACAACCCCTATTGCGATGATCGGTTGCGATGATCGGTTGCGATGATCCATTGCGTGCCCCATCGCGTAGCTTGTGCAGGAGTCACGGTCCTGCGTCGTACCCCAGGTCGTGGAGCTGCCGTGCGCAGGCCGTCGTGGACGCTCGCCGGACCGGGATCGGCTCATCGCCTCGCGTCCCCGCCGTCCTGCGATCCATCGCCCAAGGCCGGGCCCGCGTCCGATGGGCCCGGCCCTGGTGGCGGAGATGTCTCGGGGAGACGACAGCTGGGGAGAACCACCCGGTGCTGCTAGGATGTAGAAACTGATGTCGGGAACGGACGAACGCTCAGCGCGCATGTCGGCGTATCTCGACGCTCGACTTGATCCGAGCGACAAAGAGGCGTTCGAGCGCGACTTGCAGGGCTCGGTGGAGGCAAGCAAAGAGGTCGTGGATCTCCAACGGATGATTTCCGTGATGGGGGATCTACCTGCGGTGGAGGTGCCCCCCGACTTCTATAAAGGTGTTCTGCGCAAGTTACGCAAGCCCCAACACAGCCGAGGAGCCGCGGTGGCGGGTCTTGTTTCGCTGCCATTCCAGCTGGTCAGCGTCGTGATCATCGTCCTGGTCGGAGCGTTGTATGTCCTCGCCGAGTTGGAACGCGAGACGCACTACGTTGCGCCGGATATCGATGGCCTGCGGGGGGGCGCCGGGTCGGTTGATACCGATGTGCCGGAGATCGCGCCGAACCCATCCGGTCGCTGATTCGCGCCCCCTTGGTGGGGAGTCGGGCACACAAGGCGCGGGTTGCGTGTGATGCCGCCGGCCGGGGACGCTGGATCCGGCCCGCTGTGCTACAGTTCGCGCCAGGGCGCAATGGCACGGGAGTTAACCTTGGTGGACGCGGGCCACGGCAACCTCGGAGGCGTGGAACGCGCGCTCCTGCAAGTGGGGGCCTCTGTCCAAGTGTCCAGTGATCCGGATGTGGTCGCGCGGTCCCGCATGGTGGTCTTTGCGGGTCAGGGCGCATTCGCGCCGGCTGTCGCACGTGTCGTAGAAGGCGCCCTGGGCGAGGCGTTGCGCATGGTGATCCAGCGCGGAGACCCTTTTCTCGGGATCTCACTGGGGATGCAGCTCTTGTTCGACGGAAGCCAAGAATCGGATAGCGTCGAGGGCCTACACGTTCTGCCCGGACTGTGTAGGCGCTTCCCCAACGATATGACCCTGCGAGAAGGTGATGCCGAGAGGCGCCTGAAGGTGCCGCACATGGGCTGGAACAACGTCGAGCCGTCGGGGGAGCACTATTACTTCGTCCACAGCTACTACGTGGAGCCTGCCCAGGCCAGCGATGTGATGTGGACCGCCAAATACGCCAATATCGTTTTCGCAGCGGCGGTGAATCGCGACAACGTGTACGGCTGCCAGTTCCACCCCGAGAAGAGCCAACAAGCAGGGCTTCGGTTCTTGAGAGCTTTTTTGCTGGGGGGTAAGGCAGCTTGAGGAGGAGAGAGTCTGCGTGTTGAAACGACGCATCATCCCCAGGCTAGATATCCGCGACGGACGTGTCGTCAAAGGCGTGCACTTTCGCGGCATGCGAGACCCAGAAGATCCCGTCGAGGCTGCGCGGCTGTACGATCGGCAGGGGGCCGACGAGCTGTGCTTCATCAACATCACCGGCACTGAAGACGGGCGCCGCAAGTTTCGGGATGTGGTGCGCCGCGTGGCGCCGCAGGTATTCGTACCGGTGACGGCTGGAGGCGGGGTGCGGCGCGAGGAAGATGTGCGGAATCTCCTCTCTGCTGGCGCGGACAAAGTTATCGTCAACAGCGCGGTGGTTGTCTCTCCGCGGTTGATCACCCGGCTGGCCGACCGCTACGGACAGCAATCGATCGTCGTGGGCGTCGACGTGCGTCGACTCACTCCCATGCGCCCCGGCGATCCGGTGCTACACGAGGTGTTGGTGCACGGACGCACGCGCTCCACCGGACTCGATGCGCTGTGGTGGTGCCAACAAGTCGATCTACTTGGCGCGGGGGAGCTTCTGATCACCAGCGTGGACGCGGAGGAAGGTCGTACGGGTTACGATCTGGAATTCACACGCGCCGTCGCGCGCCGCGTGAGCACACCGGTCATCGTATGTGGCGGTGTGAGCAACCTGGAGCACATTCGGCAAGGACTCGCGGTCGGAGAGGGCGAAGGAGATGGCGCGCTGGGGGCCTCCATTTTTCATTTCGGCCTCTACACCATCGAACAGGCCAAACGCTATCTGCACGAGCGCGGCATTCCAGTGCGACTTCCAGCGCGACGGGCCGCCTGACCCGCCTGACCCGGCCGCCTGACGGGCGGCGTCACGAAGGCCCGGGCGCGTGACGGAGCTGTGAGGCCACGGAGCTGTGAGGCCACGGAGCTCTGGCCGCGCCCACGCTGCCTGTGAGACGGACGCGGGGGTGGTGGCGTTTCGGCACCGCGAGTAAGCTCGCCAAGCTTTGTCCTCTCTGCTCACCGATGTCGTGGCTTGGTCAGTGTTCGCGTATTTTCTCGGCGCCGTCCCTATCGGGGTGACGATCGGTTTGTTGCGCGGTGTGGATCTGCGGGCCGTCGGATCCGGCAACATCGGGGCGACAAACGCCGTGCGAGCCTTGGGTCGCGGGTGGGGGCTGGTCGTGTTCTTGCTCGATGTGTTCAAGGCGGGTCTTCCCGTCTGGCTCGCGGGTCAACAGTGGGCGCTCGGCACCCTGACGGAACCGGGCGTCGAGCTCGGTGTCGTGGCCTTCTTTGCGTTCATTGGCCACATTTTCCCGGTCTATCTGCGATTTCGCGGAGGCAAAGGCGTCGCCTGTGCATTGGGGGTATTTCTCGTGCTGGACCCGGCGCCTGCGCTGATGGGGTTGTTCTTGTATGTACAAACAGTCGTGCTCACGCGCGTTTCGGCCGTCGCTTCGCTCACGGGCGCCACGGTGATGGCGATCGGTGTGCTGATCAGCGATGTGAACATGGTGTGCAAGGTGCTCGTTTTGGCCCTTTCGGGCACCGTCTGGCTGCGGCATGCCAGCAATCTCAAAGAGATCATAGCGCGGGCGAAGGCCAGCAAGCGGGACTGGGCGGCCCGGGCTGGGAGCTTGGAGTCTGAGGTGGGGGGCGGGGGGAGATGAGGCGCGGTCCACGCCATCAAGAAAATCCACGCTGTCCAAAACTCGCCACCTCGCCCGTCTCTTCCGTGCCCGTGCCAAGTGCCGGCCCGAAAAGGAAGCCAATCCAATGCCCAAGTTTCTCTGTATGCAACGTAGCCTACCCTCCGCCGACTCCACGGAAGGTGAGTCCTCAGGGCTCTCGCCTGCTCAAATGCAGGAGATGTACGCCAGCTTCGGCGCCTGGCAGAAGAAGTTCGAGGCCAACCTCGTCGATATGGGGGGCAAGCTCGGGGCGGGTAGCTTGGTGACAGTCGAAAACGCCGATGGTCCGTTCATCGAGATCAAGGAGCTGGTCGGCGGCTATATGATCGTCGAGGCGGCGGACCTAGATGGTGCGATTGCGGTGGCCCGCGAGTGTCCCGGGTTGGTTCGGCCCGGCTCGGGGGTCGAAGTCATCGAGATTCACACACCCGGGAAGTGACCGTGCTCGTCGAGCACTTCTTTCGCCGCGAGTACGGGAGACTTGTGGCGACACTGTGTCGTCGGCTGGGCTCGCAGCACCTCGAGCTCGTCGAGGATGCGGTTCAGTCGGCGCTTCTCAAGGCGATATCCGTCTGGCCCGCGAAGGGCGAGCCCAAGCAGCCGACGGGGTGGCTTTTTCGCGTGGCGCACAATCAGGCACTCGACGAGCTGCGCAAGCGAAGCGGGCGGGAGCGCATTCGAAGCGAGCGCCAGCAAGAGGCCGAGGAGGCCGTGTCGCCGACGGTGGACGTGAGCGACCCTAGTTTCGAAGGCGAGTTGCGCGACGACTTGCTGCGCATGCTCTTCGTATGTTGCGACCCCGTGAATCGGGTCGAATCGCAACTCGCCTTGGCACTCAGGACCCTTTGCGGTTTCAGCGTCGGCGAAATTGCCCTTCGCCTCTTCGCCAGCGAAGCCGCGGTCTACAAGCGATTGGCACGGGCGCGAGACAACCTGCGTGCGGCAGCCCAGGCGCGGTCGAGTCCGCTCGACCCGCGTACGTTCGGGGGGCTTGCCTCCGAGGAAGTCGCAGCGCGCCTACCGGCGGTCCAAGCGGTGCTGCACCTGCTTTTCACCGAGGGCTACCTCTCCAGTCGTGCGGACGCCACGCTGCGGCGCGAGCTATGCGACGAGGCCATCCGCTTGGGCACCCTGCTTGCGGACCATCCCCTAGGCGAAGGTCCGCGAAGCTTTGCCTTGTTGGCGCTCATGCACCTGCACCGCGCACGTCTGGGGGGTCGCGTCGACGCGTTCGGCGGCCTGCTCCTGCTCGAAGAACAGGAGCGCGAACGCTGGGATCGCGGCGAGATCGAACTCGGTATGCGCTGGCTCGCCGCGTCCGCGCAGGGCGAGGCGTACTCGCGTTATCACGCCGAAGCCGGCATCGCCGCCGAGCACTGCCTCGCGCCCTCCTCCGAAGCGACGGACTGGGAGAAGATCGTGCGAGCCTACGAGCTGCTCAACGAGGTCTCTCCATCTCCACTGCACCGCCTCAACCAGGCCGTCGCCCTTGCCCAGTGGAAAGGCCCCGCCGCCGCGCTCGAACGCCTCGACGGCTTTGTTCCGCCAGCCTGGCTCGCAGGTTCGTACATGTGGTCCGCGGTGCTCGCCGACCTGTACCAGCGTAGCGGCGATGAGCAACGTGCCCGACATCATAGCGAGACGGCCCTCGCGTCGGCACCCACAGCGGCAATTCAAACACTACTCGAGCGGCGCCTCGGACGGTAGCGCGCAGTCGTGAGTGGCGAGCCACAGCCATGACCTCGACACGCGGGTGTGGGTCCTCGACGGGCTGATTCTCAAAGCCCGTGAGCGCCAAGGACCAGGGCCAGCTCGGCGGTGTTGCTACGACCAGGCGCAGGTGGTCGACCTGTTCTTCTCGCAAACGTTGGGAGGCAAGTTTCGTAGGGCGGAGCTCCGTTCCCACCAGGGTCGACGGAGCCACCCTCGGAAAAGGACCGTTCACGCCGCGTGACAGGTGCGTGATAGCGCGGAGCTGCTTGCGTGATACCCGACCACCGAAGCAGCTCCAAATTATCAATAACTGGCGGAGGAGCAGGGATTCGAACCCTGGGTGGCCGTGAAGCCACAACAGATTTCCAGTCCGTTGTCTTCGCCCGCCCAGGTTCGATCGGGCTCGATCAGGCTCGATCAGGCTCTATCAGATTGCCTCAAAAGACTCGTGCGAGGCTGAATTCGAGGAAAATTCGTCATTCAGCTGTTGCGCCATCACTCATGAACGCGTAGGTTGTTGGTGATCAAGTGATGACCGTCGGTGACCCGTCGGTGACCACCAATGGAAGCGAATAGCGATGGGATTGACGCAACGAGCGGTCGAGGGTGCGATGCCTACGACCAAGCGGTACTGGCTGTGGGATGAGCAGTTCCGAGGATTCGGCTGCCGAATCTCGCCATCGGGCCGACGGACGTACTACGTGGCCTACCGCACGGCGACGGGGACCCAGCGTCGTGTGAAGTTGGGCGACCACGGTGTGCTCAGCCTCCGCGAGGCCCGAGATCTCGCCGGCGACGTGCTCGGCGCGGTCCGACGTGGCAGCGACCCTGCGCGGCAGCGGAAAGAGGGGCGACTGGCCCCGATCGTTGCACGTCAGGGACTCCGGCGGCTAGCGCTTGAATCGATCGCCTGAAACGACCCGCGAGCCAGGGGACCGGCCGCCCCTGCAAGATCCTTGATCGGCCCGTGTCGGCGGCGTGCCGCTTCTCGACGCCGAGCCCGAAGCGGGCCCAGATCTGTTGTTTCTCTGCGGACCGCGGTTCGTACGCGCTCACATCAAGAAGGATGCATAGTCTCGACGTTTTGTCGATCCTCCCGTGACGAATTTCACATACTTTATTCTCCCATGCGGATCTATCCAAATGACCGATTCGTCGTCGCGGCGCGGCACTACCGGCCTACGACCCGCATACCGACGACATACAGCCATATCCCGGCGAATGCGCGTCATCTGCCGCCGGACTCCCTGTCTGATGAGGTAAACTGTTGAACGATAGCCTCAACATCAACTTTATCCGCACCGGAGTCCGTGTGTTGTGCATTACCGCTCCCCCCCACAAGCAAACATCCCAACAACAAGCATTGTTGCGAATGGCAGCATGCTCTTAGATCGTTTCCAAAATTCCAGCATCAATCCCTCCATTCGTTCGTTCGTTCGTTCGTTCGTTCATTCGTTCGTTCGTTCGTTCGTTCGTTCGTTCGTTCGTTCGTTCGTTGCACTGTAAGCCGAACTTCATTCTATCGCACATCACGCCTCGCATCAAGCTTGCCCCCGAAGCTCCTGGGCAGAACTAGGCTCTTGTTTCAAAGCATGCAAGCTCTCAAGCCATTCAGGACGAATGTTTTCACCGTGAGTAACGTGCTCCCACACTCCAGTTAACAGCCTGACCGTCGTACCAAACGCTTCCTCAGCCTTAGCAGAATCGATACGGTAGAGATACGCGAGTTTGTCATGCCCCCCGAAGCGACCCGGAGCACTGAACGGCGAGGCATGAACCAGTGAGTCTCTGAATGGCTTCACTCCTCGACAGTGGAAAGTTCTCGGCCCCACATAGGCGCACATGACACCACGTTTGCCTACGCGAGTCGTGTTGATGTGGGCGAGAAAAGTCTCACCCACATGGTCATACAAGCGCCCACAGAAACTTAC